>NZ_JBSWYX010000024.1:0-71691 GCF_056161345.1 Salipiger sp. ABF4_146 | reverse complement strand
AGGTGACGCCGCCGTTCTTGGTCAGCATCGGCGTGCCATCGACCACCTCATAGGCGGTGTTGCCCTCGGTGCCGACCACCTGCCAAGGCGGGATGCCGTAGGTGTCTTCCGAGAAGGCGCGAATGAAGTCGATGCCCCCGCCCGAGACGATGTAGGTGCTGAACCCCTCGTCGCGCAGGTAGCTGAGCAGCTCGAGCATCGGCTGGTAGATCATCTCGATATATGGCTTGTCCGTCGTCGGATGCGAGGCCGTCGACAGCCAGTCATGCGCATCGCTCTGGAACTCGTCCACGGTCAGGCCGGAGTGCGAGACGTTGATCACCTCCAGCAAGCCCTCCATCCCGCTGGCGAGGATGCCCTCGACGTCGCCCTCGGCGCCTGCCTTGAGCGCATCCGAGGTCAGGATCGAAGGGTCGCTCGCAGCCTTCTCCTTCAGCACGTCGATGGCGTAGAGAAGCTGGAAGTAGACCGGCTGCTCGGCCCAGAGGCAGCCGTCGTTGTCGAACGTGGCAATGCGGTCAGCTTGAGGAACGAAGTCCTCTGAGGCGGGGTCGGTGACCGTATCCACAAACTCGATGATGGTCGCCTTTGCCTCGGTGTTATTCCAGGATGGCAGCGGGTCGGCGTACGCTGCAACGGCCAAAAGCGTCAGGCAGGTAGTAGCTGTGAGCAGGCGCATGGGAAACGACCTTTCGGAAAGGTTCGAGGTGGTGGAATTGGGACCGGCCCTGCGCTTGTTGCACAGGGCCGGTCTTTTCAATCCTTACAGGCCCGCGGTCATTGAGTGCCGCCCGCTTGCGAGAGCTTCTCCATAACCTTGTCGAGGCTGAAGGAGGCCGCTTCTTGACGTGGCGGGAATTCCTGGAAGGTTTCGAGGAAGTTCGCCACGTAGGACTGTGCAGGCACCAGCATATAGGCGTGGTCGAGCATCCAATCGTAGTAGGTGTTCGAGGTCCGGTAGCCACGCTCGTAGGGATCGCGGCGCAGGTTGAAGATCAGCGGCGTGCGTAGCGGCGTCAGCGGCTCGATCCAGGCGCGGAAAGTGCTCCAAGCCTTTTGCTCCAGGAAGGTGATCTTCCAATCGGCATAGCGCAGAGCCATCAGGTCGCCATCATCGGAGAAGTAGAAGATCTCCTTTCGGGGGCTCTCCTCGGTTTCACCGGTCAGCAATGGCAGGATGTTGTAGCCGTCGAGGTGGACCTTGTAGTCACGACCCTCGCCAACTTCGGCGACAGTGATGCCGTCGAGCAGGTCGTCCTTGATCGTTTCGTTCCCGGCGGCGGCAAGGAAGGTCGGCAGCCAGTCCATGTGGTGGACGATCTCGTTGACGACCTCATCCTCGGGGATATGACCCGGCCAGCGCACCATCGCGGGCACACGCCAGGCGCCTTCCCAGTTGGTGTTCTTTTCACCCCAGAAGGGCGTCATCCCCGCATCCGGCCAAGTGTTCATATGCGGGCCGTTGTCGGTGGAGTAGAAGACGATCGTGTTGTCGGCGATACCAAGCTCATCGAGCTTGTCGAGGAACACGCCGATATCAGCGTCATGCTCGAGCATGCCGGCTGTATATTCGTCGACCGGTTTGCCGACGATCTCGTTGGCCAGTGCCCGGTTCTCTTCACTGACGTGCGTGCGGAAGTGCATGCGGGTGCCGCTCCACCACACGAACCAAGGCGTACCCTGCTCATGTGCGCGTTCAATGAAGTCGATCGCCGCAGCGGTGGTCTCGTCATCCACGGTTTCCATACGCGCCTTCGTGAGCGGTCCGGTATCCTCGATTTCACCGTCAGCGTAGGAATGGATGACGCCACGAGGACCGAAGGCTTCCCGGAAAGTCTGTCCGTCTCCGATCATCATGTCGGCCGGGTAGTCCTCGTTCTCGGGCTCTTCCTCGGCGTTGAGGTGGTAGAGGTTGCCGAAGAACTCATCGAATCCATGGTTGGTCGGTAGGTGCTCGTCGCGGTCGCCGAGGTGGTTCTTGCCGAACTGGCCGGTAGCGTAGCCCTCGGCCTTGAGCAGGCCCGCGATGGTTGGATCTTCGACCTGCATCCCCTCCTGTGCGCCGGGGAGACCCACTTTGGACAGGCCAGTGCGGAATACTGACTGGCCCATGATGAAGGAGGAGCGGCCGGCGGTGCAGGATTGTTCACCGTAGTAGTCGGTGAAGATCATACCCTCTTTGGCGATCCGGTCGATGTTAGGCGTCTCGTAGCCCATCAGCCCCCGCGTGTATGCGGAAATGTTAGATTGGCCGACATCATCGCCCCAGATGACGAGAATGTTCGGCTTCGCAGTGGAGTTCGACGAAGTCTCAGTTTCAGTCGCCTGTGATTCCTGGGCAACGACCTGACCGTTTGATATCCCAAAGGAGATCACGGCCATTAAAAGTAAACGTACTTGAAGTCTCGGTGACATAAGTGTCTCCCTTTCATATAAATACTTCTGGCGCCGCCTGTAGCTTGAAAACGAACTCGATAAAGGTCCCGGAAAAGACGGTGTCATGTAGGGAAGTTCGCTTTCCTCGCGTAGTCTGCATAGTTGGACCAAGTACCTACTCCGCTCCCTCGCTTTTCACCTCAGCCTGCAAGCAGCGCTGCGAGATCGGATCGAGAAATCGGCTTGTTGATGTAGGATATGGCCCCCGCCGCGAGGCAGGCCTCTCTAGCCCCCGTGATGTCGCGGCCCGTCATCACGACAATGCGAAGTTGAGGCGCGCGGAGGAGGAGTTCACTGATCAGCTCCGCGCCCGCAATGCCTGGAAGGTGCAGGTCGAGCAGCAGAAGCGCCGTGCCATGCTCTATTTCGCTCGCAAGCACTGCTTCACCGTCTCCAAAGACGGCGACATCGAATCCGAAGGACCGCACTGCGCGCGAAAGTGCCCGACTTACAGCGGCATCATCTTCGACAATCAGGGTGGTTGCGGTTTTAGCGTCCATTGTCCGAGTCTATGAGACTCGTGATCTGCCTGACTAGTTGGCCTCAAGGCCTACGTCAGGATTGATCAATCTGCTTCGTAACACATACTCGAACGAGGTGCGCGATGCTGCGCACACCCATCTTCTTCATGACCCGCGCCCTATGGACTTTGACAGTTTTCTCCGCCAGACCAAGATCATGCGCGATTTGCTTGTTCAGATCGCCGGCAACGACTGCTTCCATCACTTGAGCCTCACGCCTAGTGAGGTTTTTCAGCCGCTCTTCGTAGCGAGCCGCGTCACGCGTGGACGATTCGCTCTCGGCAACAAGTTTTTCGGCGGCAGCAATAGCCGTACGGAGTAGTTGTGGATTTACGGGCTTCGTGAGAAAATCAAACGCGCCTTCCTTCATAGCTTGCACACCCATTTCGATATCGCCACGGCCGGTAAGGAAGATCACTGGGAGACTTGGAGCAATCGCCGCGATTCGCTTTTTTAATTCAAAGCCATTCATCTTCGGGAGGTACATGTCGACTATCGCGCAGGCAGGGGGCTGGGGCGAAAATTCTTTCAGTAGCTCCTCGCCACTCGAATGCGCTTGGACGTCAACACCGGTACTCCTCAGTAAGCGACTGAGCGCACGGCGCACACTGTCATCATCATCCACGATGTGAACACGGAAAGTCTCTTGCAGTTGTCGGGTCAAGGCGCAGGCAAGGCCAGCTCAACACAAGCCCCCTCCTTCGTGCTTCGGGTGAAGCGCAACTCGCCGCCATGCGCCTCTGCGATGTTCTGGCTGATTGAAAGTCCCAGTCCCATCCCTTGTGACTTTGATGTTGCGAATGGCTTGAAGGGGTCATCGGTCAGCGCGTCAGGCAAACCAGGACCATTGTCTGACACCGTCAGAAGGCGCCGGTTGTTCGGATCCAGCTCTGTGGTGATGATCATCTTTCGCGTCTGTTGATCCGCCATCGCGTCGGCCGCATTTAGTACGAGATTAAGGAGCACCTGCTGAAGCTGTTGCACGTCAGCTTCCACGATGAGCATTTCGTCCGACAAGCGCAACGCCACGTCCACCCCACGAGCGACCATTTCGTTCGAGATAAGCCGCATGGTCGAGCGCGCGACATCGTTTAGATCCGCGCGTTTCAGCCCGCCGCTATCATTGGCCATGAGACGCCGCAGATTGACTATGATATCTGCGGCGCGCCTGTTATCCTCCGCGATATCTTGCAGTACCTCGCCGATTTCGGTCAGATCTGGCTGGATTTGAGTGAGGAGCGCTGAGCCTGCCTCTGCATTCGCGAGTATGGATGTAAGAGGTTGGTTCAGCTCATGCGCGATGGCGCCGGAGAGTTCACCAAGCTGAGCGATACGAGACAGCCTGGCCATCTCCATTCTGCGCTGCATGAGCTCCTCGCTGCTTCTCCGGCGACGGCGCTCCAAGACTATAAGCGCTGCGATGGTGCTCGACTGGAGCAGAATAATCGCAATGGCCGCAAGAATTTGCGGTCCATAGCGCTCCCACACGCTCGGATCGTAAAAGAGAAGCTGACTACCCGCGGGCCGTCTGTCAGGATCCAGATCAAAGCGCCTGAGCTCTCGCCAGTCCAAAACAGCCGACACCGGCACCAGAACACGCGACTCTGCTGCGAAGGGATCGTCCAAAATCTTAAGTGACTGCTCGGCAATCGCTGCGCCAGTGGCTTCGAAAGTTGAGAAGCTACCCCCAACAACCCCGCGACCGATGTTGGAACTATAGACACCGTAAGTGGGCGCTCCCGACACTTCAGTGATGGCCGCCAAGGCATCTGCGGGCACAAACCGCCGGCCGACAGCATCCTCGAAGATGGTCAACACCAAGAGAATGTCCGAAGGACGAAGAGCGGCCGCGTGGGCTTTGAACTCCTCTAGTGTCAGACCCGAGACGAATTCAACACTCAGCGGAGAGACATCCGAAAGTTCCTCGATAGCAAATGACCGCCACCTCTCATCGAAATCGGCGGACCCAGTGAAGACCACAGCGCGCATCGCTTCGGGTTGCATCTGACGCGCCAATTCAAATGTACCGCGCAGATCAAATGTTGAAATGACGCCATACAGTCCTTCGATATCGGAAAACTGTTTCAAAGTCGCATCTTGGACACCCCCAAATACAAGAGGTGCGTTAGGTGCTATGGAGCGCCTCAACTCTACGCCCAAGGAAAGTGCTTCGGGGCCCACCGTTACAAAGACGTCGAAGATTTGATCTCGATACTTTGCCAACATGGAGTCAAGAAAAGTCCGCTCGTCGGCGCTTGTTGGAAACCTCTGCGCGTCCCGGTACTCTGCATATATCTCGTATCTTGGCTGCCCTTCGGAAGATGAAAATACCGACGCAAATCCTGTCTCAACCTCAACGTTTGCGGAGAGCGTGCTCGATCCGGAGTAGATGGCTAGAATTCTCAGCTGTTTCATCGACGGTTCCTCTTGCGCCAAAACTGGAGAACAAATCACCAATACAGCCAGAATATAAAACGCGCCTGCCTGAGAGCACCGCGAGGCAAGAGCTTTAAACTTTCGTCCGAGTTCGGGCAGTCCTTTTCCCCCCGCGCGACAGGAATACAAAGAAACTCATACACAGCGAAGCAGAAATTCTCGCCTTATCACCAACTTACACTCATAACCGCCAGCATGCTGGTTTCCGTTGGCAGGTCAAGCCTTCGCAATCAAAACGTTTCACTTGCAAGAAACTCGATGCAGCCCCAGAGTTGTTGGACCTTTCGCATCGAGGCCCCATGTTTTCCGAATTTTCCGAAGGCGCCGCGCAAACCTATCTTGCACGGGGTCTCACCACCAAGTTGATAGTAGAAGCGGCGGCCCAAGCGCCTTCCCCAAACTTTGTGCCGGAGGCGTTCTCGAAGAAAACCGGACGAAACCTGATCGCGCTCGGCAGAGTGGCAGCGCGGCTCCGCCGGCACCCAGGGTGCATCTATGCCAGAGCTGAAGAACACGAGAAGAGGTTGTTTCTCAACCTCGTTGTTCGATACGCGAATCGTGATTCTCGGCTGAGGTATGTCGCCGCAGCGGATGGCTTCGAGCAGGACTTGATACGCTACATCCACAGGACGGTGGAGATATCAAACGGGCAGGCGACCGATTCTATCCTCGTATTAACACGACATACGATCCAAAGATGGATTGAGCGTCGTGGTGCGGGTGATCCACGCGTGGACTTACTTCGCAAGATGGATCGCTCGGTCCTCCTGACGCTCACAAGCTGCGATCTCTTCACACAAGCGCTCCACATTTCTCGCCACGAACTGCGTGACAGAAAAGGTCAATCTGCGAGGTTTGGCGTCCCGGATCGCACCGGTGGTGTCTGGGTAGCCGCAATCTCCGGCTTTTCGAAGAAAAAAACGTCCCTACAGTACAAAGGTCAAGCGCAGCACGGCGCTCTGGTGTCATTCTTGACCTACTTGGGGGCGAGCCAATTGAGCGATGAGCAGGTAACCTATAGGGATCAGGCACTAGAATTCGGCCTGCTATCGGCTGCGTGCAATTACCCAGATCAATTTCTTCCTAAAGGCGATCGTTAATATCGTAACGAAGCATTCGCGATAGCGCGAAGATCATTTTCTAGAAGTCCTCGGCCATCGAGGTGGTTACCAGGAAGCTTCGTCAAATGGCGGCGCTTTGCTGTTGACCGGCGGCGTCCTCGAAAATGATCTCGACACTGGATGGAATCCCGCCTCCCGGCGCGTTGATCTGCGCAACTGTGGTTCCATCGACCTCCAGCCCGCCTGTGGTGGCGTCGTAGTCCACGCGGTCCGCAACATCTTCCGCGACGCCCAAACGCACCAGGATCGACAGATCGATCGTGTCTTCGCCCTGCGTATAGTCGGTGATGACGTCGGCGACCGTCAGGTCGCTGAGCGAGAACACATCTGCTCCCGTACCTCCGGTGAGTGTATCTGCCCCGAGCCCACCGGACAGGGTGTCTGCGAAGGAGGACCCGATAAGGACATCGTTTCCCGTTCCGCCGTCCACTGCGAATCCGGTCGTTGCCCCGCTCAGATCGATCAGGTCGTCACCGCTCAAAAGGGTGAAGCCTGCGATGTCGGTATAGGGGCGCGCCAAGTCCACGATCACTGCGTCATCGCCATTGGTCCCCTTTGCGCTGTCTGTTCCCCCGCTCTGCCCCGTGACCTCCGACAGGATGTCGCGACCGTCCGCATCCGAGCTGCCTGTGGCGACCATTTGCAGTGTATCGATGTTGAGTACCGCGCTGGCTGACCCAGAGGCGCTGGGTGTGCCGTCATCCACGATGTCGAAGCGCAACACCGGAGAGCCGGCATACCCGGCCGGGACACTGACCTCGATATCGCCCTCAGCGTTCAGCGACAGGCTGACATCCGGATCATCGCTTGTAGGGTTGGAGAGTGCGAAACGGTCGCCTTCTGCGTCTGATGTTCCGGTCAGAAGGTCCGTGGCCGCAATCGTGTAGCCTGTCTGTCCGAAAATATCGAAACTCTGCTCGGGCCCCGGAACCGGTGCCGAGTTCAGCTCGACCTCGAAGCTTTGTGGCACGGACGATCCGTGGTTTGTGGAGACCGTGATCAGCCCGTCAAGCGCCGTCGCCGTGCCTGCAGGCAAAGTTACGGAAAGCGCTGCGACCATCGCCGCAAACGTCGCTGTATCTGTGGTGCCGCGCGTATAGGTCAGCGTATCGCGCGCAGCATTGAAGGTGCCCGCAGACGCGCTCACGCCTGCCGGCAAGGTGCGTCCGAAGGCCACGACAACTTCTTCAATCGTCTCCCATGTGTTTGATATCGGGTCTGGTAGGATCTCGGCCTCGATACCAAACTCAACGACGACCGCTGCACCGGTTTCGGCAATCGGGATGGTATTCTGAGCAGTAACCTCTAGGTCCAATTCCCCGTTCACCGTTATCTCGAAACTGCCCGCCTCGCTGCCACCTTCATTGGTCGTGACCGAGATCGTGCCGGTGATCGGCGTCCCATTGCTGGCGAAATTGGTAGGGAAGCTGATTTCGAGCGTCTGGAACTCCGCAAGGCTCCCTTCGAATGCAAGTCTGCCGCCGGTCGCAGATGCCATACGCGCACCGCTCGTCCAGTTTGTTCCGTCGGGGACGCCGGTGAGCGTGTAAGTGACACCATTAACTTCTTCCGAGCCATCCAGATCCGTGACCTCGATGGTGACGTCGTTGGTCGGGACATATACAAGTGCAGCATCCGTTTCCTGAAGTTGCACCGACGGGGTGTCGACGGTCACTTGAAGGTCGGGTGCAGGTTCAATCGACAGCTCGAGTTGCAGTGGCGCGGATTGCTCGGTGTCGAGATAGATCGCGCCGGTCTCGGTCGAGTCGATGCTCACAGCGACCACGGAAAGCGCGACGTTACCCCCAAAATCCGCAGGAGGCGCATAGGTGACGATCCCGTCAGGCAGAAGGACCACCCCCGGCCCGCCGGCGCCGGCTGCCGGAATGGTCACCACGCCGTCTTCAGGCTCCTGCGAAGCGCCATCGAGCAGGATTTCGCCAAGTGGGGTGCCGTTCTCATCCACCGGCAAGGTGATCCGGAACTCCATTTGCTCGTGCAGATCCGGGGTCGTGCCGCCAAGCGTGATACGATAGCTCTGCCCCTCGTCCTCGACGCCGGTTTCCGGCGCAATCTGACCGTCGAGCCCCGGTATGTCGGCGTCGGGGCGAACGCGCACAATGAAGTCTCTGCTCGCCGAATTGGTATCGGCGTTCGAAAGCTCAAGCGTCTGGACGGTGATGGTCACCGGAAACTCGGCAGGAATGCCGTTGATACTGTCTGGCGTCCTCGCGTGGTCCGGATCGAGTGAGAAATAGACGTCGGAGTAGGCAGTTTGCGAGATCGTGTACGTCCCGTCACCGTTGTCGATGAACCCGCTGCCACTTGGTCCGGTCACTGTCAGGCCTGCCGCATTGCTGAGATCGAGGACGATCGACGTCGTCTCCGACCCGTCCTGATCCGGCGTTTGCGGCTGCACGATCTCAAAGGGCAGAAACGGGATATCCTCGATGATCGTGAGCACGGGGACCGACTGGCCGACATCAAGATATGGCAGGCCCGTGTCGGGATCGAGCACGGTATCTTCCAGCGTGAACACCGGAATATCTGCGACTGCGTTGATAAGGACGGAGCGGTTTACCGCGTTTGTCTTGGTGGAGCCGTTGATGTCCTCGGTGGTTGCGGCGACCCGGATCTGCATGCTGTCGCCGCCAAAATGCTCTGTTGCCGTTAGGTAGAGCCCTTCGAGATCCTCCGGTGCGACGTAAAACACGCCGTCCGAAGCGTCGACCTCCGTGCCCTCCTCGAGGAACAGTCGCGCGCCTTCGGTCCCGCCGCCGATCAGGCGAACCTGAATATCACCGACAAGTCGCTCACCGCCGTCTATCTCTGTGATTTCGATCCCGAGTTCATAGGCGGTGTCTTCGTCGAACGCCGCGGCGCCTGTCAGACTGATATCGGGACCATCCGCGATGGGCGTGATATTGATGTCGAAAGCGCCCGTCGTCGACTGGGTGGTTCGACAGTTCACATTGATCAGCTCGGTCGAGAACGTCAGCTGATCGAGGCTGTCGTAGGGATCGTCAGCGCCCAGCGTCTCGTCGGGATCAAACGGGTTCTCCGGACTCGATTGGTGTTCCGGGGGCGTGAACAAGATGCTCCCTGCGGTCATCGTCGGGTCGCCTGGATCAACGCCCAGCTTGCCGAGATCGACCACCCATTTCCCCGATGCCGGGTCGATAAAGACGGCACCGGAAGGATCGCTGCTGAGCGTAGCTCCTGGGGGCATGTCGATGGCCAACGTGAAGCTGCCAACCACGCCGTTCGGCAAGTTCACCAGATCATCGATGCTGTCGTAAAAGCCAGGCACGGCCTCCATTTTAATCTTGAGCGCAATTTCGGTGTCTTCATCCCCGCTGCCAACCAAAGACAGGGTCGGGGTTGGCAGCTTCTGATTGTCCCCACACGGCAGGTCTTCACCGCCCGAGACAGGCAGGACGACGATCGTGAAATCGGTGGTGACGACAGCGCCGCCGGGAAGACTGTCCAGATATGTGAGGTTCGCATACGCGTCTGCCCCCGGCAATGTGCCGATCTCCTGATCGTCCTCAAGCACGATCGCATGCAGTTGCATCTCGTGGTAAGTCACCTCGGTTACCGAGCCGGAGACAAACTCGAGCTCAGCGAGCCGATCGCCTGGAACCAGGTAAGTCTCGCCTGTCTCATCTACCGGCGTCCCGCCGACGAAGAGTGTGCCGGGCTGCACACCGGTGATGAAATAGTAAATCGTCTCGGAGCCGTCATAGTTGCCCGACGCGTCGGTGATCTCGGTCATCTGGCCGGCAAGCGGCGCCGCGGCATCAAATTCGCTGCCAGCCGATACATTGCCATAGCCGTTACGCACTGCTGCCTCGGAAAGGGTCTGCTCGAGCCTGAACACCGAGTTTGCGTAGCCCGCATATCCGTAGATCAGCTCATAGCGGTAGCCGTCACCTGCCCTATAGCTCTCGTCCACTTCTGCTTCGGCAATCGTCGGGTTCGAGGGATCGGCAGGGTCGGACATCTGCACTTCGACGATCGGCACGTCGGCGATGCCCTGAACACTGATGGTGACCGTGCCTGTCGCTTGAAGCGTCTCGGTCGGCTCGATGGTTTCATAGTAGACAATGGTCACGTCGAACTGCAGCGTCTCGTTGCTGTCCTGCCCCGGCAGAACCCAGAGGTTCTGCGCCTCTGCCGGTGTCAGCAGCAATTGCCCGGCTGTCGGAGAAAGTTCGGTTCCCCCCGCTGCGGGGTCTCCATCGAAGAACCTAGGACTCCGGCCGAAGGAGTCGACCGGGATGTTCTCAAGCCGAATGACATTGTAGATCGCCTCCGGAGAGCGGGGCGAGTTGCCGGAGTTGTCGATGATGTTCCCGTCGATGACCACCTGCACAGCAGTGTCTTCGCGCGTCTCGGCAGCTTCAGATGGATCGCCGCCATCCGCCACCGGCTCAACTCGGATTGAAACCGAGGAGTTTGTAACGCGGGTGGTGCCATCGTCTTCTGTCGTCACCACATCCACGGATGCTGCGACATCCCCCGCGAAATGGGTGGGAATGCCGCGGATCTCGACGTCGGACCACTGTATTACACCGGTGTCGTAATTGGCCTCGAGGCTCCAAGTATTGTAGCCGGGCGGGCTGTTGAGCGAAGTGATGAGTCCGGGCACCTTCGGACCAGTGGGGTTCTCGGTGTCTGGAACATAAACCGTCATGAAGCTGGGCACGTTGCGCAGGACCAGCGCTGTGATCTGCTCTGAGCCGTCCTGATCACCAAGTTCGGGCACGATCTCGAAGGCAAACACCCCGCCCGCGTCGTCGATCTCCTGTTCGTTGCCCACGATCGGGAACGAGATGATCGCAAAGTTGTTCACTGGATCGACATTCACATCGAGCGTGACGTCAGCGCCCTGGGCGTCATCGTCGGATGCGTTCGTGTCGCGTGAAGTCAACTCGATTATCAGGTCTTCCCCGAAGAATGCACCTGTCGCCGAGTATGGGTCGCCATCACTCCGATCCACGTCATAATCTTCATACAGGCTGGGCAACAGCTCAAGCGAGGCATTGAATTCGGTAACGTCCGGCACGAAACTGAGAGTCAACGTACCTGCAACGTCGTCGTAAATCGCACTTTCAACCTTGGCCCACTCGGCATCGCCGAGTGGTGACGTGCCATCAGTTCCGATGAACGCTCCACGATCCACGTCGCCGCCGCTTCCGACATGATCCGCAATCCAATCGGTCGGGATGTTGTGGATGAAGAGCGTTTCAAGCTCCTCAGAGCCGTCGATGTCTGGAGTCGCGGCTTCGACCGCGACGAAGAGCTGGACCTGCCCGTCAGCGGGGTTGCTTTCGCCCGCGGGGCTGGATCCATCGTCGGTACTTTCCAGCAGGGTCAGGACGTCGGCAACGGTGACCGATCCGCCGTCGGCGCTGCCAGAAATCATCTGAGCCGATCCGCTGCCGACCTCACCAGCGCGAAGAACGAAGGCCGCCGCGTTGAGCACCGCTTCCGCAACCGGAGCGACGGTCTGGGTGATACTGAATTGCTGCTGCGCGGCGTTGTCTCCGAGGTCATACTCCTGCCCCGAGAGGTTGAGTTCAGCCCATTCCAATGTGCCATCAAGGCTCATCACCCCGCTGAAATGCTTCGGGAACGTGACTGACAGCCCCGTGAGGGCCTCGGTGAACTGCGCGGTCGTAACACCAGCCGCGGGCAAAATGGCAACCGTCGCGGTCGTGTCCGTAAGCGGCGTCAGCGAGATGTCGAGATACCCTGCGAAGGCCGGATCGGAAAAGGCCACGCCAAGGTCACGGGAGACGTCGAAATCATCCGAGGCCGTCGCGACCGAAAGATCGAATGAGAGCGACGTGAAGGCTTCGGAGCCATCGGTGTCGGTGAGGCCGATACTGTTCAAATTCAGCGAGACGATCCGCTCCCCCGCGGTGTTCTCCTGCGCCGAGCTGTCGCCGGATGCATTGGTGATCGGGTCGACGACCGCATCGACATCGACATCGACCCCATCCGAGGCACTGGCGGTGTCGGTCGTCAGCCCGCTGGCCACATCCCGGGCGGCAACCGTCGCAACAAGATCAGCGCCGAGTGCCGCCAGCCCGTCCACGTCGGTGTCGTCATTCGCCAAGGGCGTGACGAGGATCGCGCCGTCAAAACTGGTCGTCCCAGAGGCTAGGGACAGGGTCAGCGTCGTGCCGGAGAGATTTGCCGAGGTGATGCTGGTCGTGTCACCGCTGAGCAGGTCCAAGGGAATGTCGCCACTCGGCAGCCAGCCCGCAGGGATGTTCTCAACGACAATCTGGGTCAGGTCTTCCGACCCATCCGTATCCGGCGTCGAGGCCGCAATACGCAGCGCAAACTGGGTGTCTTCCTTGACGACATATGCCCCGCTTGTATCCTGCGTCACCTCCGGTGAGGCGAGGTCGACGGAGATATCGATCACGGGTTCCGCGACCGGCTCGATGTTGACGGCAAATGTCTCGGTGGTGGCGCCGCCTTCATTCGTCTGCACCGATACGGTGACCTCGATGATCCCGGAAAAATGCGGGGGAAGTCCGGTGAGCGTGAGCGCCTGAAGCTGCGCGGGGGTCAAGCCCGGGATTTGGTCATTAGGTCCGGCCAGTGCAAAGTTGGTGCTGCCGTCGCTGATCACTGTGCCGTCTGCCGGAAGACCCGAGAAGCTGACGTCGATCAGCTGCAGGGTTTCCGAGCCATCAATGTCGGTGATCTCCACATCGAGACTGAGGGCGATGCTCTGCCCCTGCCCCACGGGGGACGCCCCTACGTAGTCTTCCTGCTGGGTGATGTCCGCAGCCTCAATCACCACGTCGGCTTCTGGCGCAACCGTGATCGCGATAGGCTCGCCCTGCAGTCCCCCCTCGTCTGTGCTGAAGGTCACGGTGCCGGTGATCGGACCGTTCGTTCCCTGCCCCGCCTCCCGGCTCTCGGTCGAAAAGTCATCGGGCAGGCGCAGCATCAGCGAACGATATTCCTCAAGCGTCGCAAAGGTTCCGCTGTAGTCACTGCCCGCGAGGGCGACAAAACTCAGGCCGCCGTCCGTGGAGATCAGCGCGCCATCTGGCAGGTTCGAGAGCGTGAGAACAATGCTGTCGACCGCTTCCGAGGCGTCGATATCGCTGACGGACGCGTCCCAGGCATCGCTCAGCAGAACATCGCGCGGGGCTTGAGATGACGCGTCTTCGTCCCGATCCCCGGGGACGTCGTTCTCGGTCTGGACGATCGCGCCATTGCCGGTGAGCACAAGGTCCTCTTCGGCGGCGACCGTGACATCCAGCCTGCCAAGCGCAAAGCCAGACTCGTCGGTGCTTGCGCCGATCAGCGCGAAAAACTCCGTCGCCGGGTTTTCCGTAGAGAAATCCTGCGGCAATTCAATGACGAGCTCTTCGTATTGCTCCAAGGCCGTCTGGCCCGCGTCGCCTGTCAGCACCAGCGTGTCGGAGCTTGCAACATTGAAACTTGTCCCGCCATCGAGCGAGATGCGCATGCCTTCTGGAAGGGTGTTGAAGACGACGGTTATGCGCGTGACGCTCTCCGAGCCATCGACGTCCGTCGCCACCGGCACAACCTCATCCGCCGGCCGAAAGGTAACTGACCCGTCGGTCTCCGCAAGCGCGATTGTCCCGTTCGGGACGGCAACATCTCCCTCAGCCTCGACAGTGATCGGCACGACCACCGCATCCTCGGATGTCGGCTCAACGCCAAACGTCGCGACAGGGGACGTCGCAGGGCTCTCTGTCGAGTAGTCGCGAGGGAAAACCATGACGAGGTCTTCGGCCTCGGCGACTGTCAGTGGTGCGCCCGGTGTCCACGTAAAGGTGCCATTAGGGGCAAGCGTTCCGACCGGAGTTCCGCCCTGCAGAAGCTGGAAGTTGCCCGCGGGATCAGCGCCATCGTAGGGCAGGTTGGTGATCGTCACGGAGGTGATCCCGGTCGCCGCGGGATTGCCGCCATCCGCACTGTCGATATCCAGACTGTCCCCGATCCGGACCTGCAGGATATCATCGGTTTCGCGGGATATGATCACGCCGCCGATAACATCAGGGGTTGGTGTGATCTCGACAGTTTGCCGCGCAATTTCTGTTCCCTCGGGCGTCTGCGCAATGATGACCGTTCCGAAGCTGCCATTGTAATTGCCCGGCAAGTTGACCGATAGGTCGTTGACCTGCGTGACCGTTCCCGACCAGAGGGACGTAGCCGGGTTGAAATCACCTACGTTGAACGTACTGCCATCCGGCAATCCCAGGAACAGAACCCGAACGGTCGGTGCAAATGCGCTGTTCGGATCATCCGTTTCCGATCCGTCTGCGTCGTCGATCGAGAGATCGATCTCGAGATCGACGGTCACCCCACCGGAGGCATCCGGCAGGCCCTCGTCCTCTTCGGCAGTGATCGTCCCCGGTGCAACAAGGTCGATATCTTCCTGTGCGGAGACGTGGAGAACGCGCTCCGCCTGGCCCCAGCCGTCGCCGGGATCGGCATCGGGACCGGCGGCGGCGCCAGCAGCGATATCCTCGTCGGTCTGCGCCGAGAGCCGGAATGTGAGGGGAAGGCTTGCATCAGGCGGCACCGCGCCAGTGTCGATACGGTTTTCGGTCGAGAAATCCTCGGGAAGCATGAAGGAGATGCTCTCATAGGCCGCCGCGATGTCCGCGACCGGTCCTTCTTCGAGCGTGATCGTCATGGTCACTGAGCCGTCGGCGGCCCTCGTGAACGCGACAACCGCGCCTGGGTCGACCGAAAGCTGCAGATAGCTGGGGTCGATCGGATCGATGAGTGGAGCGCCGGCCGGATCAGTCGCTGGCAGGCCCTGGACGACGAGGACCAGCGTCTGGAGCGCCTCGGATCCATCCGCATCAGTCGCAACCGGGGATAGCAGATCGGCGGGCCGGATGGGTGTGTCATCGTCTTCGAGACGATCGGTGAAGGCCATGCTACTGTCGATCCCGACATCCCCTTCCGGCGAAATCGTGAGCGTCACATTTTCGGTCTTCCCAAGACTGTCCTCGTTCGAGGCAACGCTCAGAGTGCCCGTGATCGGACCTCCAGGCAGCGGACTCTGGGTCGAGTAGTCTGCCGGGAACCCGAGTGTGAGGGCGGCATACTGCGCGTATGTGCCCTGAAAGGTGAACCCTCCTCCGACAGTCTCATCGTAGGACACCGTACCGCCGAGTGGCGTTGCGATCTGCATGTCCGCAGGAAGGTCCGACAAGGTGAGCGTAACGTTATCGATGACCTCGCTGCCGTCAGCGTCGGAAATGCTCGCCTGCCAGGCGTCGGCTGGGCGCAGGATCACCGCGGCATCGGTTTCCGCTGCAATCAGCTCCGTTACGTCAAAATCGATGTCACCAGTTGGGGTCACAGTGATCGAGAGCCCGGTTTCGACGCTCCCTTCGGGGCTGACTGCCCGAACGGTCGCAGTGATCGGCGCGTCCACCTCTGTCGAAAAGTCTCCCGGAAGCAGCAGGCTGACCACTTCAGCCTCAGTCATGCTCCCGCTCCATACGCCGGTTGACGGATCGTAACTGCCCTGCGTGAAGCTCGCTCCCGGGGGCAGCCCCCCAAATTGAATCTCGACGGTCGTGCTGTCCTCTGACCCGTCCAGATCGGTGGCAGTGACACTGATCCCGAGATCGATTGTCACCCCGCCGCCATCGGCACCGTCGCCATCCTCCTGCACGGCAATTGCGCTCTGCGCGACGCTCAGATCCACGTCGAGCTCATAGCCAATCTCGATGCTTCGCTGACGAGTCATCTCGCCATCGCCCAGCCTATCCGTGCCGGGATCCTGGTCCTCGTCGGTGCGTGCCGACAGCCGGAACGTCAGCGGCAGGGATGTCCCACCATCAGCGCTGGCAAAGTCGCTCCTGTTGGCCGTGGAGAAATCTTGGGGGAGTGTGAAGCTGATCTGATTGTAGGCGGCCGCTACGTCGCCGACACTGGCCGCGTCGAGCGTGAGTGTCATTGTGACCGTGCCATCGGCGGCAAGCTTGAACTCCGCTACCCCACCACCATCGTCCAGCAAAAGATAAGAGCCATCTACCGGAGGAAGCGGATCGAGTGGAGCGCCGCTCTGGTCCGTCGCCGGCAACCCCTCGATGGTCAGGACAAGCTGCTCCAGAGATTCCGAGCCGTCGGCATCGGACGTAAAGGCTTCGATGACATCCCCGGCGCGGATGACCGTCACCTCATCCGTCTCGACAGGTGCCACAAAGGGCTTGGTGCTGTCGATCCGCACGTCCCCTTCCGGCGTCACCGTCAGACTAAGGGGGGTGCCGGCCGTGGCAGCGCATTCGGTCGATACCGCCGAGAGTGTGCCGGTGATGGGACCTTCTGTGCCCTGCCCCGGTCCCCGGCTCTCGGTGGAGAAATCAGCCGGAAAGACGAACGCGAGCTCGGTGTACTGCGCTGCCGTACCCGTGAAGACCAATGCCCCGCCAGATACCACATCGTAGGTGAACGTGTCGGTCGGCACGTTCAGCACCGTGACGCCCGGTGGCATGTCCTCCAGCGTCAGAGTGATGGTCTGAAGCTCTTCGCGTGGTAAGTTCGTGTCGAAGTCGCTGATCTCGACCCGCCAGACGTCCGAAGGGCTCAGGCGCACCGGCCGGTCGGTCTCGGAGAGCGCCGCGTCTTCGATGCCGAAATCGATGTCCGGAGCGGGCGTGATCTCGATGACCTGGTCGCCCAGCACCGCGCCTTCCGGGCTACGCGCCTCGATTTCCAGAGACACCGTGCCCGAGTAGTCGCCCGGGAGTCGGAGGCTGAGGGCCTCCGCCTCTGCCTCACTGCCCTGCCAGATCCCTGTTGCCGGATCGTACCGGTCCGTCAGGTCGGTGCTACCGTTCAGAAACACCGTCCCTGCGGGCAAGGTCTCGAAGCGGATCGTCACCGTGATGTCGTCTTCCGAACCATCGATATCGTTTGCCGCGATGTCTATGCCCAGAGCGACCTCGACACCTGTCCCGTCGCCCGCGCGGTCGTCTTCGATTCCGTTAACGAACTCTGGCGCATCGAGCGTGAGATCCGCTTCCGCTGCGATGTCCACCACGCGCTCCGCAATCGCGAACCCGTCATCGGCGGTCTCAATCCGCAGGTCCGCCTCTTCATCAGTCAGGCCAATGAGCCTCAGTGTCAGCGGCAGCGAGGTTCCAGCCGAGAGATCGCTGCGGTTTTCCGTCGAGAAGTCCGCCGGCAGCTCAAATTCAAGGGCAGAATAGGCTTGCACAACATCGCCGACTTGTGCCTGCGTCAGCAAGACGTATGCGGTGACGGTTCCATTCGGCAGGGTGTCGAGTAGAGATTGCGCGCCTGTTGGCAACGCAAGGCCGAGCGATGCGAGGGTCGATCCTCCTGGCAAGCCTTCGATGACAAGCACGGCACCCACAAGGCTTTCGGAACCGTCGAGGTCAGTGATCTGGGGAAGCATAAGCTCAGAGGGGGACACCCGGGTCGGCTCGTCTGTCTCATCCGCAACCGTATCAGGCAACTCTCGGATAACGAGATCGCCTTCGAGGGTGATCCGAAGCGATATTGGAACATTCTGCTCGCCGGTCGAGTCTTCGCTCGAGGTGGCGCTGATCGTGCCTGTCAGTGCGCCACTTGCTCCAGAGAGCGGGCTCTCGGTGGAATAATCTGCGGGGAAGGTAAGGGTCAAAGAGGCGTATTGTTCGGCCGTTCCTGAAAAGGTTAGCGTGCCACCCGTCAGGGTGTCGTAGCTGATAGCACCGGCCGGAACTCCTGCCATGATCACGCCCGGCGGCAGCCCTTCGAGTGTGAAGGTCACGCTCTGAAGGGATTCCGAAGGCTCCCCAGGATCGTCATCCGAAACCGACACCTTCCATGCCGAGGACGGGATCACGACCACTGGCGCGTCGGCCTCTGCGGCCACCAGCTCATTGACGTCAAAATCAACGTCTCCCGTTGGGGAGATGCGGATCGTTTGCCCGGTCTCGGTTGACCCTTCCGGGCCGAGAGCTCGAATGACCGAAGTGATCGTCCCCGAGTAGTCGCCGGGGAGCGTCAGGACGAGCGCATTCGCCTCGGCCATGGTCCCGGCCCAAAGGCCGCTGTTTGCGTCGAAACTGCCACCACTGAAATGGGCGAATGGCGGCACACCCGAGTATTGGATCTCGACGACGGTGCTGTCTTCTGACCCGTCCATATCGGTGGCCGAAACGCTGATCCCCAGTGCAAGACGCACACCGGATTCATCACCGCCCCAGCTGTCCTCTTCGGCTTCGATCAGAGCCGGCGCTGAGAGATCAACGTCGAGCTCATAGGCAAGGGTTACGTCAAAATCGCCGGTGACCACACCTCCCTCATCCGTGCGTGCCGTGACAGTTCCGATGATTTCGGTCGCCGGGTTCGCGGTTGAGAAATCCGTCGGAAGTCTCACTACCAGTTGCGCGTAATCCTGCGGCGACCCTGAGAATGAAAAAGGCTCCGCCAACACTGAGAAGGACACGCCGCCGTCTCTCGAAATCAGCGTCCCCGCGGGCAGGCCGATGAGCTCCAACGACACGGTGGTGACGCTTTCCGAACCATCAGCGTCAGTCGCTCCCGGCACCAACGCGTCGATGGGGCGAAAATCGACCGGGCCATCAGTCTCGGCCAGCTCCAGCACCCCCGGCCCATCCATCGCGACGTCGCCTTCGACCGAAAGCCCGATGGTGAAGTCAGAGCTGACATCGTCGCCAAAGCGCGAGGTGACATGGACCGTTCCCGGAAGCGCGCCCGCCTCGAAGTCCGAGCGGCTGTCTGTTGAGAAATCCGCCGGTAACGTGATCAGGATCGCGCCGACCTGCGCGGCCGATCCGGTCGCCTCGAAGACGAGCAGCCCGTTCTCCGCCAGCGTGAACGTGCCGAAGCTGGCGCTCGTGCCGACCGGCAGGTCAGCGATTCTGACACTCACGACAGCCGCGCTTGTGTCGCCATTCCCGACCTCGGAGGTCAGCGTGAAATAGTCCCCCAGCCTGAAGGACACCGGGTCATCGGTCTCGGCGAGCCGAACGTCCGACGTCTCGAGGGGGACAATCTCGAAGCCCCTCGGACCTTCGCGACCGCCATAGTGGTCTTCGAAACGCTCAGGCTCAGGATAAGAGACCGGCAGCAGGAGCGGATTGATCTCTAGTCCAACAAGTGGATCGAGAATGCGTACAGGGACTTCGGGTCCGCTTCCGGAAGGAGCCTCAGTGTCCTGCGGCTCGGCATGGCTCAGTCCATTCCACGACTCAGCGGGGATCGCTATTTTTAGAAGGTCCTCAGAGCCGATGCTCCGATCATTTCCGAAAAGAGTAAATTCATGTGCGGTGGCCTCGAGAAGGACGATTAAATCGCCATCGGTCAGGACCAGAATCACCGCATCTTCCAAGACCAGCACTTGCGCAACTTCAACGACGCCAGGCAGATCGATTCTAGATTGACCTTCCGTATCGATGAAAGTCACGCCATCGACGATCTCGCCCGCGCTCCCAGCCTCGAGCACGCGTCTAAGATCAGCAACAGACGTCGCCGGCACCAATTGCGCGAGTTGCGAAGAAAGATTTCCATCGGCCATGCAGTCGCTCCTCGTGACTGGCTGGCACCACGATCCTTCAGGTGCCAAGTACAGCCCGCGAACGTTACTGCCCAACTTTTTGCTTGAGCCTTGTTCTCACACATCCGCGGGTATGAACGCGCCTCCGGACTCCGGTGCGCGGTACAATCCTCAGTTTGCTTGCAAAGCCACCTTCATCCTGGCGTAATTGCAGAAGCACCGCTGCGCATACTCGACCTTGCGTACCGCGTCTTTGGCGAAGCCTACCGCAGTGCCACAGTCCTCTCGGGCGGCTCCCGCCATTTGGTAGGCTGGCCCGTTGATCCCTGCTTGCCCGAGCTGCTGATAGGCTCCCACGGCTTCTGCCAAACGCGACCGCAGGTCCTGCTCAAGTTCAGTGCCGACTGACGCCTGCGTCAGGCCAAGATCCCGCCAACTTCTGCAAGCCGCAAAGATATCGTCGAGTGTAACGGTGACCCGGCGGTTGCGTCTCTCAGGACCGGCGACGGCGACCAGTAACTCGCTCTTCCCGCGGCTCGCCACCGTCCCGATCCGGGATACGGGAACGCCTTCCGCGATCAAGGCATCTCTCACGGTGCGTGCGCGAGCAAGCCCCAACTCTTGGTTATAGCCTTGGCTGCCCACCGCATCGGTAAAGCCGACCACAACGGTGGGTTTGTAGCTTGGGGTCGACAGCAGCCTATCGGCAATAACTTGTATTTCCTCACGGGCCGAGACGTCGAGGACGGAAGAATCAAAGTTGAAATTGACTGTGCCGAGTTCCTGCGCCCGCAAAGGCAGTGCAGTGACAACACAGACAAGGAGGCTCAGGAAATATGTTCTGATGCTCATGGCTTACACTTCAGTGGAATACCTCGGCAGCCTGTCGCAGCGTATACTATTTTGCAACTCTCTTCTCGGTTGAGCGCAAATAAACACGCAGTTGCGCGCGCAGCGGTTGATTTGTGGGATTTTTCCGGGTCAGCCTGTTCCTGACTATTTTAACGGGAAGGTTCGAGACCGTGCGTAACCGATCTATGGCGTTCAGCCTGATTACTCTGTTGTCTCTTACATCTCATGCGCAGGCTTTCGATGTCCGGCAAGCAATCGTCTATGTTCTGGAGAGCAATCCAGATATTCAGGCCGCCGAATATAACAAGCAAGCGCGCGAATTTGATCTCGGGCAAGCCCGCTCGTTTCGAGCGCCGAAATTCTCACTCAATGGATGGGCCGGCAGCAGTCGCGACCTAGGCGAAAACAGCAGCGGCACCGGCGATTACGTCGATGGCTACGAGCTCAATGCCGAGGTCTCGCAGCGGCTTTTCGACGGCTATTGGACGCGGTCCGAGATCGAGCACCAGGCTTACCGAGTGGATGCGGCGGCCCTGCGGGTGCTCGAACGTTCGGAGTTTCTGGGGCTCGAAGCGACTCGGCTCTACGCCGATGTGCTGCGGATGCGCGAGCAAGTCAGCGTCGCGCAGTCCAACCTTGCCTACCACCGCGAAGCCGTGGCTCGCCTTCAGCGCGCTTTTGACAACGACGTCGTCAGTCCCAGCGATCTGTTGCAAGGCGAGGAGCGCTTGCTGACCGCCGAGGACATCCTGCTTGAGTTTGAACTCGACCTCGCAGACACCGAAGCATTCTTCATCGAGGTGGTCGGCGTCGAGCCGAACAGTTTGAGTTCGGTGCCTTCGGTTGCGGGCGCCGTCGCGCCGTCTTTTGATCGTGCTCTCGCAACAGCGCGTGCTCGGAATCCAACCATCCGCTTTTCGCAGGCAGACGTCGGGGCATCCGAAGCCCTTTCGCGACGCGCGCAAAGCAACCGCTTCCCGTCCCTCGATCTGGTTGTCGGCGGTCGCTATGGCGAGGATGTCGACGGCGTCGAGGGCGACGTCAACGATCTCTCCGTGGGTTTGCGCTTCAACTACGAATTTCAAGGCACGTCCAACCGCTCGGAACGGGAAGCAAACGCCCGCCGTGTGAACGAAAGCCGCGCACGTCTGCTGTCGCAAACCCGGCTTGTCGAACGTGAGATGCGGCAGAGCTGGAACGCCAGAGAGCAGGTGCGCAAGCGCGTGGCAGTGCTGAGTTCGCGGGTCAAAGAGTTGCGAGACCTTCGCGAGACCTACGAAACCGAGTTCGGTATCGGCGCGCGGTCCCTTCTGGACGTGCTGAATACCCAGAACGCCTATGTGCGCGCCCAGGCCGAGCTCATTAATGCGCGCTCGCTCAGCACCTACATCGACTATCGCGTGCTCGCCGCCTCAGGGGTCCTGCTGACAACGCTTGACATCGAGCCTCCCGAAGACGCCAAGCCCTATGCCCGCGACCAGGTCGGCGCACCACCGGTCGCCGCCGCAGAGACCCAAGACCGCTTCGACGCGCAATCGTTCAGCGATTGGCGCAAGTCCCTCGGCAGATGATTCTCAAAGGGAGGCTAGGAAAGGGGCATGTCAGAACCAGCTGAAACCTCCCAGGCCAGCGGACCACGGCTTCGTATTGCCCCAAAGGTCGCGCAATCGAAGCCAACCGGAAGCGCCCTACCGGAATGGCATTTCCCCCGGCCCGAGAGTGATCCGCTCGCGGCCTGCCTGCTCGAAGCGATGCGTCTGTTCGGGCGAGATATCTCGATGGAAACACTGCGCAGCGGACTGCCGCTTCCGCCCGATGGAGCACTGACGCCGGAATTGGCGCTGCGAGCGGCGGACACGCAAGGGTTCGACGCGATGATAGTCCGCCGGAAAAACCTCGACGCCCTGCCGAAAGAGGTGCTGCCAGCCGTCCTTTTCCTGGCATCGCGCGAGGCCTGTCTATTGCTGGGGCGGCACGAAGATGGGCGCGCCCTGGTGTTCTGGCCCAGTCGAGGCGCGCAGACGCAGCCCATTGCGCTTACCGAATTGCAGGAGGCATATTTCGGGCACGCACTTTTGCTGCGTGTGAGCGGTGTGACCTCTCACCCCTCTGAAGTGGAGGAGCCGGCGGCGCGGCACTGGTTCTGGAGCGCAGCTCGGGCGAACTGGCCCGATTATCTTCAGGTTGTCCTGGCCTCCGGCGCAGTTAACCTCCTTGCGCTTGCGGTGCCGCTCTTTACGATGAACGTCTATGATCGCGTTTTTCCGAACGCGGCGCTCACGACGCTATGGTCGCTGGTGGCGGGGGTAGCGGTCGCGCTCCTCCTCGATGCCGGTCTGAAATGGTTGCGCGCGGGCATCGTGGATGCAGCCGGCAGGCGGCTCGACCTGACGGTCTCTGCAGCTCTGTTCCGCCACATATCGGGGCTACGGCTCGAAGCGATGGACCGGTCCTCCGGCGCGCTGATGAACGCGCTGAAGGATTTCGAGCAGGTTCGCGACTTCTTCGGATCGCAAACAGTTGCCTCGCTCACCGACCTGGTGTTCAGCCTGCTTTTCTTGGTCGTCATCTTTTACATCGGTGGCCCGCTTGTGCTGCCGCCAGCAATCGCCCTTGCCGCCACGCTGCTTATTGGCCTTGCGATCCTCATCCCATTGCGCCGTGCCGCCAACCGGGTGCGGCACAGCAGCGGCGTCAAGAACGCCGTGGCCGTCGAAGCCATTACAGCTCTCGAGACACTCAAGGCAACTTCCGGTCACGGCCGCATGCAGAGCCGGTGGGAACGCCAGGTCATGGAAAGCGCTACGGCACAGGAAGGCAGCACGTCGCTCGCAACGTTCGCAACCACTTCAACCGCCTTTTTGCAGCAATGCTCATCCATTGGCATCGTCATTATCGGGGTCTACATGGCGCTCGAAGGGCATATCACCATGGGGGTGGTGATTGCAGCGGTGATCCTTTCGGGCCGAGCACTCGCGCCCAGTGGCGCCCTCTCCAGCCTGTTCCTGCGCGGCAGCTACGCCATGTCAACCCTGCGTAGCCTCGACACGCTTATGTGCCTCGAGTCTGATGCCTTGCCGCGCCTGTCCACGGTAAATGCCACAAATCTGCTTGGCGCGCTGACGCTTGAGGCCGCCACTCTGCGGTATCCGGCGGCGCCGCTGGACGCGCTCGACGCCATCACGCTGGAAATTCCGGACGGCGCGCGTATCGGCGTGCTTGGGCCCGTCGGCGCCGGCAAAAGCAGTCTCGTGCGCCTGCTGTCAGGGCTCTATCGCCCGACGGAAGGACTCGTTTGCCTTGGCGGCATCAACTTGCAGCAAATCGACAGCGCCCAGGTTCGATCCATGATCCAATTGGTTCCCCAGGACGCCGTTTTGTTTTCGGGAACGCTGGCTGAGAACATTGCCTTCGGGGTGCCGGGCGCGCGCGATAAGGATATACTGCGCGCCGCCCGCGAGGCCGGTGCGGATCGAATTGCAGCGCAACACCCAGATGGCTACGCCATGCGTATCTCCGAGCGCGGCAGCAACCTTTCGGGGGGTCAGCGCCAGTTGGTCGCGCTGGCGCGTGCGCTGCTGATGCGCCCCAAGATCCTTGTTCTGGACGAGCCGACCTCTGCCATGGATCAGGCCAGCGAACAGCTTTTCGTTGAGCGCCTGAGAACTTTACTGGACCGCTGCCCGATGACCCTCATCGTCTCGACCCACCGCATGGGACTTCTTGAGCTGACCGACAGACTGATCGTCCTCGATCAGGGCAAGCTCGTTCAGGATGGACCCAATAGGGCGGTTTTGGACAGACTTGCAGGCAGGGCGCAGTCATGAGTACGGACCGGAGCTGGCAACTCCACGACTTCGCCCCCGGGGCTGCGGCGGCGCGCCTGCATCGTCCCTCCCGCGTGCTGACCTTCGCGCTGCTGCTTATCCTTGTCCTGGCAGGCTGCGGGCTCGCATGGGCAGCCTTCGCCCATATCGAAGAGGTCGCTCGCGCACCCGGACGTGTCGTGCCATCAGGTCGGGCGCGGGTCGTTGAAAGCCTAGAGGGCGGTATCGTGCGAGAAATCCATGTCGCCGAGGGGAGTAAGGTCACGCGGGGCGACATCCTAGTGCGGATCGACGACACCGCAAGTTCCTCAAGCCTCGGCGAGCTTCAGGCACAGCGCAATGCGCTTGTCGCTCGCAGCCTCATGCTCGAGTCCGAAGCGCGCGGCGTCGAGGAGCTCGACTTTGGCCTCTCCGGGCTCGATCCGGGCTCTGCGCTTGCCTTGCGCGAAACCGCGCTGCTTGCCAGTAGGCGTGCCGCCTACTTGGGCCAGCGTGCCGTTTTGCAAGCACAGGTGGATCAGGCGACCCAGGAAATCAGTAAGCTGCAATCCGCCATTGAGCGCAATGCCGAAGGGCTCGCACTTCTGGCCGAGGAGATCGATCTCAAGACCAGCTCCGGCGTCGTCCCGCGGGCACAGATGCTTCCGCTCGAACGCGAAAAATCCGGGCTGCTTCAGGCGCGCGACGAGCAAACAGTCGCCCTCTTGCAGGCCCGTGCAGCCCTGCGCGAGGGCGAAGCGCGCCTTGAAGAGGCTGCGCTGAACCACCGCGCCGAGGTCACTGCCGAGCGGGCAGAAACCCGGAACCAACTCGAGGTTATCGACGAATCCATTCGCCGCGCGTCAGATGCCGTTGCTCGCTCGAACCTTCGTGCGCCGGTGGATGGCATCGTTGCCGAGCTTAACGTCAATACCGTCGACGAGGTTATCAAACCCGACGAGGAAGTGCTGCGGATTGTTCCGGCTGACGATACTCTTCAAGTTGAAGCACGTTTACGTCCCGAAGATGTCGCCTTCGTGCGGCCGGGCCTCGAAGCACGAGTCAAGCTCACCTCCTTCGACTTCACAATCTACGGTGCCCTCGACGGGACCGTTTCGCGCATCGGAGCCGACTCGATGACCGACGAAACGACCGGAGAAATCTACTTCCCGGTGATCGTCGAGACCCCGACGTCGACATTGAGCCACGGCAGTCAGACCCTTGAGATCAAGCCGGGCATGGTTGCCTCTGTTGATATCCTGACGGGCGAACGAACTGTGCTCGACTACCTGCTGAAACCGTTGCGCAAGGCCCGAGCCGAAGCGCTGCGCGAGCGGTGACTAGAGGTTGGAATTTCAGTCCCGAAATTCACCACGTGAAGCATCACCATATGATGCGCGACCAATCCGCAGATTTCACCCGTGGTTGAAATCTGCGGATTGGTCGCGGCGATGCCAAATGCATCGATTGATAGACTGGCTTGGAGGGGCGGGCTCGAGGCGCAGCAAAACCTTAGCTGCGCCCCGCTGTCTTTTGGATCCGTGAGTGGCGTCTCCAAGAAAACAACTTAACGGTGCATTTCTCACAGTCAATACGACAAAAAAGAGCGCAAATTACTAGGCTAAATGGCGCGGGCCAGTGGTCAAAACGATCACGCCTTAAATGAAAGGATCCATCAAGAAGCGCGGGTCTTATTCAGCGCATCGGAAGCATCTGGAGGCCAAACCCTCTGTCCGGCTCCGAGCCGAGTTCCCGGAAAGCTTCCCAAGAGCGCAACCTGCTCATCAAGCTCTGAGGAAACAGAGCACCGGCTCGGCCGGCGCCCGAGGACGACCCGTTCTGGCAGTGCGAACTGGTACCAAAGCGTGGCGAGCGCGGTACGATCAAGATAAACACATCCAAGGATGTTTTTCCGATGGCAAGGCTAGCTCCGTCCCGCCATCCTCTGGATCGACCGCGCTCAAGGTGACCATAGCATACGCTGCCTAATTCCCCTACCGGTTTTGATCACCACACTCTCCGGAAGGTAACGTTCGCCTTTGAGACCCAATACTTGAGATCATGGCGAAATGAGGCGCCGAGCAACATCATGCCGGATGAGATTTTCATTCCATCGTCGAAAGTTAATTCACCGGTTGCCTGCATCACATCATGCTTTCCGCAAGTTGGTACCTGCGTACCAGCCCGAGTGACAAGGGGGCCGGCAGGCTCGTGTGGAGGATTGGCATTGCGATCAGGGCGGTTGATCAATGCGTGGGCCTTGATGGTAGTTTCCGGAATCGCGTTCAGCCCCCGCGCGGCGCACGCACAGGCCGTCGTCGACCTTGTTGGCGGGTCGATCGAAAGCCGCGCCTCGGGTGCCCTTGCGCTCCTCGGGCTCGCCGCCGTGCCCAGCGAAACCGCAAGCACTCTTACTCTGGACACCGGCAGACGGCCTGACAGGGGCGTGGACTTCCGGGCCGGACAGCTTGGCGGCGGCTTCACCTTCAGCGATGAAACTCCTCTCTATTTGGAGGGCCATCTGGGTTGGAACCGATATGATCCAGTCTTCATTGCGTCCTCTGGAGCTGAACAGCGCAGGCTTCCGGTGAATTGGAACAGCTTCGCAGCGTCAGGCGCGATCGGCTGGGATTTCAAGCTGACCGAAACGCTTGCGCTCCGGCCGCTGCTTATGGTTGCACTCGGCACCATTGCGAGCGACGCCACGCTCGGCGCATTCTATGTCGGCAAGAAGCTCGACAAGGATGTGAACTTCCTGTTGGACGCCAACCTGACGGCGGGAGGACTCGGAACCGCTCTGGTGCTCGACTACAACCGCAGGTGGGAGAACGACTGGGAAGTCGATGTGACCCTTCGCCAGAATTACCTTTACCTCGAGCCGATCTGGGGCGACAGGGACGTGGTGGGCAGTGCCGAGGCCATCACGACGGCGCTCTGGTCCCGGCTTCGGATCCCCACGCGCGAGACCGCGTTTGGTCGGCCAATTCGCGCTGTTGGGGAATTCTCACTAGGTCACTATGGCGGCGATCAGGAAGAGATCTTCAATTCCCCATGGATCGCGCAGGTCGGACTCGGCGCCGAAATAGATGTTTCGGAGACCAAAATCCCTTGGGTTACCACCGCCCGCGCAGTCTTCCGGTACACCAAAGGTGAAAATCTCGAGGGCTACGCTCTGGGGCTTGCGGTCAGTTTCTGACGTTCGCTGCGCATGCAGCGTTGGTTGCGAGCAGCCGCAGCAATGCGCAGAGAACGGACTTTTGGTCTAGCGCTTTAGACAGCTCCAAAGGCGCAGCTTGCCGAAGGTAACGACTCCGCTCTGCCATCCCACGGGTGCGCATTTGAAAACACTTGCGCCGTAAACGCCTCGCCAAAAAACATTGGACCCAACACCGCGTCAAATGCAGTACCTGCAGCGAAGATGAAACAGTAGCCCCTGGCTTATCAAAGTTACCAGAAATTCCGTTCAACTTGCTCAGAAAATCTAAAAAATGATAAGCCCAAGGCCTGACGATAATTATACTCACAGCAACCTGCTTATTTCGAGTAACCTAGTTTTCTACAATGGAATCATCATTAAAGTCGAATTTTCGCCTAAGCTTGCCCCAAGAGTTTTCGCTTGATTCTTCTTCTATCTTATCCACTGCAGTATCAAACACACCTAGATACGACTTGAGGTCAGAAAAAGTGGGTATGGAAAATGTGAGATCAGAGTAGGTTTCCGCTGCACCTTTCCAGATATTTCCTGGGGCAGTCGCCAACTCTTCAAAGAGCTCGTCTCGCGTTGGGATTTGCGTCGCGCAGACTTGATCGACATCGCCGGGCAGTTGGAAGTCTGGGTTAAAGGCGACGGATAATTCGTAATTATCCTTTAGCGCCTCGCATAAGTCGTATACCTCCCAAGCGGTTGCTGCCAGAATTACTGACACTCCAATCCATGGGAGAGCCTCTGCCGGCATGGAGCCGAAATTGCGCTGTGCACTTGCAACAAGCCGTCGTCGGACCGCAGTAGTATGTTCCTCGACTGCATCCGCTAAAGGCATATGCCGTTCTTTGTAGCGCACCGTACGTGCGCGAACTTCAGGGCTGACCGCCGCCAGCTGACCTATCTGGAGCTTGTTGGCTTCCAGCTCCTCTACAAGAAGTTTGGTTTTTTGAGTGCTGGTCAGATTCGAAATTGGCTTTATGCCATACGCTGAACGCAGTGCTTCAGCGTCGGACACCACCCTTTGAGCAACAACGTCGTTCAAAGACAATGCGAACTCCTCGGGCGGCTTTGATCCTTTCGCTCTATTTGTGCTCCTTGAAGTAAAACGAAGGTTGCGTGGATCGTTTGCTAATTCCTCAACTCATTTCCGCAGATCCCCTGTGAATAGGCGTAATAAAGTGATATCAGATGGTCGACTTCAATATCTTCGCATTTGTCTTTCTCGTTTGCGGTGTACTGATCCTACACCAATTGACCAAGAGAACAGTAGCTTCCGCGAGTCTTGTACGATGGTCTAGAGAAGTCATGATCACACTGCTGCGCATTTCCCGCATGTGCTGACATAACGAAGGTGCCTAGGCAGAATAAACGAAATGCCTTATTCATTATTAAATATTCCTTTGTAAAATGTACTTCCAAAATGCTGGCGCTTGTCGAATACTGATGCAATGATAAACCTATCAAGCTTGACAACATGTTGAAGGCTGGACACCTCCGGAAACCTCTGGCTGATGTTCTGTCGTCGTGATTCACTGCCTGCGATGGGTGGAGGGGATCATGGCCAAGCAAGCAGGGTTCTGGAGTGTCGATGACCGGCTGGCGGAAATCTCGGCGGGTGGTGACCCGCTTGAGATCCTGAACGCCACGGTGGATTTCGAGCGCTTCCGACCGATCCTGGAACGCGCGGCCGGCAAAGCGCGCAGCGCCAAGGGCGGCCGGCCCTCGTTGGACGTGGTGCTGAAGTTCAGGATGCTGGTGTTGCAAAGCCTGCACGGGCTGAGCCTCGAAGCGACCGAGCGCATGGTTCGGGACCGGCTCAGCTGGATGCGCTTCTGCGGGCTGGGCATCGCAGATACCGTGCCCGACGCGAACACGCTGTGGGACTTCCGGGAGGCGCTCATCAAAGCCGGCGCGTTCGATGCGCTGTTCCAGCAACTCGACCGCGCGATCAACCAGGCGGGCTTCATCCCGCGCGCCGGGCAGATCATCGACGCAAGCCTCATTGCGGCGCCGCGCCAGCGCAACTCCGACGTTGAGAAGGCGGCAATCAGGGCGGGCAAGACCGCGTCCGAGATCTGGCCGGACAAGCCCGCCAAGGCGGCGCAAAAGGACACGAACGCGCGCTGGACCGTCAAGTATTCCAAGGCCAAGACACGCGCGGACGGCAGCAAGCCAGTCGATCTCGCCTCCTGTTCGCCGAAATCCTATCGGATTTGACGCTTCGTGAGCGGAGCACTTCGAAGGGGCTGGCTCAGATCATCCTGACGCCGATGCTGCTGCCGCTGGCGCCAAAGCTGGGGCTGGGGACGGTGCACTTCGGCATCATCAGCGTGGTGGGCCTCGCCATCGGCATGGTCACGCCCTCGGTGGCAATCAACCTCTTCGTCGCCTCCACCACCTTGGACCCTCCGATCGAGCGGATCCCCCGCGCCGTGCTGCCCTACCTGGCGGTGCTGGTCCTAGTCTACCTGCTGGTCGCATTCGTGCCGCTGGCGCTCTGAGCCTCGCCTGACACCGGGCGGGGGGGGCGTGATTCGCGCCCCTGCCCGGCCAGATGCTCATCTTCCGTGCATATATGAGAAAAAGTTTCGCGGCCGCCTGAGGGGCCGTTTTGCGTTCTCCCGGGTGCGTTTCGCGTCGTGAAACACCCCTTCGGCGCAATGCCGCTGGGGTCAATTCTACAACGTCCAATTGGATGTAACGGGCCTGTGACAGCCTACCCCGCGCGGTGCCTCGCACCGTGGCGTGGCCGTGGTCGTGCGCGGCCGATGTCGCGCCGCCGCAACCCACACCGGTGTTGACAGACAGCCCTTCCGTTCCGTCAACTGATTACAGATGCGAACAGGGTTCACATACATGAACAACCAAGTCAAGTCCGCCGCAAGGGTCCTCGACGTGCTGGAGCTGCTCTCCCGCCAGCCGGAACCGATGCGCCTGAACGAGCTGGTGGCCCGGCTTGGCTTTCCCAAGTCCTCAGCCTACGGGCTGCTCTCGACCCTCGTGGCGCGCGGCTACGTCAAGAAGGACAGCGCCGACCGCTATGCCATCGTTGAGACCTTCCGCCAGGGCTTCGGCTGGGTCGGCGGGCTGGAGGGCTTCCTGACCTCCGTCGCGGCCCCCGTGGTGGAAGAGATGCGCGACAGGTTGAACGAGACGGTCTTTGTCTGCGTCCGCACCCCGGAACAGAACGCCCGGCTGGTCACCAAGGCCGTCAGCCGCCAGCCGATCCGCTACGACGCCTCGGACCAGTCCTCGCTGCCGGGCTACGGCACGGTGATGGGCCGGGTCCTGCTGGCCTTCCAGCCCGACGAGGTGATCGACGCGTACTTCGCCAGGACCGAGCTGCGCGCCTTCAACGAGCTGACCCCCACGGACGAGGCGACGATCAGGGCCGCACTCGCGCAGATCCGCGCCGAGGGCTACGGCACCATCGTCGACGAATACGCCACCGGCGGGGCAGGTATCGCCTCCCCGATCCGCAACGCGGAAGGCACCGTGGTGGCCGTGATCGACGTGGCCACCGTGACCGCCCGCTACGAACAACGCCGGGACGAGATGCTGGCCGCCGTACTGGAGGGCGCCGCCCGGATCAGCACGCGGCTCGGCTATCGCCCCGGCCCCGAAGACAACCAGACACTGACACCACAAGGAGACGCGTGATGGGTTATCGCGTGGGCGTAGACATCGGCGGCACCTTTGCCGACTTCTGCGCATTCGACGAAACGGCGGGCAGCATGGGCACCGTCAAGGTTCTGACCACCCCCGACAAGCCGGGGCAGGAGGTCATCGACGGCCTGAAGGCGCTGGAAGACCGCTTTGGAATCGCGCCCGGCGACATCTCCTATTTCACCCACGGCACCACGGTGGGCATCAACTCGATCATCATGCGCAAGGGCATCCGCCTTGCCATGTTCACCACCGAGAACTTCTGCGACGTGCTGGAACTGGCGCGGCTCAAGATGCCCGATCCCTACCACCTGCTCTCCTCCCGGCCCGAAGCGCTGGTGACCCGCGACCTCGTCTTCGGCGTGGCGGAACGGATGCTGGCCGACGGCACCGTGGACAGCCCGCTGGACGAGGAAAGCCTGCGCGCAGCCGTGGCGGCGGCCAAGGCGCGCAGGGCCGAGGGCGTGGTGATCTCCTTCCTGCACAGCTATCGCAACCCCGCGCATGAGCAGCAGGCCAAGCGCCTGATCACCGAAATCGCGCCCGAGCTGCATGTCTTCACCTCGCACGAGGTGCGCCCGATCATCCGGGAATACGAACGCTCCTCCACCGCCGTGATCCATGGCTACGTGCAACCGCGCGTGTCCCAGTACCTCGGCGCGCTGCAAGAAGCCCTGTCGGGCATCGGCGTGACGCCCGAGCCGATGATCACCAAGTCGAATGGCGGCATCATGTCGGTCGAGGTCGGCAAGACCGCCTGCGTCGAGATGCTGCTTTCGGGCACGGCGGCGGGCGTCATCGGCGCGGCCTTCGTCGCACGCGAGGCCGGCGAGGACAAGGTGCTGAGCCTCGACATCGGCGGCACCTCGGCGGATGTGGCGATCATCACAGGCGGCCAGCCCGGCTATGGCATGAACGAGGTCGTCGGCGATTTCCCGATCTTCGTGCCCACCGTCTCGGTCACCTCCATCGGCGAGGGCGGCGGCTCCATCGCGCGGATCGACGCAGCGGGGATGCTGACCGTGGGTCCGGACAGCGCGGGCTCCACCCCCGGGCCTGCCGCCTATGGCCGGGGCGGCACGCAGGCGACGATCACCGATGCCTTCGTGACGCTGGGCCTGCTGGACCTCTCGGCGCTTGGCTATGGCATGGTCTCGGTCGACCGGGACAAGGCCATCGAGGTGATCCAGCCGCTGGCCAACAGCCTTGGCAGCACGCTGGAGGAAACCGCCGAGGGGATCGTGGGCATTGCCGTCTCGGGCATGTTCCGCGAGGTCTCCAAGCTGTGTTCGCGCCGTGGGATCGACGTGGGCGAGTTCTCCCTGCTGGCCTTCGGCGGCGGCGGCCCGATGATGGCCTGCTTCCTTGCCCGCGACCTCGGGATGAAACGCGTGATCGTGCCCCCCTCCCCCGGCGTTCTTTCGGCGCTTGGCGGGCTGACGGCGGACGTGCGCAACGACTTTACCGAAACCGCCTATTACGACCTCGCCCCCGCCAATGCCCCGCGCATGGGCGAGACCGTCGCCCGGCTGACCGAAAAGGCCCGCCGCTGGATGGTCGAGGAACAGCATTACGAGGGCACGCCCGTCTTCCACGCCTCGGGCGAGATGCGCTACCGCGGGCAGAGCTTCGAGATCGAGGTGCCCATCGATCCCGCCACGCTGGCCAAGGCCGACATCACCCCGGTGGCGGAGGCCTTCCACGCCGAGCACCGCCGCCTCTATGGCCATGCCGACCCCGAGGCGCCGATCCAGATCATCGCCATCAATCTCGTGGTGACCGGCCATTCGGCCAAGCCGACCCTTCCGCGCAGCACGCCCCAGCCGAAGACGGTGACGGCGCAGGCCAGCATGTCGGCCTGGCTGGACGGCGCACGCCGCGAGGTGCCGCTTTTCACGCGGACCGACCTGACGCCCGGTGCCACCTTCGTCAGCCCCTGCGTGATCGCGCAGGATGACACCACCACCATCGTGCCCGCCGGATTCAGCGGCGAGGTCGATGGCCATGGCAACCTGATCCTCACCCTCGCGGAGACCGCCGATGCGAACTAATCCCGTCACCCTCAAAGTGCTGGAAAACCACGCGCAGGCCGTGGCCGAAAGCATGGCCTTCACGCTCTTCCGCACCGCGCATTCCACCTTCGTAAAAGAGACCGAGGATTTCACCACCGGCCTCGTCACGCCCTCGGGCATGACCTTCGCCAGCCCCCGCGACCTTGGCGCCACGTGGTTCATCGGCCTTGATTACAAGGGTGCGCTGGAGATGATCGACGACTACGAGGAGGGCGACATCTGCGTTACGAACGACCCCTACTCGGGCTTCGTCTGCACCCATACGCCGGACATGCACATCTGGAAGCCGATCTTCTGGGAGGGCGAGATCATCGCCTTTGCCGTCGGCCATATCCACAACACCGACATGGGCGGCGCGGTGCCCGCCTCGCTGTCGCGGGCCAACACCGAGGTCCATCAGGAGGGCATCCGCTTCCGCCCCACCAAGCTGATCAGCCGCGGCGTGATGAACGAACAGCTGATCGAGACAATGATGCTGAACGTCCGCATGCCCGATCAGAACCGGGGCGACCTGAACGCGCAGATCGCCGCCGTGAACACCGGCGAAGCCAAGATGCACGAGATGATCCGCAAGTTCGGCGTCGAGACCGTGAAGAACGGCATCGAGGACCTGCTGGACGTGGGCGAGGCGCGCGCGCGTGCCGTGATCTCGGGCCTGCTCGATGGCGACCACCGCTTTGTCGACTACCTTGACGAGGACGGGCCGGGCGGCGTGCCGGTGCGGCTGGAGCTGACGCTGAAGGTGCGCGGCGACGAGGTCATCATGGACTTCACCGGCTCCGACCCACAGCTGAAATCCGCGCTCAACATGCCCACCGGGGGCAACCCCCGGCACATCCTGCTGATGGTGGGCTACAACTACTGTCTCTACACGCTCGACCCGTCGATCCCGCTGAACGGCGGCATCCTCAGGGCGGCGACTTGCGTCGTGCCCGAGGGCACGGTGCTCAATCCCCAGTACCCCGCTGCAGTCGGGATGCGCTCGCTCACCTGCGGGCGGCTGCAGGGGGTCATCATGGGGGCGTTCCACGCCGCCGCCCCGGACCGTCTGCCCGTGGGCGCGGCGGGCGGCGGCGGGATCGTGAACGTCAAGACCTTCGACGCCGCCAGCGGCAAGCTCTCCATGGCCTCGATCGACCCGGTGACCGGCGGCGCGGGCGGCTCGGCGCTTGGCGATGGCACCGACGGCTCCGGGGCCAACTCGGCCTTCCTCAAGAACACCCCGGTCGAGATCAACGAGGTCGAGGTGCCGATCAAGTTCCGCCGCTATGGCCTCGTGCCCGACAGCGGCGGCCCCGGCACCGCACGAGGCGGCATGGCGACCGAACTGGAGGTCGAGGTCTTCACCCCGGACACCGTGATCACCGCGCGCAACCGCGACCGCACGATCTTTGCTGCCTGGGGCGGCTCGGGCGGGCAGCCCGGTGCGCCCTCGTTCTTCACACGCGTGACGCCCAAGGGCGAGGAGATCAACCTCGGCAATACCGACGTGGTGACCATGGGGCCGGGCGACATCTTCAACCTGACCTCGGGCGGCGGCGCAGGCTATGGCAATCCCTTCGCCCGGCCAGTGGAGCTGGTGGTGCGCGACGTGCTGCGCGGCTCGGTCACACCCGAGAAGGCCAAGGCGAGCTATGGCGTCGTCGTGGACCGCGAGGGCGTGCTGGACGGCCCCGCCACCAAGGCCCTGCGCGACGCCCACGTGGCCCCGGCCCCCACGACCTTCAGCTACAACGAGAGCCGCCGCGCCTACGAGGCGATCTGGACCGATGCCAACTACGCCGCGCTGACGCAGGCGCTGACCATGATGCCGGTGCACTGGCGCCACTTCGTCAAGCGCGAGGTCTTCGACCGGATCGACGCCCTGCCCGCGAAAGCCCGCAAGGGCGACGGCAGCGAGGTCTGGGAGGCCGTGGAAGCCGTGAAAACCCGCGTGCCCGGCCTCGCCCGGTCGATGCAGGTGCAGGAGGCGGCGGAATGATCAGCTTCGACTTCTCCGGCCAGACCGTCCTCGTGACCGGGGCCGCCCGCGGCATCGGGGCGGGCATCGCGGCCGAATTCGCCGCGGCAGGTGCGCGCGTCGTGGCCGCAGATATCCTTGGCGACGATCTGGCCGCCTTCGCCGCCGACCATCCGGGTGTCGAGACGGAGGTGATCGACCTTGGCGATTTCGAAGCGGTCAAGGCCCGCTTTGGCGATCTGGTCCCCGACGTGGTGGTGAATTCCGCCGGCGGCGTGCGCGGCAACACCAAAAAACCGTTGGAAGAGGTCACGGACGAAGAATGGATGTCTATCTATGACGGCAATGTCATGTCGGCCTTCAACCTGATCCGAGCCGTGATTCCGGCAATGAAGGCGCGCGGCTCGGGCCGGATCGTGACGATCTCCTCCGGTGCGGGGCTGAAACCCAGCCTGACCGGCATCCAGTCCTACTGCTCGGCCAAGCACGGGCTCATCGGCCTGACCCGCCAGATGGCGCTGGAGCTGGGGCCCTTCGGGATCACCGTGAACTCCGTCGCGCCGGGCTTCCTGCGCACCTCGCCCGACTATGAAAAGCAATGGGCGAGCTACGGCGAAGAGGGCCAGAAACGCATGGTCGAGAACATCGCCATGCGCCGTCTAGGTGAGCCCGCCGACATCGCCGCCGCCTGCGCCTTCCTCGCCTCGGACCGGGCGGGGTTCATCACCGGGCAGGTATTGCCCGTTTCCGGCCATCCCTTCCCCTAAGGACCTGAAATCATGAGCATATCCGAAAACCCCTGGGAATGGCCTGAAGAGGTCTGGCGCGGCAAGGTCGATCGCGTGCGCGCCGGTCAAAGCCTCAAGCCCGCCACCTGGCCCGGTGGCGCCAAATGCGCCGTCGCCATGTCCTTCGACGTGGACCACGAGACGAACGAGCTGCGCGACGGTGGCAAGTCCATCGGTGCCATGAGCCGCGGCCAGTACGGCAACCGGCAGGGCATCCCCCGGATCATGGAGATCATCCGCCGCCAGGACATCAAGGCCAGTTTCTATGTCCCCGCCGTGGTGGCGCAGCTCTACCCCGAGGAGACCCGCATGTTCGTGGCCGAGGGCCACGAGGTCGGCATCCACGGCTGGATCCACGAACGCAACTCGGTCCTGCCCGAGCCGGTGGAACGCGATCTTCAGATGCGCTCGGCCGACATGCTGGAAAAGATCAGCGGCGCGCGCCCGGTGGGCATCCGCACGCCGTCGTGGGATTTCTCGCAAGCCACGCTGGAAATCACCCGCGACATGGAGCTGGCCTATGACAGCTCGCTCATGGCGGATGTGGATTGCTACCGGCTGCTGCTCGATGGCGCGGACACCGGCGTGGTGGAACTGCCCGTCGAGTGGAACCGCGACGACGCCGTCTACTTCAACATGAACCGCTTCTCGGCGCTGCGGCCCTACACCCCGCCCGAGGCCGTCTTCGACATCTTCTCGAAGGAGTTCGAAGCCGCCTACGCCGAGGGTGGGATTTTCCAGCTCACGATGCATCCGCACATCACCGGCTACCGGTCGCGGGTCTGGATCTTCGAAGAGCTGATCAAGCTGGCAAAGGCAAAGGGCGACGTCTGGTTCGCCACCCATGCCGAGATCGTGGACTGGGTGAAGGCCAACGGCTGAGCCCGCCCCGTCATCCCCACGCGGCCCCGCACGGGTCCTTGCCGTCCCGGTCCCTCCCCGGTGCGGCCAAGACAAAGAGAACAAATCAACGTCAACCAACAGAGAGATAAACGCCATGAAACATCACGTTCTGGCGCTGTGCTCCGCACTTGCGCTGATGACTCCGACCCTGGGTGCGGCCCAGGATCGCTACGTCCATGCCAACAACTCCTCCTATGACACGCTCGATCCGCACACCGTGCGCGACGTGGCCCGCGTGGCGTCGCGGCTCAACTTCTACGACGGGCTCTACCGCTGGGTGGACAATCCCCCGCAACTGATCCCGTGGCTGGCCACCGATCACTCGGTCTCCGAGGACGGCCTGACCTGGACCTTCAACCTGCGCGACGACGTGACCTTCCACGACGGCACCAAGATGACCGCCGAGGATGTCGTCTATTCCTTCGAGCGGATGCTGGAGCTGAAGCGGGGGGCCGGTTCGCTCTTCCTGCCGATGATCGATCCCGGCATGACCGAGGCGGTGGACGAATACACCGTCACCTTCACCCTCAAGGAACCCTCGGCGATCTTCGCGGCGCTGGTGCCCGACATCCTCGTGGTGAACTCGACGCTGGTGCAGGAAAACGAGGTCGATGGCGACTGGGGCCAGGCCTACATGATCGACCACGTCGCGGGCTCTGGCTCCTACATGCTGCAACGCTATGACCCGGCGCGCGGCTTCATCGGCGAACGCTTTGCCGATCACTTTGCCGGCTGGGGCGAGAAGTACTTCGACGAGATCGAGTTCCGCACCGTTCTGGAGACCAACACCCGGATCCAGGGCCTGATGCGCGGCGATTACCAGGGCCTCGACGGCTACCTTGCGCCCGACCAGGTGGATCGCCTGAGCGCCGACGAGGACGTGCAGATCATCGAGGAAGAATCGATGCGCGTGTTCCACATCGCGATGCACAACGGCCGCGCGCCGCTGGACGACAAGAACTTCCGCATGGCGATGGTGCATGCCTTCGACTACGACGGCTACATCAACGAGATCATGCAGGGCACCGTCGCCCGCAACCCCACGATCATGCCGGGCAACCTCTGGGGCGCACCGGATGTGCCTGGCTACGACTACGATCTCGAGAAGGCCAAGGAATTTCTCGACGCCTACAAGGCCGACCATGGCGACGAGGTCCGCACGATCAAGATCGGCACGCTGGCCGGCTTCTCGGAAACGGAACAGGCCGCGGCGCTAATGCAGAACGGGCTCTCGCAGCTCGGCATCGAGGTCGAGATCGAGAGCTCGCCCTGGCCGGTGATCTCCTCGGCGATGCAGAACCCGGACACGATGCCCGACATGGTGCCCTACTGGAAGTCGACCTATTACGTCGATCCGAATAACTGGGTGGGTGAGCTCTATGCCTCGCGCTATGCCCCCACGCGGAACGTGTCGTCCTACCACAACGACGCCGTGGACGAGATGCTGGAGAAGGCGCTGGTAATCACCGATCAGGACGCCCGCGCCGAGCTCTACTCGGATGCCACCAAGCAGATCTACGAGGATGCGGCCGGTATCTGGATCTACAACACCAAGTGGTTCGGCCCCTATGCCTCCAACGTGAAGAACGTCCGTTTCTGCCCGGTCGGCAACGGCCAGGACATGCGGTGGGCCTACCTCGAGGAGTGATCCCCTCTGATGCCCCCTCTGACGGCCCCTTCCGGGGGGCCTGACTGGGGGACCTGACCGGGGCGCCGCGGGCTTTCTCCCGGCGGCGGCGCCCCGCCCTCTTCACCCAGCAAGACCTTCCCAGCCCGATCGGAGCTTCCTCCATGCGCAGACTGGAACTCATCCTGTCCCGCCTCGTCTGGTTCATTCCCACCCTCTTCGGCCTCGTCTTCGTGGTCTTCTTCATCTCGAACGTGATCCCGACCGACCCGGCGCGGATCATCGCGGGCGAGAACGCGACCGAAGCACAGGTGCAGGCGCTGCGCGCCGAAATGGGGCTGGACCAGCCGATCTTCGTCCAATTCGGACGCTATGTCGCCGACCTCGCCACAGGGGACCTCGGCAAGAGCCTCTATACCCAGCGTGCGATCTCCGAGGACCTTCTGCACCGGCTGCCAGCCACGCTGGAGTTGACCATGGCCGCCATGGTCCTCGCCATCGGGCTCGGCGTGCCGCTCGGCGTCATCTCGGCGGTGAAGCGCAATTCCATGATCGACCAGACCCTACGGGTGCTCTCGGTCTCGGGCCTCGCCGTGGCCAGCTTCTGGCTGGCGATGGAGCTTCAGATGTACTTCTCGACGAAGCTGGGCTGGACCCCGCTCAACGGCCGGATCGCCGGCTGGGGACCGGAGGAGATCACCGGCTTCTACCTGCTCGACTCGGTGCTGACCGGGGATTGGGCCTCGTTCTGGGACACGCTGCATCACATGCTACTGCCCGCGATCACGCTGGCCCTTCCGGCAGCTGCCACGCTGGTGCGCTTCACCCGCGCCGGCGTGCTGGAGGTGATCAACTCCAACTTCGTGCTCTACGAACGGGCCATGGGGTTCCCGACGACGCTGATCACGTGGAAATACGTGCTGCGTAACGCGCTGATTTCCACCGTCACCCAGATCGGCCTGATCTTCGGCACGCTCTTTGCGGGCGCCGTGGTGGTCGAGGCGGTCTTTGACTGGCCGGGCCTTGGCACTTACGCGGTGCAGTCGATCCTGCAATCGGACACCAAGGCGATCCTCGGCTTCTCGATCATCGTCGGCGTCGTCTTCATCGGCGTGAACCTCCTCGTCGACATCATCCACACCTTCATCGACCCGAGGACCCTGAAATGACCGCTCTGAAACGGCTTCTGGCGGACCGGGCCGCAACCATCGGGGCCGCCCTCATCCTCGGCCTGATCCTCGTCGCGATCTTTGCGCCCGTGCTGGCCCCCTACCCTGAGGACGTCACCGCCTTCCACCTGACGGAACGGCTGCAACCGCCCTCGGCTGACCACCTCTTCGGCACCGACAGGATGGGGTCGGACGTCTTCTCGCGCATCCTCTTCGGGGCGCGGATCACCATCACCATCGCGGTCATCGCCGTGGGCGTCTCGGTCGGGATCGGCGTGCCCATCGGGCTGATCGCAGGCTATTATGGCGGCTTCCCGGGCGGGTTCCTGATGCGGACCTCGGACATCTTCCTTGCCGTGCCGCAGATCGTGCTGGCCATCGCCATCGCGCAGACCCTCGGACCCTCGGTCGAGAACGTCATCCTCGCACTGTCGCTGACCTACTGGCCGTTCTGGGCCCGCCTCGTCTACGCCGAGACGAAGTCGCTCAAGGCGCAGACCTTCGTCGAGGCCGCCCTCGCGCTTGGTGCCTCTGACTGGCGGGTGATGGTGCTGCATATCCTGCCCAACACCGCCTCCGCCATCATCGTGCGGACCTCGATCGGCATGGGGGCCACGATCCTCACCGCCGCCGCCCTCGGCTTCCTCGGCCTTGGCGCGCCGCCACCGACACCGGAATGGGGCCGGACCATTTCCGAGGCGCGCGAGTTCCTGCCGGAAGCCTGGTGGTATGCCGCCGCCCCCGGCCTTGCGATCTTCCTGGTCGTCATGGGCTTCAACCTGCTGGGCGATGGCTTGCGCGACATCCTCGACCCGAAACTGAGAAAGGGAAGCCGATGACCGACGCGCTCCTGACCGTCGAGGGCCTGTCCCTCGGGTTCCGCGGGGATGGGGGCTTTGCCCATATCCTCGACGGCGCCAACATGACCATGAAGCGGGGCGAGATCATGGGCCTCGTGGGCGAAAGCGGCTGTGGCAAGACCACGCTGGCCAGTGCCATTCTCGGCGTGCTGCCGCGCCACGCGCTGGAGATCCGCGGCGGGCGCATCCGCTTCGACGGCATCGACATGCTGGATGCCGCACAGGGCGTGCAGCAGCAGGCCGTCCGCGGCCGCCGGGTGACCTTCATCCCGCAGGATCCCTTCACCTCGCTGAACCCGGTCTTCACCATCGGCCAGCAGATCGAGGAGCTGATGAAGTGGAAGTCGCCGCGCCGCCCCGTGGGCCCGTCGCGTGCGCCGACCCTGCTGACGCCCTACCCCCTCGCCCGGCGCAAGGCGGACCGCGAGAAGATCATGGAGATGCTGAACCTTGTTCAGCTGCCCCGGCCCGAACAGCTGCTGAAGAAATACCCGCACGAGGTCTCGGGCGGACAGCGGCAACGGCTGATGATCGCCATGGCCCTGCTGCCCGAACCTGACCTGATCATCGCGGACGAGCCGACCACCGCGCTGGACGTGACGATTCAGGCGCAGATCCTCGGCCTGCTGCGCAATCTCGCAAACGACCGGGGGGTGGCGGTGATGCTGACGACCCATGACCTCGGCTCGGCCTACGAGATCTGCGACCGAATCACCGTGATGTACGCCGGCCAGGACGTGGAGGCCGCCCCTGTGGCCGAGTTCTTCAACCGCCCGACGCATCCCTACACCGCCAAGCTGCTGGCCTCGCTGCCCGAGGGCGGCGGCGGCATGACCGGCATCCCCGGCGAGTTGCCCAGCTTCTACGCGCCACCGCCGGGCTGCCGGTTCCAGACCCGCTGCGACCGGGCGACCGAGGCCTGCCGCATTCGTCCCGCGCCCGACCTAGCCGGGCCGGCCCATGTGGTGCGCTGCGCCCATCCGCAGTTCCAGACCACACCCGCTACCCCGCTGAAGGAGGTGCAGACATGACAGACGCCCCGATCCTGACCGTATCGGACCTGACGGTCCGCTTCCCGATCCGCGGCCCCTTCGCCTGCAAGCTGGGCGAGATCAAGGCCCTCGACGGGGTCGGCTTCGACCTCGCGCAGGGGGAAATCCTCGGCCTGGTGGGGGAATCCGGCTGCGGCAAGTCCACGCTCGGCAAGACGCTGATGGGCATTCAGGCGCCCACCTCCGGCTCCATCACCTTCGAGGGCAAGGAGATCGCGGGCCGTACCCCGCGCGAGGCGCGCGCCCTGCGCCGCCGCCTGCAATATGCCTATCAGGACCCCGGCGCCTCGCTCGATCCGCGCTGGAAGATCGGAAAATCGCTGGAAGAGCCGCTGATCATCCACACCGACTTGCCCCGCAGGGAGCGGCTGGCCAAGGTGAGTGAGATCCTGACCTCGGTCGGGCTGCCAGCCGGTCACGCGGACCTCTTCCCGCATGAGATCTCGGGCGGGCAGCAGCGCCGCGTGGGCCTTGCCCGCATCCTGATGCTGAACCCCGAGGTCGTGATCCTCGACGAGCCGACGGCGGGCCTCGACGTGTCGGTGCAGGCGACGGTGCTGCGGCTCTTCCGCGACCTGCGCGAGACCTTCGACCTGACCTACATCTTCATCTCGCACGACCTCTCGGTGGTGCGGCTCATGTGTCACCGGGTGGCGGTGATGTACCTTGGCCGGATCGTCGAGGTGGGCCCGGTGGAGGAGCTGATGGACAGCCCTAAGCACCCCTATACGCAGTCGCTGTTGGCCGCGATTCCCAAGGTCAACGGCCCCCGCGTGACCGAGAACTTCTGGCTTGAGGGCGAACCGGCGGATGCCTCGAACCTGCCGCCAGGCTGCCGGTTCCAGGGCCGCTGCCCCCATGTGAAGCCGATCTGCCGGCAGGATGACCCCGCCGACCGCACCGTGGGCGCCCAGACCGTCGCCTGCCATTTCGCGGGCGAGGTCTTCCCGCCCGTCCCCACATCCAAGGAAAGTACCCCCGCATGAGCAAGACAGCCATCGTCACCGGCGGCGGTCGCGGCATCGGCCGCGGCTGCGCCCATGAACTGGCCCGGCAGGGCTGTGACATGGTTCTGGCCGACCTGGTCCCCGAGGACCTCGCCAACACCAAGGCCGAGGTCGAGGCCATGGGCCGGACCTGTCGCACCTATGTCGCCGACGTGGCCGATTTCGCCCGCGCGCAGGAGATCGCGGCCGAGGTCGAGGCCCAGACCGGCCCCATCGCCGTTCTGGTCAACAACGCGGGCAAGTCGAACACCGACGGCATCTGCGAGATCACCGAGGAGAGCTTCGACCGCACCATCGCGATCAACCTCAAAGGCGCCTTCAACTGGACCCGCGCGGTTGCCCCGGGGATGATGCAGGCGCAGGCCGGGCGGATCGTCATGATGTCCTCGCTGAACGCCTATACCGGCGGCGTCACATCGGCCGTCTCGAAATTCGCCTATACCACGGCAAAGGCCGGACTTTTGGGCATGACCAAGGCCCTTGCGAAGGAAATGTCGCCCTATGTTCTGGTCAATGCCGTCTGTCCCGGTATCATCGAGCCGGAACGGTCCAACGACCTGATCCGCGCCCGCAAGGCGGAGCTGGAGGCCGGCATCTCGCTGGGCCGCACCGGCACCCCTGCCGACGTCGCGCAGGTCGTGGCCTTCCTCTGCCTCTCCGAGCCCTGTTTCGTGACCGGCGAAGACATCAAGATCGACGGTTTCCAATGGGTGATTCGACCCGCCGCCGGTGAGCGCACCTGAAGGAGCCGCAATGACAGACGTCCGCACCGCCACCGCACCCTCGTGGGTGCCCATCGTGTTGACCGTCACCCTTGTGCAGGCGGTGCTGGCCCTGATGATCCGGGTGCTGCCCCTACTGGGGATGCCCCTGACACAGGCCAGCGGCGTCCCGCCCGAGGCGGTGGGGCAGCTGTCCTCGGCGGCGGCCTTCGGCTCCATGTGCTTCTTCCTCTGGGGGCCGACGGCGCTGGTGCGCTTCTCCTCGTTGCAACAGCTGCAACTAGGGTGCGTCACCTCGGCGGCAGCGCTGCTCTTCTGCCTCTTCTACCGGTGGGAGGCGATGCTGCTGGCCAGTTTCGTGATCGGTCTGGGCTATGGCACCGCAACGCCCGCAGGCGCGGACCTGCTGATGAAGGTGGTGCCCAAGGCCCGGCGCGCGACGATCTTCTCGGTGAAACAGGCGGGTGTGCCGCTTGGCGGTCTGGCCGCCGGGCTGCTGCTGCCCTTCGTGGCGCTGCATTTCGGCGACGTGCCCGCGGCGATGATCACCGCCTGCGTGCTGGCGCTCGGCTCTGCCGCGGCACTCGCGCTCTGGAAGGGCGCGATGGACGACAGCCCGCCGCCGACCCGCGCCCTGCCATTCCGCGACCTCGCGCTTGCGCCGATGCGGCTGATCGCCCTGCTGATGTGCGACCGCCAGTTGCGGCTGCTGACTGCGGCGGGCTTCTGCCTCGGCGTGGCGCAGGGCATCCTGATGGCCTTCTATGCCGTCTTCCTGTCCGACCACGCGGGCTGGTCGCTGGCCGCCGCCGGGGCGGGCTTCGCGCTCCTGCAGGGCGCGGGCGTTGCCGGGCGGATCACCATGGGCTGGCTCTCGGACCGGATCGGCGATCCGGTGCGCGCACTCTCGGGGCTGTGCTTCGTCTCGGGCATCACCATGGCGCTGCTGGCCACTATCGGCCCGAACAGCCCGGTGTCCTGGATCGTCCTGCTCTCGGTTCTGGCCGGGATCACGGTGATTTCCTGGAACGGGGTCTTCCTGACCGGGCTGGCCGAAACCGCCCCCGAGGACCGCGTGGGAGAGATCACCGCCGCGGGGACCTTCGTCCTCTTCAGCGGCTATGTCCTCTGCCCCGTGCTGATCCAGACCGTGTTCGCCGCCACCGAAGGCTATGCCACCGGGCTGGTGATTTCGGGGCTTGCCCCCGTTCTCGCCGGCACCGCGCTGATGAGCGGCGCCCGCAGGCGCCGCGATGACAAGACGAAAGGCTGACCATGAACAATTTCTCCAAGACCCAGCAGATCCGCAAGGAAGTCATCTGGACCGAGGGTGGCGTGGTCGCCTCGCAGCACCGCAAGGCGGCCGAGGTGGGCGCCGCCGTGCTGGCGGCCGGCGGCGATGCCATCGACGCGGCGGTGGCGACCTCCTTTGCCGTGGGCGTAGTGGAGCCCTGGATGTCCGGCCCCATGGGCGGCGGGATGATGACCCTCTGGCGCGCCGACGAGGAGCGCGCCGAGACGATCGAATTCGGGATGCGTTCGCCTGCAGGCCTCAAGCTGGAAGACTACCCGCTGGTGTCCGGCGCCAAGGCCGGTGACCTCTTCCCCTGGACCCGCGTGACGGGGGACCGCAACGTCTATGGCGCCACCGCCGTCGCCGTGCCCGGCACCGTCGCGGGGATGGAGCTGGCCCATGGCAAATACGGGCGCAAGGCCTGGGCCGAGCTGCTGGCCCCCGCCGTGGCCCTGGCCGGAGAGGGGATGCTGATCGACTGGTACGCCTCGCTGATGATCGCCTCAGCCACGCGGCAACTGGCGCAGGACAAGGACGCCGCCGATCTCTTCCTCGTGGACGGGCAGTGGCCCAACATCGCGGGCTGGACCGCCCTGTCGGATGCGCGGCTGAACCAGACCGCCCATGCCGCCACGCTGCAACGGCTTGCCGAGCATGGCGCGCGGGACTTCTACGAGGGCAAGGTCGCCCGGATGCTGGTCGAGGACGTACAGGCCAAGGGCGGCTCGCTCGCGCTGGAGGACCTTGCCGCCTACCGCGCCGTGGCCTCCGAGCCGCGCAGGGTCCGCTACCGCGACGCGGTGATCTATGCGCCCTCGGGTCTCTCGGCCGGGGCCGAACTGGTCAAGGCGCTGGAGGCGATGGAGGCGGGCTTCACTCCCGGTGACGCCCCCTCGCCCGAGAACTATGCCATCATGGCGGGCGCGCTCGGCGCGGCCTATCGCGACCGGCTGGAGCATGGCGGCGACACCGGCGAAAGCCCGCAGGCCCCCGCCTGCACCACCACCTTCAGCGTGGTGGACCGGCACGGCAACATGGTGAACGTGACCCAGACCCTCCTGTCGATGTTCGGCAGCCACGTTGTCTCGCCCCAGACCGGGATGCTGCTGAACAACGGGATCATGTGGTTCGACCCCGAGCCGGGCAAGCCGAACTCGCTGACGCCGGGCAAGCGCTGCCTGATGAACGTCTGCCCCACGGTGGGTCAGGCGGGCGACCGGATGTTCGCCATCGGCGCCTCGGGCGGGCGCAAGATCCTGCCTGCCGTGACGAATCTGACCAGCTTCATCGTGGATTGCGGCATGGATCTCGAAGAGGCGATCCACACGCCCCGCATCGACGCCTCGGGCGCCAGCGGCACCGTGGTGGACGAGGACCTGCCCGGCGCGGTGGGTGAGACGCTGGCGGCGCTCGGCCCGGTGAAGAAGGCCAAGCGCACGGTGCACCCCTATGCCTTCGCGGTGCCTGCGGGCGTGATGCGCAAGGCGGGCCGGAACTGCGGCGCGACCGAGATCATGACCCCCTGGGGCGATGCGATCCGCGAAGAGGAGGTGTGAGGGGCGTTGTTGCAAAACCTGAGCCGGTGACGATTCACAGCTGGAATCCAGCAAGTTAGTAGGGTGTCATGCCGAAGCCGACGCCAAGCCGCTACCGCACCACGAACTGTTCCGCCTACAATGCCGCGCTTCGCAAGCGGGGTGAGATGCTGATCTGGTTCGACAATGACATGACGTGGCTCGCGCCGCACGACGGTCGCGCCGGCAGGCCACCGGTTTTCTCCGATGCGGGGATCCAGTTCTGCTTGTCGATCAAGGTTCTGTTCAGGCTCCCCCTGCGACAGACCCCAGGGATGGTCGCCGGCCTCTTGCAGCAAGCAGGGCTTGACTGGCCCGTTCCGGACGCGTCTACGCTCTGCCGCCGGCAGAAAACCCTGGCGGTGCAGAACCCGTATCGCCACGCCGATGACCCGCTCAACCTGCTCGTGGACAGCACCGGCATCAAGTTTCTCGGCGATGGTGAATGGCAGGCCCGCAGGCACGGCGTGCAGGGCCGCCGCCAGTGGCGAAAGGTTCACCTCGCCATGGGCCCCGCCACGTCAGACATCCGGGCCGTGGAGTTTACGCCGAGCCGGGACGGGGACAGTCCGGTCCTGCCCGAGCTGCTGGATCAGGTGCCTCAGGACGAACCAACCGGCACGGTGACGGCTGATGGCGCTTACGATACCCGCCGCTGTCACACCGCCGTCCTCGAACGAGATGCCGTCCCGATCATTCCGATCCGCAAGAACGGCAGGCCATGGAAGGACGACGGTCCGGCGGCCAAAGTCCGAAACGAGACCCTGCGCGCCACGCGTCACGACGGCAGGGCGTTCTGGAAGCGCTGGACGGGCTACCATATCCGAAGTCGCATCGAGGCGAAGATGCGGTGCTTCAAAGCGTTCGGCCAACGGATCGCTGCAAGAGACCCAGACCGCCAAACCGCCGAAGTTCAAATCCGCATCGCCCTCATGAACCGCTTCAACGCCCTCGGCACCGCCGAGATCGTCCGCGTGGCCTGACGTCAGCGGGGAAAGGGGCAGTCGCGCCTTAGGCCGTGGTAGTGCAACAACGCCCCCACACGTGAGCTCCAAAAGAACTTGCGTGTGGGGTGGTGGACTAAATCAGTCCGTGGCCTCGGCAGGGACCAAGTCGGCGAGAACGCCGTTCTTGAATGCTTCTTGGACGACATCCTTCGGGTACTGCAACTTCTTGCGGTCCTTGACGTAGCCATCGAGCGCGGACTCGATCATAAGTTTCCGATCCACGGTGGCCGCAAGCTCACGGATCTTGTTCGACAGCTGCTCCGGATCGAACCGCGGCTTGCGCTTGTCATACGACGTTTGCGGAAGCCCGAGGTCGTAGCCCTCAAAGAAAACCGTCACGAGAAGCAGGTTCTCGATCAGTTCGTCGTCGGACACCTCCGGTGCTTCCGTCTTCAAAAGGCTCAAAATAGACGTCGTGCCTTCCTCGACCTCCATCCAAGTCGCGGTACCGGCCAGCCGAGCCTCCGCGGTCTCATCTCGAAGCCAGCAAAGCCGGTCTGAAAAGACCGCTTCAGGCTCCATGATTTCTCTGATTTCATCATAAATGCTCTCGAGCGTCCGCTCCGAAGCGCTTTCTTTGGCCTGAAGCTTGTTCGCGAAGTCGATCACCTTGGGCAGAAAGCGCGCCAGGAGGTTTCCGACATGGTAGCTGATCTCCATATCGTCCCAGACCCAGGGCATCTCCCGGTTGGCCAGCTCTCTCCACAACTTGGACGTATGCGCCACGCGATCTTCGAGGGAAACAGTCGTATTCATTGAAAACCTAGCGCCCGAAACCCCGGGCTTTAGTCCGGGGAGGGGACGCGTGTGTTCTCGTGGGGTGGTCTGTTTGGTATCCATATCCATCATTTCTCTGCAGAATCCGACAATGCCTGTGGGAAACTCCCTGCACTGTGCCGGTCTTTGTTGTAATGTTGAAGGAGCCTGTCTTCCTGACTGCGACACGGCCGATGTGTGTACCCGCTTTCCTTCCAGCAGGAACCACGGCCTTCACGATATCCCCTGTCTGAAACCGGTGAACCGACTTCTTCGACATGAGGTAGCCTCGCGGGAAGCCATACTTGTCCAATCGCGTTCGCTGGTGGCTGCCGCGGCCCATGGCCGAAATCAGAAGGACGGGCTGATCCCAGCACTTGAGGTCTTGGACCCGCCCAACACAGGCGGCGTCAAGGCAATGCTCTTTGGGTAGCCCTTGCGTCGTGCGATTGAACTTCGTTAATCCGCCAGAGCTGCCGGTCACCGGAAGTCCGATCTCATTCAACTTCAACCACAGGACGTTTCGCGTAGCATTGACTGCAGCCGTATCGCGCAGGGGCTTCTTGGACTGAGCCTTGATGCTCCGCAGCAGGGCAGGCCTCGTCTTGAGGTAGTCATCTACAGGCATATTCCCCTTGGCCTGGTTGCAGGATTCACAAGCCAAAGTCAGGTTCGAAACGCGGTTTGATCCGCCCCGAGATCGAGGCTCGATGTGTTCAATTTGAAGGGGTACATCGACCTGCCCGCAATATGCGCAATGGCGTCCCCATTTTTCCAGAAGATACTCCCGAACTTCGTAGCCAACGAGCGTTCCTTGCTGATACTCGACGCCCGAGATTTCAGGATTCTCAAGCTTTTGCATGTCGAAGCGCACTCGCTCGACAGCAATGGAAGTGACGGGTGTCAGCTTGCGATACCGCTTTGCCCAACTCGTGATATTATCCACCCGCGACTGAAGAGAGGGCGGCAACCAGCCAGCCTTCCTGCGTCGATTGTCAAAGCGCTTCTTGCGGTAGCGCAGGTTTGCAGACCTGCGCCTCCGTCGAAAGGCTGATCTCTGGCCCATCTTCTTACGGATTTGGGCACCGCGATGGGTCATTTCAGAAAGGTGCAGGACGTCGTCTGCGCCTTGCCCTTGTCGGACAAGGGCCATCCCGGTGGTCTTCGACCCCGGATCGACCCTCAGTTCGATTGGCTGTGTATCCCCTTCCGTCCGGTCTTTGAGCCGGATGGTGAAAGGATATCTTTTGTGGACGACGGCACGGCCGTCCTTGAGAAGCTTCCGCGCCCTGGCGGGACGCGTCGGCATGAGAGGCTTGCCATTCTTCGCAAGCACGAAAACGCGGCTTACGCCGCTCGCGGAGTTTACACTCCGGTTGCGCCGTCTTTCGACGGTCTCCTCTCGCACATGTTGACCACCCGCGTTTGGACACACCCCGTTTCGTTCCTGACCCGGATTGTCTACTGATGTGTCTTCGAGAGGGCCGTGCTGAGGAGGCACACGACCGTCGGTCTTGAGCGTATGGTTCAACGTAGATTGAATGGTATTCTCCTTTCTTTCTTGTGCTGGTCAACGTGCGCTTGCGCGCCAGACCTCAGTTGAGGCCCAAATGGGCAGACAGGCCGCCCATCCAAGCCTCGGACTTTAGTCCGGGGTCATTGACCAGAATTCCTTACACATTTCACATGCAGGCTACACACTCGGCTTGCACTGCGCTATCCTATATTTCTAACTAGTGACGATGGGTATGAACTCTGAAATTCTGATTTATGGCGATCCGCACGGAAAGTGGGACCCGCTCTTCGAGGCTATCGGTAGCTCCACTAAGACGGTGATTGTTCTCGGTGACTTCTCAGATGGGAAACTGGACCCAAGCGGCGCGGATCGGACCCGGGAGGCATTCGACCGCTTAATCGATATGGGGCTCGATCTTCGCTTCATCATTGGGAACCACGATGCATCCCTCGACAACCAGATTGATCTTTTAAAGGACTTCGACGGGCACCGGATCGACGGTAAAATCATCGAGGTCGGAGGACTTCGCATCGCCGGCCTGGGCGGCATCGTACGCGGGAAGGTCTGGCGCGGAGACGGAGAGGCGCTTGTCGCTTCAGAAGCCGAGCTCATCGCGCGGACACCTCGAAACGAGCGCATCGATGGCGGCCTTCCCAGAAAGCACCTGACGACGATTATGCCTTGGACGGTCGAAAGCCTCCGCGCTCAGAAAGCAGATGTCCTCATCACGCATGAAGCGCCGAGCTGCCACGAACACGGTTTTGAGTTCATTGACCAGCTGGCGGCCGACATTAACGTGTCGCTCGTGATCCATGGCCACCATCACAAGAACTACTCGGATCGGCTAGATAGCGGCATCGCCGTCAGAGGAGTTGGGCTCGCCACGCCCTGGCAGCTTCCTGACGTTAGACTTGAAACCAAGGTCATCCCTGCCAATTAGGAAGCCGGGCACGCTGAGTTCAATCGTCGGTGCCGCGCCAACCAGCCTCCTGGTCTCGTAAATCACGGTAATGGGCGGCGCCCGCGGCACAAAAGGCTGCTGCGGGCGCTACTTTCGCATCCGAAAATCAGAGCCAACCAGTTTCGAAATCGACAGTTTTCAGAGTTTCGATGACTTTAGCTCCAACCGACCCGACCGCTCCGCAGACTTGTTCGCTATTTCCTGGCTCGAACGCGCTGCCAAGCCCGCCGCCGAATGGTCATCCATCGACGAGACCTGATAAAAGCTGACGCCATCGGGTTTTGCAGCGTCGGCACATCCACCGCCAGCAACATGAGACCCAGCGGAAGCATCCAGATCCCGAGGACCGGCAAGAATGCAAGCAGCCCTCCAAGGATGAGTAGAAGCGCACTGGGCACGCGGATGGACGACCAGCCTTTGCCTAGCAATGCCTTAGTTGGCCGCTTCAGAGCCGGCATTTTGCGCCCCAAAGTATCGATTTGCCTAAGGAGCCGTCGGCGTGGCTTCGTCATTGTGGTCTTCCATCAGTGTTCAGTTCGTCGCTTACGACGTGCACGTGAAAGATTGATTTGGTTTGCATGCTGGCAGTGGATAAGGCGGCGACAAGAGGAACTGCGAACAATAGAACAACCGTCCAGTTAATTCGCACGTTCGCACGGCGAATGAGCAACTTAGGATTGCATGCTCCGAGAATTTTCACCAGACATACCAATGCTGGCCGGACATTAACAGTCCCTCCTAAAAATAGGTGAATCATGAATAAATCGGTTTTGACTGCAGCTTTCTTCGCGGTCATCGCAGGCGGCGCATCCGCGGAGGGATGGCACCACGCGGCGGCCCCCATGGGTCAATTCGAAGGTAACTACTCGACTAGTGACGAAAGCTACGGCCTCTTCTATGGCTGCACTGGCATGTCTTCCCGGCTCACCTTCTCTGCAAAAGGGGCCCATATCGCGGCTGGCCTGAGCTCCATCACCGTCGATGGCAAAGAGGTTGCAACCGGCGACACGACGTATAGCTCCCGTCAGGATCGAACGATCTTCTCGAGCGATGTGCAGAGAGATTGGGGCCAGCTTCGCAAAGACGAGCACAACGCCATCATCGCCGCACTCGCCACCGGCTCCGAAGCAATTTGGACGACGCCCTCTGGCGACCGTTTTACCTTCGATCTGACCGGCTCGTCCGGCATCAAAAAGTGTGAAATGTACTAAGGGCTCCCCGTTCGGTTAAACCGGTAGGAACCAATCTAGCATATCATAATGAGACAGCTTCGGCTGCTTCGGCTGGCAACAGCCTTTAGAGTCGGCCACCCATTTTTCTCGGATGGCCGCCGTCCCGAGGTGCATTGTCAAGGAAGCGGACCTTCACCCCAAAGCGTGCCTTGATTTATGACAAATGAAGGTCCGATCTTCCTCTACGGTTATATCTAGTTGCTTTATAAGAGGATTTAGAGCATTTGGGTAGTGTCGACGCGGGAGATTTGAGAGGTTTCGACATGCTTCGAGATTTTGATCGTCGGACCGTAGAGTGCCCGATGTGGCCGTGACGATCACGCAATAACCAAGTTTGAAGACTCATGCTCGACCTATACAAGTTCTATATAAGTGGTACTGACGAAACAGATCTCGATGGTGCAGTCATCTCTTCCGGCGCGTACCTCGCTATGCGAAGCCTTGACGAGCCGAACCCCATCCTTGTTGGCAACACCGCCAAGAAGATTGCGGACTTCGTCAAGCAAGAGGAGGACAAGTCTAGCACCATCACACTGGGCAACGGCAACCAGGCTCTCCTAGTCTTCCACCGCTTCCGTCTTAGCAACGTCGTCGATATATCGAACAAGATTGCCGAGATGATCTGCCGCGTAGACTTCTCGTTTTCAGGCGCGTCTGGACTGCTCGCACGATGCTTGTTGGAAGCAATGCGCAACGCTGTCACCCACGGCGCGCACCCCGGGCGTGACGACTTTTCCGCGACACTATTCGTTATCAGGACTGAGTACTACGTCTCAGTGTCCATCGAAGACGATGGCCGCGGTCTAGCGGCAACGATCTCGGATGTGTTTGAAGAAGTTAGGACGCGAAAAATTCTCGTTCTCGACGCAGGAAGTGTGGACCAATGCGAAGAGTTTTTGCGATCTCCGGACCACACCGCCCTACGTCTACTGACCCCGTATGGCGGTTCCTCCAGCGCGGCTAGCGTTCATCGTAGCGGCGGTGCCAACCGCGGGACCGGGCTACCCGTTCTTCGGCATACATCCGTGGCATTCACCATTCAGTCCGGAACTGCGGGGCTGTATTCATCGCGTTTCAAGGTCGATGGTGGCCCAAGGTACTATCAGCAAGTACTCAGTTCCCGGAAGACGAATCTTCATCTGTTCGACGTCCCGCGAATTCGCCAGCACAATGGCGTCCGTATTGAGTTCATGGTGAATCTGAAGACGCTCCCAGAGTTGATCGGAAGTGTCGATCGCCACATCAGCACTCTTGACGAACCTATGATCAGGAAAGTCCGCGACCGCTATGGCGACGCGATTGCGCGGCGTGTTGGCCTCCTACCTCCCAAGACACGAACCTGGTGAGGGACCCGGCATGAAGCAGTCTCCCGTACAGAATGCCGATGGCCTCACGACGGCCGTGCGCACCCTTCGGAAGGTACTCCCGGCTCGGGCCGCGGCCATCGGCGTCCGGTTAGCATTAGAAGCATGGCGATGGTACTACCCCCTGCCTAAGGAGGGCGGACCGTGGGAAGAGTGGGAGGCGCCGACTAGACCTGGTTGGCTGACGTTCTCACGCAACGGCCAGCGGGACCTCGAAGGGCCTCCTGAAGAAAAGCTGCCGATCCTTTATAATTGTAATTTCCACAAACACGGCGCAGAGGGTGCCGACCCGGGTGACCAGAGCGGGCTGCACCTCACTCTGGACTTGTGTGACATCCTAAGGGAAGTGAACGATGGGCGGGTCGTCGTAGTTCTCGGGGCCGTTTCGGGCGGGATCGCTTCCTCGGACCCTAAGTTCCGCGGGCATGACAGGCTGGTGTTCGAGAACGAGCTTCCGAGCCTGGTTTTCGCTCTGACAGCAACCGTTGGCGTTTTGCTGCTACTGCTTTCCTGGGTGGTTCTAAAGGGGGTTGATGGCGGATTGCTGGACGCAGCCCTCGGCGCCTCTGCCGCCGCTTTGGGCATTGTCTTCTCGATGTTCCTAACCAAGAGTGTTGAAGACAGAATACTCGATGGGATCGCCATGAGCGCGCGGCTGCATGCCGTGGAGCAAGCAATGGGCACGACGCCCGAACTCGTCGCGATCGAGCAATTTTTGGAATTATCCTTCGAAAATGGAGGCCGGCCGGATTGTGGTCATCCAGAACCGGGTACGTTGTCGCCCGAGAAGCTAGAGACCGTCGTGGCGCGGGCGCGCCAGATCGTCAACTTCGCCCACGAGTTCGAAGCGCAGATTTCGGGTAGCGTCGCCGCGGAGCACTTTCTGGAGATTGCATGGAGAGTGGATGATTTACTCAAGCGAGGTAGCCAGCCGGACCTGAGCGAGGGGACCGGATTCTAAAGTGCGCCCTTTTAGAGTGCCGACCGCTTGACTCTGTCTGAGCGGCAGCTTCCGGTGCGTGAACGGGGCGCCGCAGGGCCCACTTGCTGCGCCTTTCTGACCACCAGGAAACAAAAGCAGACCGCGAACTGACTGCTCGCCTGCATTGGCGCACTCCCCCTTGAGGTCCAGAAAGGCTTTCAAGGGGGTGTGTGGCCCTCAGAAATCCCAGTCTTCGTCTTCGGTGGCCACTGCCTTACCGATCACGTAGCTCGAGCCGGATCCCGAGAAGAAGTCGTGGTTCTCGCTGTCGGGGCTCAGAGCCGCCAGGATCGCCGGGTTCACCTCCGCGGCTTCAGACGGGAATAGCGCCTCGAAGCCCAGATTCTGCAGCGCCTTGTTCGCGTTGTAGTGCAGGAAGGACTTAACCTCTTCGCTGAGGCCGATGTCGTCATAGAGCTCCTCGGTGTACCTGGTCTCGATCTCGTAAAGCTCAAACAGCAGGCCGAATGCATAGTCCTTGAGCTCCTGCTGACGCTCCGGCGTTTCGCGCTCCAGAGCCCTCTGAAACTTGTAGCCGATGTAGTAGCCATGCACGGCCTCATCCCGGATAATGAGACGGATGAGATCGGCAGTGTTGGTGAGCTTTGCGCGGCTCGACCAGTACATGGGCAGATAAAAGCCGGTGTAGAACAGGAAGCTTTCAAGGAAGACGGATGCGATCTTGCGCTTGAGCGGGTCCCCATCGGTCGCATAGGTCTCTAGCACGGCCCGCGCCTTCGCCTGCAGGTGAGGATTCTCTTCAGACCAGCGGAATGCTTCATCGACCTCTTTGGTCGAGCATAACGTCGAGAAGATCGAGGAGTAGCTGCGCGCATGCACGGCCTCCATGAAGGCGATGTTGGTCAGCACAGACTCTTCGTGCGGGGTCTGCGCATCGGGCATCATAGCCGGGGCGCCTACGCTGTTCTGGATGGTGTCCAGCAAGGTCAGGCCAGTGAACACGCGGATGGTGAGCTGGCGCTCTTCTTCAGTCAGAGTTGCCCAGCTTTGCACGTCGTTCGACAGCGGCACCTTCTCGGGCAGCCAGAAGTTCACAGTCAGACGGTTCCAGACCTCGAGGTCCTTCTCGTCTTCCAGACGGTTCCAGTTGATGGCGCGGGGAATCTTAATGTCGGTCATAGGTGTCTTTCGGTTCTGAATTCTGTTGGGCCGGGCCGCCACTTTCAGACGGAAGCGAGCAGGCCCGGGGGAAACGCGGCCCAGGGGCCGCGCTGGTGATCGGGCAGATCAGAGACTGCAGGAGACGCAGCCCTCGACCTCAGTGCCTTCCAGAGCCGCTTGGCGCAGGCGGATGTAGTAGATCGTCTTGATCCCCTTCTTCCACGCGTAGATCTGCGCCTTGTTGATGTCCCGGGTGGTGGCCTCCGCCGGGAAGAAGAGTGTCATCGACAGCCCCTGATCGACGTGCTCGGTCGCCGCGGCATAGGTATCGATCAGCGCCTCTGGGCCGATCTCATAGGCGTCGCGATAGTACTCGAGGTTGTCGTTGTCCATGAACGGCGCCGGGTAGTAGACACGGCCGATCTTGCCTTCCTTGCGGATCTCGATCTTGGACACGATCGGATGGATCGAAGAGGTCGAGTTGTTGATGTAGCTGATCGAGCCCGTCGGCGGCACCGCCTGGAGGTTCCGGTTGTAGATACCGTTCTTCATCACATCCTTTTTCAGAGTCTCCCAGTCCGCCCGGGTCGGCAGGCTGATGAACTCGAACAGCTCGCGCACGCGCTCTCGCGTAGGAAGCCAATCTCGGGTGACGTACTTCTCGAAGAAGCTGCCATCGGCATAGGCAGAGTTCTCGAAGCCCTTGAAGGTGGCCCCTTTCTCTTTGGCGAGATCGCACGAAGCGCGGATTGCATGATAGGCGACCGCCGCGAAATAGACCGACGTGAACTCGACACCATCTTCGCTGCCGTAGTGGATGTGCTCGCGTGCGAGGAAGCCGTGTAGGTTCATCTGTCCGAGGCCGATCGCGTGACTATCGTCGTTGCCGCGGCGGACTGAAGGCACGGAGTCGATCGCTGACATTTCAGAGACCGCAGTGAGAGCCCGGATAGCAGCGGTGACTGTAAGCCCGAGGTCTTGGCCATCCATGGTCTTGGCGATGTTCAGCGATCCCAAGTTGCAGGAGATGTCTGCCCCCATCTTCGAAAAGCTCAGGTCCGCGTTGAACTCGGAGGCCTCGGCGACCTGAAGGATTTCGGTGCAGAGGTTCGACATGGTGACCCGGCCAGCGATCGGGTTCGCCTCGTTCACGGTGTCCTCGAACATGATGTAGGGGTAGCCGCTTTCGAACTGGATTTCGGCCAGCGTCTGGAAGAACTCCCGCGCGTTGATTTTGGTCTTCCGAATGCGTTTGTCCTCGACCATCTCCTCGTACTTCTCGGTGACCGAGATCTCTGAGTACGGCACGCCGTAGATCTTTTCGACGTCGTAGGGCGAGAAGAGGTACATGGGCTCATTGCGCTTCGCCAGCTCGAAGGTCACGTCTGGAATGACCACGCCAAGCGAGAGCGTCTTGATCCTGATTTTCTCGTCCGCGTTCTCACGCTTGGTGTCCAGGAATTTCAGAATGTCCGGGTGGTGGGCGTTCAGGTAGACGGCCCCTGCCCCTTGGCGCGCGCCGAGCTGGTTTGCATAGGAGAAGCTATCCTCGAGGAGCTTCATGAACGGGATAACGCCCGAAGACTGATTTTCGATCCCCTTGATGGGTGCACCGGTCTCTCGGACATTGGTCAGCATCAGGGCGACACCACCGCCGCGCTTGGAGAGCTGCAGTGCAGAGTTGATCGAGCGGCCGATGCTCTCCATGTTGTCCTCGACCCGCAAAAGGAAGCAGGAGATCAGCTCACCGCGGCTCTTCTTGCCGGCGTTCAGGAAAGTCGGCGTTGCCGGCTGGAAACGGCCCGCGAGAATTTCGTCGACAAACAGGCGCGCAAGATCAGCATCGCCGCGCGCAAGGGCCAGCGCAGTCATGACAACGCGATCTTCATAGCGCTCGAGGTAACGCTTCCCGTCACGTGTTTTCAGAGTGTATGAGGTGTAGTACTTGAAGGCCCCGAGAAAGGTCGGAAAACGAAAGCGCTGGGCATAGGCATCATCCCAAATTGACTGCAGGAACTCAGGCTCGTACTTCTCGAGCACTTCCGGCTCATAGTAGCCCTCATCTACCAGATACTGCAGCTTCTCGCTCAGCGAGTGGAAAAATACAGTGTTCTGGTTCACATGCTGCAAGAAGTACTGCCGCGCGGCCTCTCGGTCTGCGTCGAAGCGGATGTTCCCGTCAGCATCATAGAGGTTCAGCATGGCGTTCAGGGCATGGTAGTCGAGCCCCTGCCCATCAGATGACGTATGGTCGGTGTCAAAATTTAGCTTTTCCAAAATTCATTCAGTCCTTCATGTACACGGGCAACATCACGATCGGTCCCCGCAAGTTCAAAACAGTAGAGCAGCGGCACTTGGCATTTCTGAGCCACCACGTTGCCTGCGATGGCGAAGGTCTCCCCAAAGTTCCGGTTGCCCGATGCAATCACCCCACGTAGCAGCCGGCGCCTTTCAGGATCGTTCAGAAATTTAATCACCTGCCGTGGCACGGCGTGACGCCCTAAGCCATCGGCGAAGGTCGGCGTGAAAAGCACGAACGGTTCAGAAAGCTTGGGAAGTTCCTCGGAGGGCACGCGTGGGATACGCATCGCTTTGCGGCCCAGGCGCTGCACAAAGCGATGCGTGTTCTCAGAACGAGATGAGAAGTAGACGATCTCGCTCATGAGCTATGGTCAGGCGATCTGTGCGATCTTGTCGGGCCGGAAGCCGGACCAGTGCTTATCTCCCACCATAACAACCGGTGCCTGACGGTAGCCGAGGTTAGTGACCTCTGCCATTGCATCTGCATCGGTCGACAGGTCGACGACATCGTAGTCGATGCCCTTGGATTTAAGGGCACGCGTGGTTGCCGTGCATTGCACGCAGTTCGGTTTTGAGTACACTTTAGTCTTCATGATTTCTATCCTTTATCTCATGGTCTGCCGAGCAAATCACACCTACACGGCAAGCATCAGACAAAGCTCGTCGAGACCACCGAAGCGGTGTATCAGGCATGGTTTACAAAATGGTTTGTACGGGCCTTCGCCGGCTTCGGCGCGCTGGGCGCTCATGGTCAGGTGGTGAGCTGACTGAATGCGACAAAGAACTTTCGAAGCCTTCCTTCTAAGCGCCCGCAGTGGCGTAAAAAAAAGCCGCCAGTCCGAAGACCAGCGGCTAGTTATGAAAGGAAAAATATACGTCGTAGAACTGTACACAGCCCATATAGCTGAAACTTGGTTAACAGGTGATTACGAGTAGCTATCCGAGTTCGTTGCCTTGCCGTGACGCGATCAGGGCCGGGCTGCCTACGAAGAAAGACCGCTCCCCGAAGGAAGCGGCCTAACGGAACAACAAGAAGGAATGGATATATCTATCCCCTTTGGACCGCCCTGGGCGGTACACTCAGATACATAACCCAACTTGCCTTTCGAGATCGTGAAAGGTCGGTCGTGGTCGCCAGGCCCCCAAAGAAAATGGGCCGCCATCCCAAAATGACGACCCAGGAGCCATGTAAAGCTCATCGAGATAGCAGCCAAAGGAGAAAAACCGCGATCCGATGCCGACCACACTATGTGGTACGCTATCCTTTGTACCCGATATGAATCTTCAGAAAATGAAGGACCGCCCTGTTGCACTCCTCTAAAGAGGACGTGTGGCGGCCCGTGACAGTCCTTAGGTTGTCGCTTTGCTGTAAAAGTCAACGGCCTGAATCTGCCCTCGGCTCAAGCTGAAGCGCCACTTCGCGTGCCCTTTCCAAAGTGCCATATGCGTCACCGGTGCCTCCGAGCGCAAAGAGTGTGCCGAAGCGGGTCTGCGCTGGACGAATTGGGTAGCCATTCACGACCTCGATCACGATGGCTGCCTCATGCTCTTCAAGCTGACGTCCAAACTCTCTGGGGCCAAGCTCTTCGAGAAGTTTGAGGCGTTCTGTGGGGTCGCACCAGTCCATAGCAATCACTCTCTGGCATACTGACAACTCGCAAGAACATTGCCCGTGAACCACCCCCGATGCAAGGACCACAGGTTTTGTCACAGCATCGCTCTATGCCGCCCGCTCGAAAAGGTCTGAGGTGCGGAGGGCAAGGTAGACAACACAAATCTTGCGACAGCAGCGTCATTTACGTTTCTAACGGGTGCAACGTGCTATGCGAGCGCGTAATCCAAGCCCACCTACGTTTTCGCCGGTGCCAGCGCTTTTGCATCTGGGGAGTAGGCATTGTTCGAAAGGAGATCGGCCATGGGCCCTGACAAGAAAACACCCGGCGCCAGCCTTGAGCCCCGTGCCTTCTCTACAGGCGTCGACGACGTCCTCACGTTGAGACCACTACGTGAGACCTTCCAGCGCCTCTGGAACCGTAAGCCAGACAGACGCGTGTCTGAGCTTCAAAAGAGATACAATTTGACGCGAGACAGACATGATTGACGACGATGATCCGAATTTCGAAGCCGCCCTCGGCGTTGAAGACTTGAATTTGGCGGCCCGCGGCGAAAAAATGCATCCCGGCCGGCGCCTTTCTGAGAGCACCGCACTCGTGATCTTCTTCGGAAATAAGCAGTCCTCCGTTCACTTGTGGAATCTCGCCTCCGGGCGCTCGATCTCCTCGGAGGTTCTGCCGACCTCGCTCGACCCTTTGTTCATAGAGGACGATGAGGCTACCGAGGTGATCGAAGCCTTTCGCCGCCTGGCACCGGAACATAACTTCGATCTCTATCCCGGAAATTCCGGATGGGATCCCGATCGAACTGAACCGGCTTCAGGTCTACCCTTTTAGAATCTTGCGGCGTATATTCAGAGAACTCATTCGAGGAAATAGACAATGGCCAAAGAACCCCTGATTGCTCACACGACCCCCGCTGGAGGTAACATCTTTGCCGACCTTGGTTTTTCTGCCGAAGAAGCTGCATCGCTGAAGGCTGCCGCGCGGGCAGGAACACTCAACAAAGAAGGCTACAAGGACTAAGTCCTGAAACCGGATTTGAGGAGCAGCACGGCTACTCGCCAACTTCCGCCCCCAAAACCCATGTGAAGTTCATGCTGATTTCCAGGGATGCGGAGGTCTGACCTACGCGATGTGCCTTACGCCCAAGTAGAGTTCCGGAGGCTTCCTCTCTCCAACAAGACACTATCGGCCAACTTGGTGCTAGCACTCTCAGTGACCCCTGATAAGGTAGCGTCACTTAGTGCTCGTATGTTTGTTTCGACTGCCACCAATTGAGGCCAACATGACTTTCAAAAATCGAATATCCCTCTCAATCCTCAGCCTTGCACTTCTATTCGCCCTTGCCCCCATGAGTTGGGCTCAGGATGCGCCAGAACCGGCTCCAGGGGTGGCCGAGGAAGCGCCACCTGAGGAAACGCCACCCCCTATTGAAACCGCAATAGAAAGCGCCGTAGATCGCGGACAGACTGCAGCGACAACCCGATCCGAAGTCGTCTCAGCTGCTGGTGCAAGCGAAAGCCCTATCATCCCTGCAAGTGACGAGGCCCTCATCTCGGAGCTGACGGATCCTGAGATTACCGCCGACGAACTTGCTCTCCGGACCCTGCCTTTGACCACGTCTGAATTGTCACAATTGGCGGAAGCATGGCAGCGTATCGCCAAAGGCATGACCAAGGCAGTCGTCGAGGAGCAGCTTGCCGTGTCTGGGCAAGAAGCCGCTGGATCAACCGTGCCGCGAGACCGCCTTACCGAACTGCTTGAGGTTCGAAATGCCGCTTTTGACAACCTCAGTACCGTCGCTACTGCGCTGGAGGCCAAAGGCGGAGACGAAGCAGAGGTGGCCGGTTATCGAGCTTACCGTGCCGCAATCAGAGTGGATGAAACACAGCGTGCAGACTGGAGGACACTCGTCGCACAGGTTTCCAACTGGGCGACTGACAGGGATGGCGGGCTGAAAGTCCTTCTAAGGATCGTAATCATCGCAGCTGCCCTAATTGGCCTGCTCATTGTTGCAAAAACAACTCGAAGCCTCGCGAACAGAGGCCTCAACCGCGTGCAGAACCTTTCGAAGCTTCTCCGCGCCTTCCTTGTCATGGTTGTCTACTGGTTGACCATCGCTTTCGGCTTGATGATTGTATTGAGCGCTCTCGGGATCAATGTCACACCGCTCTTTGCATTGGTTGGCGGCGCCTCCTTCATCATTGCCTTCGCCATGCAGGACACGCTGGGCAATCTCGCAGCAGGTCTCATGATCATGATCAACAGACCCTTCGACGAGGGCGACTATGTCACAGTGGCCGGAACTGGCGGCACGGTTCAGTCGGTCTCCATTGTCTCCACCAAGGTCGTGACGCCCGATAACCAAGTAATCATTATCCCGAATTCCAAAGTCTGGGGTGATGTCATTACGAACGTCACTGCAAGCAAAACCAGACGCGTCGATTTCACCTTCGGGATCGGCTACGGAGACTCTATCGAGAAGGCTCAAGAAGTCCTTGAGAAGGTGGTGTCGGACCACCCGCTCATCCTTGATGACCCGGCTCCGGTTATCCGCGTGAATGCACTCGGATCAAGTTCTGTGGACTTCATCTGCCGCCCCTGGGTTAAGGTCGAAGACTACTGGACTGTCTACTGGGACCTCACGCGCCAGGTCAAAGAGGCCTTCGACACCGCGGGTATCTCGATACCATTCCCCCAGACCGACATGCACGTACACATGGCAAAGCCGGACACGCTACCGGCCTTCATCGCCACCCCCGCTAACACGCAAAAGGAAGAGGCATACTATAAACGTGAAGATCGCGTCACATCCTTCAAAGAAGGCGATGGCGGACATGACGAAGAAACCTAAGATCCATTAGGCTTCAGACGGTCGCCGCTAGCTGGCGACCGTTCACACTGCGTGTGAACCCACACTGAGCCAATCTCGAAAGAAGCATTCGCCTCAATCGCCTCCGCTTGCTCTGGCGTCAGCCTATGTGCCAAGCTTCGATGTCCCTCGAGCCGCTTGCGACCTTCCGTGCGCGCTCGATCTCTCGCGCCTTCGTGTGCCGCCGCCGTCATTGTCGATAGCCAGTAGTGGCCTGCGAAGCTTTGAGGTCAGCCGGATGGTCGCTAAGGCAAAACTCCGGGTTCTGCTCCAAGTGCGCTCGCAGAAACTCTGAAATTGGCTCGTATCCCTTTGCGTTCTCCGCAAAGTCGACGATCGCATCCGCCAACTCTTCCGGGTCCGCCACGACCTCGTATCCGGCGCCTTTCAGGGTCATTTCCGCAGCCGCGAGGGCGGTGCGTTTATTGCCGTCGGCGAAGGGGTGGTTTTTCATGATGCCGAAGGCCAGTTTGGCAGCCGCATCCACCTGATCCATCCCTGGATCGAAGCTCATTGCCGTGAGCACTGACCCAACTGCAGATTCCAACAGGTTGGGTTCACGTAGACCAGCCAGGCCACCAGAGCGCTCCAATTCGATGTCGTGGATGACCTCGAGAGTGTAGGCATTTGGTATGCCCAGCTGGTCCTCTATTGCGATGTTATCGGTTCTTGAGAATGTCATAAGCAGGCCCGTTCTTCTTCAAACTGTCGATGCCACCTTGAAGAAGCTTGCGCTGAGCCGGGCTCATGAACCGCTCGCGCGCGCCCTGCCCTTTTTCCTGCTCCTGAGCCTCGTCAGTTGGCTTGGTGTCTTCGTTCTTGTCAGTCATCGTGATCTCATTTTTTTGAGCTGCCTTTTCTGAAAACTACCAGCCTGCTCTGAAAACGACAAACACGCCTGTCAGGCCATGACCGGAGCCGGCGAAGCAGGCGTCAGCACAGCCTCCATGTCATAGCTGAAGCCGTGGATCTTCTCGTGGAGAGCATCTGCAAACTCGGCCCATAGGAGTTCATCATCCCCCTCGCCCAAGGCGTCAAATTGGTCTTCGCGCACAAGGTCGAACGCCATCTCCGCCACGTCTTGGTCAACCCGCTCTCCGCTGAGATAGGAGGTCAGGAACTCGGCACCGTCAGCAACGAAACTCATTCTGCTGGCCTCAACTGCGGCCGCCAGGAGGTACGCCCTTTCCTGATCGACAAACGGTTCACCGGTCTCCGGAAGGTGTTTTCTGAACGCAACCTCGTCGGTCGTCTCGTCGAAGAGAATGACCGTGTGCCCTTCGGATGGGATCACTTCGCTGGGCTCCACGCTGTCGAAGTATTCCACATGAGCTACCGTAAGTTCGAGCTCGCCGTTGTGCAGCTTGCGCGTTCGGCTTGAGAAGCCACGGTAGGTGTCACCTGTTTGAAAGTCCAGGTACTTCGAGATCTTCCCAGGCGTGACCTTCTTAATCACGTCAGGCATCTTTTCAGACTTTTTCGCGTCACCCCCGATTACGAGCTTCAGCGTGGCGCTGTCCATGTAGTTCTGGACCCGCTGGTAGTCCCGGTGCGGGTCTTTGGCATCCGATGGGAAAGCTGGATGCGCCATATTGGCGTACATGCCTCCCAGTCGGCGCTGGATCATGCAGACTGCCTGCACCGTCGTCTTTGCCGCCCAGGCTTCGAGGCCAACAATGCGATCCAGCACCTCGCCCTCGAAGTCTGCAAACGAGCCGGTCAGGACATCTTCCCTCTGCTTGGGCCGCGCGTTATGGGCGTCCTGCAGCCAGATGTTGGCGCCGGGCTTGTTCGCCGGGAACGTACTCTCGGTGAGGTGAACGCAGATCTCGTCGGTGCCGTTGACGTCACGATGCAGAAACTGCCCTTCAGAGGTCGACATGCCCTTTGAAAACCCGCGCTCGCCAAGCGACGCGATCAAACTCTGAAAATTACTCATGGCATCCCTGCTTTCCTTTGCCTGTGGGATACAGATGCGCGATTTCACGAAAGTTTCCGGATTTGCTCCCCGGTTTCTTAGGAATGGCTGCCTTGCGAAGAGCTCCGGGACATTGCCGTACAGTTCGGCTGGGCGACTGCGGGCTTATTGGGGCGCCTACAACTGAGCGGGTTTTGAGATCTTTCGCGCTTCCGACGCCTTGGTCCTCGTCAACGACCCAAGATCCCGTCCCACCATAGTCAGAACACCCTTCGCTCAAATTGCTGAGCCCAACTCGAGTGGTAGAAACCTGGTTGGCGACCTAGGACCATGTCGAAAACCGTGCGAAAACGGCTCGAACTCATGGATTTCCGATCCAAGCCGAACCTTCGACACCGCCGCGCGCGGGCCTGCTATGTGGACAAACGATGCGCTCACTCGTTCCGGGAGTTTTACCTACGGGCAACATCTTTAGCGAGGCGGGGAATGGGCGGGCGGTCGTGAGACGGGTGAAGACCACCCGGCATGCCTTACCCACCGGGATCTGGACGAAGAGCAGCTTGAGATCATTAAGGAGTCTTGTGCAGTCCCCACGCGGCGGCGAGTTTCTCCTTTGGGCCGGAAGCTGAGCCGGATGCTTACGACCATGCGACAGGTTTTGGCCCCTGTGTCGCAATTTATGTCACTAAGTGGCCATCCCCGCCAGCATGGAGCCAAGAGCAACAAAGTGGATCAGCATGATCGCCTTGTCGTTCCAGAGCACGCCGACGATCAGCCAGCCCAGAACGCCAACGAGGAACAGGTAGAGGTTCCAAGGCGTCCAGCCGAAGCCGGTTCCGGCGTAGCCGAGGATCTGGATGATCGAGGCCACCCACTTCACGATAAACGCCGTCTGGCTGAGCCCACTGATGGTCGTTGCCTCAGACGCCATGAGTAAGTCCTCCGTCGATCCGCCAGTTCTGCCCGGTGACGTAGCTGCCACCTTCCGAAGCGAGCCAGCCGATGAGTGAGGAGACCTCTTCTTCCTTGCCGTAGCGGCCCATCGGGATACGCGCGCGGCGATCCTCGGTCTCCGGCAGGCTGTCGATGAAGCCCGGCAGGACATTGTTCATGCGGATGTTCTGCGCGGCATACTTGTCGGCGTAGAGCTTGGCGAAACCGGCGAGGCCGGCGCGGAAGATGCCGGAGGTCGGAAAGAGCGGGTCTGGCTCGAAGGCTGCAAAGGTCGAAATGTTGATGATGGCGCCGCCGCCCTGCGCCGCCATGATTGGTGTAACGAGACGGGTGGGACGGATCACGTTCAGAAGGTAAACATCGAGTCCCGCGTGCCATTCCTCGTCGGTGATCTCGAGAATATTGCCCTTGGGTCCGTGCCCGGCGGAGTTCACCAGAACATCAATGCGGCCCCACCGGTCCATCGCGCCATCAACGAGGCGGGTGAGCTCCCCGACCGACTGGTTTGACCCGGTGACGCCGAAGCCGCCGAGATCTTCGGCGAGCGCCTTCCCCTTGCCGGAGGAAGATAGGACGCCGACCTTGAAGCCGTCGGAGGCCAGGCGTTTCGCAACGCCGGCGCCCATTCCGCTGCCACCTGCCGTGATCAATGCCACTTTTTCTGTCGTCATGATCCTGTGCTCCTTACTTAACGAAGATTGCCTTCTGCATCTTTTGTCCAGCAGATAAAGGGCTTAGGATCATCTGACCAGCCAGGTGGGCTGTTACGTGAGTGTAGGAAATCTATCGTGTCAGACGAAATCGGCTTGCCACCCCTGAACGGCCTCCGAGCATTCGCAGCGGCGGGCAGACATCTGAGCTTCCGCGCGGCGTCCGAAGACCTGGGCGTGACACAAGGGGCGGTGGCCCAGCAGGTCCGCGGACTCGAGGAACATCTCGGCCTTCGCCTGTTCCTAAGGGAGCCGCGTGGTCTGGCATTCACCGATGAGGGACGCGCTTACCACGCGGCGGTTTCGCGGGCTTTCTCACAGCTCTCGAAGGCAACTGTCGCACTTCGGTCAGCACCGTCGCGAGTGACTATCAGCGTCACCCCCACCTTCGCGTCGAAGTGGCTCATCCCGCGGCTCGCCGAGTTCACCGAAGCCTATCCCGGGATCGACCTGCGCATTACCGCCACCGAGCGCGTCTCGAGCTTCCATGCCGACGGGATCGACCTCGCGGTGCGGCAGGGCCGGCCGCCCTTCGGAGCGAGTCTGCGCGCCGATCTACTGTTCCCGCAGGAGGTCATCGCGGTCTGCTCACCCAACCTGATCGCCTGTCAGAACCTCCCGCTCGAAGCGGCGGAATTGTCGCGCACGACGCTGCTGCATGACTCACACGATCTCTGGCCGAAGTTCATCGAAGCGGCCTTTGGAAATGAAGTTGAGCTGTCACGCGGACTTCGGTTCAACCAGACGACACTGACTATCGACGCGGCGCTGGCTGGGCAGGGGATTGCGCTGGCAAGCCGTTTCCTTGTTCAGCGGGACCTGAAGGCCGGGCACCTTGTACAACCGCTCGATAGCGCTCTTGAAGGTGGGCTGGACTTCTACCTCTTGACGCCGCGACATGGCGCATCTGACGTGACTTTGCTCGTCCGCGACTGGCTGCTTGGTATGACGGGCGAAGGCGCCTGAGTGCGTCGCCCAAACTCCCCGCAGTAGCAGATGTCCTCTCCGCGGTGATGCCCCCGCTTGCCGTGTCATGCAAGGCTATGAGGTGCCGAGTGTCGGCAACTCAAGCCGGAAGCAGGTTGTAGTGACCTCGCTCGTGACTGACAAACGGCCGCTATGGGCCTTTGCAATCGAGGAGGCAACGTGCAACCCCAGTCCGAGGCCCTCGCTTTTCTCTCCCCCGCGGCGAAACGGCTGAAACAGGATTTTCTGCAGCTCTGGCGGGATCGGCTCTCCCTCGTTTTCCACTTCTATGATGGCTTCCGTGGCACGGCTTCTGGCTCTGATCTCAACCGGCGCGCCGGGAGTTCCGTACGTGATCGCATTGGATAGGAGATTCGACACCGCTTGCCCGATCCGGTCCGGATCGCAACTGACCGGATGAGCGAGGTCGATATCCAACAGAATGTCCTTCCCCGGGGCGGTAACGCGGATTTCGCCGACCACCTGTTCCAGTGTCTCCGACAGAGGCGCATCCGGCACGGCGCTGACCGCGATACCACCGCCAAGTCTCGATTTCGCGTGCAGCATCATGTTGTCGATCAACTCGTTCATGCGGTGAAGCGAAGCTCGCATCAGAAGCAGGAGTTCTCGCCCCTGGCTCGTCACCGGCTCCTTGTCCAACTGGCGCACACCTGCACCAAGGGCGGCAACGGGGTTTCGCAGGTCATGGCTAAGGATTGCCACGAACTCTTCCTTTATCTGAGCAAGCTCGCGTTCATGCTCGATCATTTGCTCCTGCGCTTCCAGGCGCTCCTCGGTTTCGAGGCTACGTCCGATGAGGTCGGCAAACATCTTCAGCATCGCCACGGCGCGGGGGCTCTTGACATCCTTCGGTTCCGTGTCGATCGCACAGAGAGTTCCGAAAAAGCTGCCATCACTGCGATAGATCGGCACCGAAGCATAACTGACGATGCCAAAGGCCGCGGCGATGGGATGGTTTTGATATTCCGGGTCAGTGGCGGCGTCGCTGAAAATGACCATCTCGGAGGTGTCCCGCACTGTCTGACAGAACGTGGTATCGATGGCGATCTCATCGCCCTCGGCGAGACCGAAGTTGACTTCGTCGATCGTGCGGCAGGCGACCCATCGGTCGGCTGTTACGCGGGCAACCCCGGCAAATCGCATGTTCGTCGCAAGCATCACGGTCTCAAGAAGTGTCGTGACGAGATCGCTGCCTGCCAGCAATTCGATATCCGTCTGGAAATCATGGGTCCTTGCCAGATATGCGGTATGGTCCTGTAGTCTGGTCATAGTTTCCTTCTGGGTCATCGAGATCACCGTCTTCGTTTTCTGAACGGTATACCGATAGGAAGCGAAAGGGTATAGCTTTTGCAGCAGAGCGCGTCATTGCACTCCCGCAGAATTTCCATGGCTTGCCCGTCAATTTTCCCGTGCCAGCTAAGAGACCTCCACACGGCACTCGTTGATATTTTCGAATGGCTATGACGCAACATCCGCACTTCGTTCGTCCGTCGGCATATGGTCGTTTCTGCCGGGCGTATGTAGCTGGGACAACGCGGATCATTTCACTCACATCGGGCTGTACCAGATCGGTGAGGTATAGGCGCGCTCGGTGGTGATCATTGGCACTTCTTCCGGCATCTCGACGCCAAAGCGCTTCGCCTCATAAGCGGTCCAGCGCGGCGTCGGGATCTCGATCACCCGGGCGTAGTAGAAGGCTGGCAGCGCGGCATCGAACTCGGTGTCCGCCTGCTCGGTGGAATATTCCTGCGCGCGGGCGAAAGGCGGACAGACCGCGCCGCCGCAGACGATCAGAGCGAGGGCCGTGTGAAATGTTAAGGTGTATCTGTGATTGAACAAATGCAGCATCGGATGTCTCCTCCTCAAGACGATCTCTCAACGGAAGCACCAAGCACTCTACAGGTATATCTCTACCGCACTTTCCCATGCTGCATGGCAAATATGTGGATGTGGGAGCTCTGCGGTGGGTGGGTCCCGCGCGAACCGTCCGGGTGCGAAGCCGCTCAAAGCGAACGTCGCATAAGGGAGCTGAGAAGCCGATCGCTGCGGTCAGCACCAACGACCGGTTCGAGAGCGCTGGCCGTTCGCCAAGCCGGCGCTGAACTCACTAACTGCGGATGGAGCGGCCATTACCTGGTGTCCAACGCCACCTTGCCGGGTGCTGACTTGTCTACTATGGTAGCACGATGCAGCGCGACGACATTGACAGTAGACTTGGTGCCCGTATCCGGGCTGAACGGGAAAGCCGCGGCTGGTCGTTGACGGACCTGGCCGAACGGGCGGCTGTTTCGCGCGCCATGATCCACAAGATCGAGCGGGGGGACAGCAGCCCGACCGCGAACCTGCTCGGGAAACTGTCCGGAGCCTTTGGCCTCAGCATGTCAACCTTACTTGCGCGGGCCGAAGCATCGATCGGGCACCTTCTGCGCAAGGACGACCAACCCCTCTGGACCGATCCGGAAACAGGGTATGTCCGGCGGCAGGTGTCTTCACGGTCTGACATGCCTCTTGATCTTGTGGAGGTGAGCCTGCCGGCGGGAAAGAAAGTGCCCATGCCTGCGTCGGCCTATGCCTTCATCCGTCAGATGATTTGGGTTCTGGAAGGGGGTCTGACTTTTATAGAAGGGCATGTTCGTCATGAACTGCACCAAGGGGATTGCCTGCATCTGGGTTCGCCCGCCGACTGCATCTTCCGCAACGAAGGGGAGCGAGACTGCACCTATGCCGTGATCGTTCTGCGCGATAGCTGACGACCCTTAGCAAAGACTCGTTGACGACTAGTCCACCATGGTGGATAAAAAATCCACTATGGTGATCAGCGAGGCGTAATCATGGAAATCCGCGATGCGGAAAAGCATGACCTTGAAAGGGTCATGGCGATCTACAACGATGCTGTCGAACACACGACAGCGATCTGGAATGACACAAAAGTAGATCTTGCGAACCGGCAAGCGTGGCTCGCGGATCGGCGTCGCGCAGGATATCCCGTGCTTGTAGCTGTAGGCGACGATGGCGATGTCCTCGGCTATGCCTCTTTTGGAGACTGGCGCCCCTTTGACGGTTATCGCCACACGGTTGAGCATTCCGTCTATGTACGCGCCGACGCGCGCGGTGGCGGTATCGGAAAGACCCTGATGGAAGCCCTGATCCAGCGCGCGAAAGCCATTGGAAAGCACGTGATGGTCGCAGGAGTCGAGGCCGGCAACACGGGATCGATCCGACTGCATGAGAAGCTGGGTTTCGAGCAGGTGGGAGTGCTGACGGAAGTAGGCACAAAGTTCGGCACTTGGCTCGACCTTGCGTTTCTGCAGCTCAGGCTCGACCAGCGGACGGTCCCCGATCTTCAGCAAGGGGAATGACGCCGTTCATCACCCTTTGCCTACTTATTGCCGCAGGCGCCGCGCTGGTCATCCAGAATCTGCTGATGGCGAAGATGAGCGGATCAGTTTCGACCGTTCTGATCGCGCTGGTGATGAATTCGGCCGTTGGCTTGGTGTTTCTGTCGGCCCTTCTGCTCTGGAGGGCTGGTCCCAACGCTGTCAGCGAAATTACCGGTGCGTTCCGCCCCTGGTTTATCATCCCCGGGCTTCTGGGCTCGTTCTTCGTCTTCGCCAGTATCGTCGGGTACCAGCAGCTCGGGGCCGCCGCGACAATTTCCATTCTTATCGCCAGTCAGCTGATTGTTGGACTGGCATGGGATACTGCGCACTCCGATGATGTCACCTTTAAGGGGATTATGACTGCGGCACTTGGCACCGGCTTGTTGATCTGCGGCGTGTTCATTATCGTGTCGCGCCAACAATAGACACGCTTTGAGGCGTGCAGCGAACTTGCCACTCCATCAAAGGACGATAGGTTCAGCGGAGCTACGACTATGGGGAGGTCTGCTGCAACATGAGACTAGAATTAAAGCTACCTGCGAGCCTTCGCGGACAGACCGAGATGCGCAATGCGCTGGAAGCCGTAGATGGACGCAAGGAAACGAAGGCCATCTTGCGTCCGATCCTGGAAATCGTGAGCCGCGCAGTCTCCTCCGGAATCCAACAGGAATTTTTCATGAACTTCGAGCTCTACGCTGAGAATTCGAACATACCTCGACAGGGTGTGGGCGATGTGAAGATCGCGCTCGATCTGCCAGAGGAAGATCTCGAACCGGTCCGCGGTGACCTCATAGATGTCGCCATGGCGGGTTCCGAATGGATCTGGGAGACATCATCGGACGCAAGGGCCGCTGCCGTCTTTGAGGTCATCTGCGACATCCTCGATGAAGGGCTCTCTCCGATCGACCAACAAGCTCTGCTCGATGCAAACCTCGCTGATGTGGCACGCTGACTTTCTGTCACGTGGCGGGCGAGACATTCTTCTAAGTCCCGCAGCAGCACCGGTTCAACTTCCTCACGCAGCGCTAAGAAGCCGACGACGCTTTCCAGCCCTTTCTTGCCCTTCGCCTCGAGACGCCTTGCCCAACGAAGCGGACCTTCACGCCATGAGCATGGAGGGATCACTCAGCGGGCCTTCAGCCATTGATCGCTTTCAGGGCAGCCGCACAGAAATCGTGAATTTTGCACGCTACGAGGCTGCGAATGATATCAACCGCTTAGGGCGTGCATGAATTGCGTGCTAAATTAGGTTCCTGTCTCGTCTTCCTGAGCTTCAGTAACGACCTAGAACAGCTTAGGTTGTGAACGGCGGAGCAATACTCGGCCACGGTAGCGACGGCATAGTGTTGTCGCGGGCGGCGTAAAAGTCGTCCACTTTTGCCCTTTCGGA
>NZ_JBSWYX010000023.1:0-74028 GCF_056161345.1 Salipiger sp. ABF4_146 | reverse complement strand
CCGGGACCCCATCATCGCCGTTCACCTCAAGCTGCCGCAGCCAAATTGAATCAGCGGCCAGCCCTTCAGGCAAGCCGAGTTTTTCAACGGACTAGGCTTAAAGCCGACATTACCTAATCAATCTTTCAGCACTGATCTGATCCGATCTGGCAAATCTTCAACCCGATCACACAATGCCGTAGCGCCATTTACATTGAGCTCGTGCCGACCGCCATAGCCCCATGTCACACCAATCGAAGGCATGTCGTTTTGACGCGCAGCCAAGGTGTCATTCGAACGATCCCCAACCATGCACCCATGTCGAGCTTTCAGTCCTTGAGAAAGCAGGATATGCGCTATTAGTTCAGCCTTGTCGTCGAACGTGCCATCAAGCTCGGCGCCGTAGAGCTCATCGAAATAGCGCGCGAACCCGAAGTGTTCGACCACTTTTCTTGCAAATGGAAGAGGCTTCGATGTGCAAAGGAACAAATCATACCCTCGGGACTTCAGGACTGTTAGCGCTGCGAAGATACCAGTGTAGGGCACCGCTTGCATGATGCCGCCATTGCGATAGGCTGTGCGATACAACTCGACTGCTTCTTCAACCAGCTCCTCGCTTTCCAAGAGCTTTGCAAAGCTCTTGGAAAGCGGCGGGCCGATCACCCAATGCAAGTCACGTGAAGATGGCACATCATAATCCAACTCATTCAACGCATACCGCACTGAACTGGTTATACCAGGAGCTGGGTCTACCAAGGTTCCGTCTAAGTCAAAGAGGATGAATTCGGCAGACGACTGAACTGTTTTCATACCACATCGATTTCATGCTTCGCGTTGCTTGTCTAGTTTGGGTTGCCTGCCGCTATTGCTCGAGACTGCGGCAACGGCGGCAAAGTCCCGCTCCTCGCTCGTCGAATTGTCTAGGGATGAAGGTCCGCTTCACCATGCCGGCAACTCGATAGGAATTTCGCGTTTGGGCTCCCTCCGGTCAGTAGAGCGCCTCGCCCGACCGGCGGGAATGCGCCGCTAGCGGCCGACGTTCGAACTACCCAGGATGACCTGTGGTTGCCGAAATCAACCAATTACACTCGCGCTTGTAGGAGCGGAGGCAGATTCAATAGAGGACAGTTCTATCAGGCGCCAGGCTCGGTCAAGATTCCCTACTATCGAGGGCATGCCACGTTCGCGTAGGGCTGAGGGAGGCTGAAGAGCGCGATGAAGTCTCGGCACTGAGCGGCATCACCGAAGACTTCCACGCCAGCCCTCTCTGGCGCCACGTCCCCATAAAAGACAGCCGCGAGGGGTGGCGCGGCTTGCGCTTTGAAGCGGAGACCAACCTGTTCCGCCGCGCCGCGTTCCACTGGCATGGCGCCGTCATCCAATCGTGCGGTGAACTGCGCCGTCCCGATTTCAAAGGCTATGATCAGTGACGTGCCGCGTGCGGCTGCCGTATCCAGCATGGTGCGCAATGACAGCATGAAGGAGACAGGGGAGAGAGGCAGCGTCGGGTCGTGCAAGGGCGATGCGGCGGCCCAGCGGCCGATCTCCTGCAGGATCTGCTCGGACGCGTATCCCCATTCCGTCAGGCCATAAAGCTTCGCCGGAGTTGGCTGCGGGGCGGTGGACCGAACAACGACACCATTGGCCTCCAGACCGGCAAGGCGTTCTGTCAGCACCTTGGCGCTGACCCCTGGAAGATCCGCGCGGATATCACTGAAACGGCGCGGCCCGAACATGAGTTCTCGCACGATCAGCATCGCCCAGCGTTCGCCGAGAAGTTCAAGCCCGAAGGCCGTGCCGCAGGCATCTGCATACCACCGTCCGTGGGGGGATTTCGCCGACTTAGTTACTTTTTGCATCTTCATGGTTGTTTTTTGTAACCCCATGCCGCTACGCTGTCCATGATTACGATACGGCAAGGGAGAAATGGCAATGCCGCAAATGATCTTCGTGAACCTGCCGGTCGCGGACCTGAGGCGATCTGTCAAATTTTACGAGGCCATCAGCTTTTCTCGGGACCTGCGGTTCAGCAACGACCAGGCGGCCAGCATGGTCCTGTCGGACACCATTTGCGTGATGCTGTTGACCCACGAGTTCTGGGGAACTTTCACGGATCGTCGCCGCATCGATCCGGCGCAGGAGGCCCAGGTGCTGCTTTGCTTCAGCCGTGAAGACTGGGCAGCCGTTGATGCCATTACCGAAGCGGCGGTCTCTGCCGGGGGCATGGCCGACCCATGCCCGGCGCAGGACCACGGCTTCATGTATGGACGCAGTTTTGCGGATCCCGATGGCCATATCTGGGAGCCCATGTGGATGAGTGCCGAGGCCGTCGAGAAGGGTCCGGCGGAGGTGTCCAATGCCGGTTGATCCCGAAGCCGCCATCACCATCACCGCCTACGACTGGGTACCGGACTTTGCCAAAGGACAGGTCCGCGACCTGCGGGTTCGATGGGCACTTGAGGAAACGGGCCAGAACTACGCCGTTCGCCATCTCTCACAAGGGCAACAGAAGGAAGCCGCGCACCGCGCGCTGCAACCGTTCGGCCAGGTTCCGACCTACGAGGAAGGTGATCTTACGCTGTTCGAAAGCGGGGCGATCGTCTGGCATATCGCAGAGCGGTTCCCCGGTCTACGGCCGACGGAGCCAGCGGGTCAGAGCTTGTCGCTGGAATGGCTGTTTGCCGCGCTGAACACTCTGGAGCCGCCGATCATGGATCGAGCACAGATGACGATTTTTGAAGTGGCCGAGCCCTGGGCCAAGCCGCGACTTCCCGGCGTCGACGAGCGGATCAACGAACGACTGCAGGAGGCGTCCAATCGCCTCGGCACCGCGAAGTGGTTCACCGGCAGCTTCTCTGCCGGCGACCTCATGATGGTCAGCGTACTGCGGATCATCGAGGGCGAGGGCCTCGTCGAAGCCTTCCCCAACCTAGCCGGCTATATCGCGCGGGCCACTGAGCGGCCGGCCTTCCAGCAGGCCCTGTCCGATCAGCTTGCTGGCTTCACGGGCAATCCGCCGCCGGGGTTCGATGAATGGATGGCGGAGCTCAAAGCGAAACAAGGAGAACTCGCATGACTTACGTTGCCGGATTCCTGACCCCCGTTCCGAACGGGAACAAGCAGGCCTACATCGAGAGTACCCGCAAGGCCTGGCAGCTCTTCAAGGAGTACGGTGCCCTCCAGATCATGGAGACCTGGGGCGATGAGGTGCCCGCGGGCGAGCACACAGATTTCAGGCGGGCCGTCGCGTTGGAAGACGGCGAGACCGTCTGTTTCTCGTGGATGATCTGGCCCGACAAGGAAGCCCACGACAGGTGCGCTGCCAGCATGCAGACCGATCCGCGCTGGCAGGAGATGGAGATGCCGTTCGACGGAAAGCGCATGATGTGGGGCAGCTTTACGCCGATCTTCGAAGACAAGGCCTGACGTCATGAACCAGACGGCACCGAATGAGCTGACGATCTGGACCTTCGATTGGGTTCCGGAGGGGCCGCGGGGCTATGTGCGTGACCTGCGGCTTCGCTGGGCTTGCGAAGAGGGCGAGCTGAGCTATCGCGTGGGCTCCGTGCCCTTCAAGGATCGCGGGGCAGAGCATCTTGCCATGCAGCCCTTCGGGCAGGTGCCTTACCTGACGGACGGGGGTGTCAGCCTGTTCGAAAGCGGCGCCTGCCTGCTGCACCTCTCGGAGAAGAGCGAAACGCTCATGCCGCAGGAGAGGGCGCTGCGGGCGGAAACCTTGTCCTGGGTCGTCTCGGCGCTGAACTCGGTGGAGATGGTAAGCGTGCCCTGGTGGTTCGTCGGGCTGTCGTCTCCGCCGGAGAACCCGTTGGAGGGATGGCTGCTGGCCCGTCTCGCTGTGCTGGAAGACGTCCTGACGGCGCGCGACTGGCTGGTGGATGATCGCTTTACCGCGGCGGACCTGATCCTGGCCGACGTCCTGCGTCCGCCCTGGATTCGCGGGATCGGCCACTATCCCGCAACGGATGCCTACATCGATCGGATTTGCGCGCGGCCGGCCTTTGCTAGGGCACATGCGGACCATATCGCGCATTTCTCCAGGGCCGACAAGACTCGCGGGGCATGAACGGCGGCTTGCGGTTCCCAGGGGAAGGCCACAACGCATGGGAGGAGGAAATGATGACCCTGAATTTGACGTCACGGTCCTACATGGGGACCATGCAGGCCTCGGTCCTTGTCGGAGCGATGGCCACGCCCGCGCTGGCGCAGGACACCGAGGGCCGAGCCATGTCCGGGGACCTCGGGATCTATTATCAGGTTCACGGCGATCTTAGTTCGGGCATGGTCCCATTCCTCGTCCTGCATGGCGGCATGGGCTCAATCCAAGGCGACTTTGGTGCCCTCTTGCCCGCGCTTGCGGCACAGCGCCCGGTTATCGGGGTCGAGCAGCAGGGCCATGGGCGGACCGGCGGGCGTGACGCGCCGATGTCTCTAAATGCGATGCGGGCCGACACCCTGGCCGTGCTGGACGTGCTCGACGTCGAGCGGGTTCATGTCGTGGGCTTCTCCATGGGCGGCATGTTGGCGCTGGATCTGGGACTTTTCGCGCCAGAGCGCCTTGCCACGCTGACCGCGATCTCGGCCAGCCAGAACCTCGACGGGATGCATCCGGCCATCGCGGAAATGAACCGGAACCCACAGGCCCCGCCTTCACCGAAGGCGCTGGAGCTGGTGCCGAGCGAAGAGGACTTCGCGCGCATGCGGGCGGGCTTCGCCGACAATCCGGATGGCCCGGAGCAGTTCCAGCGCACCTTTGCGCAGCTGCAGGCCTTCATTGTCACCGATTGGGGCTGGAGTGACGAGGAGCTTGCTACGCTCGCGGTGCCGACCCTGCTCGCCCTTGGCGACACCGACTTCACCCCGGTCGGCCATGGTGCACGCATGGCGACCCTTTCGGGGGCCCAGCTGGCGGTCCTGCCAGACACCACGCACCTTTCGATCATGGGCCGCCCCGACTGGCTGCTGCCCCTGATCGAGCACCGGATCACAACGGCCAAAGATTGATAGCGCGTCCTCAATCGCAAAGGAGACAGACGATGAAGAAGCGAAAAGCCGCGGTATTTCTCTGGTTCGACACAGAGGCTGAGCCGGCAGCAGAGTTCTATGCCGCAACCTTTCCAGTCACCATGTGGACCAGGTAATCGCTGCCGTCAGCCGAACTGTCACCGACCTTGGTCGAGCACGTCTACGAGATGGGCACATTGGAAACTGGATCGATCCAGCATCATGTTGGCAGTGTACGCGCAGACCACGGACCGAAGCATGCATCCGAGGTGATCTCGCGCGAAGAACGCGGGGCGGGTAGGAGAGCTCAGAATGACCAATGATTGGCTCCGCCCCTCGATCGGTCCACACCGTATGCGGAAATTTGCTTGACCGGGGGGCGGCCCTGTTATCGAAGTTTGGCTATCGCTTTGGCATGCAGCCGGGCCAGAACCCCTATGCGCCCATGGAGACGATCGTCCTCTCCAAGTCGCTCGACCTGCCGGATGGCGCCGAGGTCGCGGTGCGGAGGTCCAGCGACGTTGAGGACCTCGACGCCATAAGAACTCCATCAAGCGGGCCGGTTTACCTCTGTGGTGGAGGCGCACTCGCCGGCTCTCTTCTTTCCACGGGACACATTGACATCCTTCGCCTGAAACGCGCACCTATCGTTCTCGGGGAAAGCGTCTCGTTGTTCAATGGCACCAGAGTGTCGCCTCGCCTCCAACATATCGAGGCACGGCACTATGGCGACGGATACCACTTTCAGGAGTTCCGGATTTTGCCAAAGGCGTGAGTAGTTTGGTCGGGAAGTCCAAATATCAGATCGTAGCGATCGCTTGCACCATTAGCCAGAAGCTCGCCCCGTGACGCCCCTTGCTTGTCTTAGCCGGTCGCCGCGAATGATCGGTTTCCATCCCCGGGATATCGAGCGGCTCGAACGACCGCTTCGACGACTGAGGCTGCATTAAAGCAAACCGCGCGCCGCACTTGCGAAGCAATGCTGCGTCAGCAATAGCTGCGGCCGCGTAAGGCGGGTTCGTCCCGCAGTTGGTGAGTGCAGCGCCGGATCGGCGAATTGCCATGTTTCTCGAAGCGGGCGTCGGTACTAACCGCAGCGATCGGCCCTTCCGAGCCCAAATTGCCCGCGTTACTCGCAGGAGTCTTCGCAGTTGCAGCACGGGCGCGCCGGACGCGACCGGCCCTTACTTGCCGTTCGAAGCAATTGCAGCTGCGGCACCGCAACCTCATCGAAACGGACATTGATGACATCGAGCGACATAGCTCGGCGGCCCATGGTTGGCTGAGCGAGTCAAACCAGAATTTTGCCGGCGCCGCGCCAGGGGCAGCTCTTGAACAAACAATGAGTAATCACCTCTCTCCTGATAATAATACTTTGTTTCCAGAGCTTTAAGGGAAGAATAGGTAGGTCAGCGACGGAAACTTTATCGCCCAACGTGTGATCCTTTGTCCGCACCCCAAGCAGACGGATATTCATCGAGGTAAACATGACCACACAGATCCTGAAGCCGTTCCCAATCCTTTGCATTGCGACGGCACTGGCACTTCCCTTGCCTGCGACAGCGCAGAATGGGCCACCCCCGGGAATGCCAATGGCTCACATTGCGGCGAAAATTGGTGTAACGGAGGCTGCTTTGGAAACCTGCATGCCGCGCCCCGAACGCGGCGCACGTCCTGAACGCCCGGATGCTGGGGCGATTGCCAGCTGCCTGAAAGTTGATGCGGAAACCGTCGCAGCCGCTCTCAAAGCGAGCGCACCTGATAATTCCCGGCGTTCCAACTAAGAGGCAGCTTCATGCGTTCTGATCTTGAATGTTTGAGCAGGCGACGCTTCGTCGCAGGCACCTGTGCCTTGACCACGCTTGCGGCGTGTGGTGCGCCGCAAGGGGCGCATACAACTGCCACGCCTTTGCGATCTGTCGGGGGAGATCCATTGGCTGCTCTGCGATTTCAGGCGGATGAGGATCAACAAACCTGGGCGCGTCATTTGGATTTGGCGCGCCTCAGCAACAGCCCTAAGATGCTCGCATTGTCTGCGGGGGGCGAAGACGGTGCCTTTGGTGCTGGTGCCTTATGTGGCCTGTCGGACCTTGGCGCGCGCCCCGATTTTGATGTCGTAACGGGGGTGTCGACCGGCGCCTTGATCGCGCCGATGGCCTTCCTGGGGTCGGCTTGCGACGACGCGTTGAGGCAAATGTTTCTGGATCACGATGCCCACGACATCATGAGATTTCGCGGGCTGTCTGCAGTGACCAGAGGTAGTCTCTATGACACGGCGCCACTTGCCGATTTGATCACCGCCTACACGTCCGAGCCAATATTGGAAGCGATCGCCCAAAGGCATAAAGCCGGGGCACGCCTTTTTATTGTCACTACGAATCTGGCGACATCAAAAGCAATCGTCTGGGACATGGGCGCGATGGCCCAAGCTGGGCAATACGACCTGTTCCGAACCATGATCCGTGCCTCAAGTGCGCTTCCGGGACTGTTTCCGCCCGTCAGGATCAGCATTGAGAATGACGGCGAGATGATCACCGAAACACATTTGGATGGCGGGGTTCAGATGCAAGTGCTTGCGACCCCAGCCGCGGCATTTGAGGTTGACGCGCGCCGCGTCAAAGGCGGACACGTCTATCTGCTGATGAACAACACTCTGGATCCAGCGCCGCAGCCGAGCGCATCCAGCGCCCTTAGCATTTCGCAACAGGCGATGACCGCGATGGTCCGGTCCAGCGCGGCGGCCTCTGTCAATACAGCGCGGATGTTGTGTGAACAGAACGGTCTTGGGTTCCATGTCGCATCAGTTCGCCCCGACAGCGGAGTCGTCTACGATGCCAGAGACAGGTTTTCAGCCGACTACATGGCCGCGATTTTCAACCATGGATACAGCCGCGCTACAACGAACACCTTGTGGGAAGCCTAACAGGCCGCTGAAAAACGCGTTGTGAAGAAAGGCTTCCCTTTACGCGGATGCTGGGTGGGGTTGGATCATGGGATGGCAGTCCTCGCGGCGGCTTGGCTCGTCAGTCCGCCAGCAGTTTTGGCAGCCTTGCCAGATTGCATGCCGCCATTGTCAGCGTGAAGCGGGCGCGTACTCGCTCGATGCCGCGATACATGGTCTGGGACAGACCTCCAACGGTCTTGGTCCAGCCGAAAGGCTCCTCGATCTTCTTTCTGCGCCGCTGGCATTTGGCATAACCTGGGTGTCGGGTGGTCCAGCCATCGATAGCGGAGTGCCAGAACTTTTGCGCGACATGGGGCGTGACGACGATCTGGCGCAGCTCGGCGACGAAATCGGCGCTATCGTAGCCGCGATCCGCTGCCAAGGTCAGGCGAGGACGTTGATGATGCACCGCCATCTGGCGGATCACCCGGCCCGTCGTCCCTGGCGGGCACCTCGTTGTCATTTGGCTGAAAGCTGTTCATCGAAGCCCAAGCCTTCGCCAGCGTGCCGCCGACTGAGAAATGTTCGCCAGACAGCAGCGGGGCCACCTCACGATGCGCCAGGATGGCGGCCATGATCTTGCGTGAGATGCCTTCGAGGAGAAATGGGCTGGGAAATACGCCTCCATCGCCCCGGCCTGGCGCCGGGCATGGCAGGTGGTCATCCCGTTTTTTGGTTTCGATTCCGCGATCCGCAAGATCATCTACACCGTGAATGCAATAGAAAGTCTGAACCGCGTCATCCGGAAATCCATCAAGACACGGGGCTCGTTCCCGATCGACGAGGCCGCGACCAAGCTGATCTACCTCGCCATCCGCAACTTCGAGAAGAATGACCGAAACGTCAGAGAATGGGTTGCGGCCCGCAATCAGTTCGCCATAATGTTCGGCGAGCGCTTCGACGCTTGAGCATCCAAAACCGCATGGCTCGGCACGGATACACAAAGTTCAGGACACTCCCGACGGGACCTCTCTCCACAGGCAGCGCTAATTGTAGCCGGTGGCGTGCGAGGCCCGGACCATATTGCCTCACTAAATGACGATGCCCAAAAGACCCTTTCCCGAACACGAAGTGCGACACCCTAGCGGAGAGACGTCGGGCTCGCTCCATGTCACCGCGACATCGGCAGCCCCGCGTCACCCGCGCCTTGATGCGGTGTCTGCACACCCGCGCCACGCTCTCAAGGGCGAGCCGCACCCCCGCGTCTCGCGGCAGGACGAACTGCACCCCCGCGTGCTTGCAGACCCGGCGCATCCACGGCGCACCCGGCGTCCATGACGTTTTGGGCTCTAAGCCTCGCGCGCCAAAACTCTTTGCACCAGCGATGATGCGCCCATTGCATTCACCGCCGCCGCGCCCATCTCCACAACATATGTTTGCAATCTTGTCCCGCCTTGCCCCCACCTTCCGCCTGCTTCTCTGCAGCCTGATCGTCGCGATCGGGCTCATGCAGGCTGACGTCTCGGCGCGCAGTCAGGGGCAGAGCCTGGCACAAGAGCGGACCGAGCTCTCGGCAGCGGTGCGCACCACGCTCACTGCAGATGCGGCCATTCTCGCGCCGGTGATCGCGCTCATCGACCATCACAAGCCGCGTGCGGCGGCGCCGGCCGCGGGGGCGCTGTCGGCACTCCCCGAGCTGACGCCGCAGCCGCGCTACCTGCTGCTGGCCGCTTCGCGCGCGCCGCCGCTGGCCGAGGGGCTGCCGCCCGGCAAACCCCGCGCAAGAAGCCCTCCGCAAGCCTGACATCCGAAACCCCGACCCGCCCCGCGCGGGCCGGGTGAACTGCGTTGGCGCGCCGCCTTTGGCGGAGCTCCGGCGCCGGGGTGCCTGCGTTGACCATGGCGCGCCCGGCCCTACGCCCGCGCAGTCGTCTCGCTCCATGTCGACGCTCCTAGTCAAGGGCATATCAACTTGCTTCACGACACCCCTCTCATCGCAACCATCGTTGCGGGCCTCGTGCTCACCTGCCTTTTCAGCCTCGCCGCGCAGCGGCTGCGGCTGCCCGCGCTCGCCGGCTACCTGCTGGCCGGCGGTGTCATCGGCCCGTTCACCCCCCGGCTATGTCGCCGACCAGCACCTTGCCTCGGAGCTGTTCGAGATCGGTGTCATTCTGCTGATGTTCGGGGTCGGGCTGCATTTCTCGCTGAGGGATCTGTCGTCGACCTCGACGGCCGCCGCATCAACAAGCTGCTGGTCAGCCGGGAGGATCTCTCATGACATCGGGCAGGAACCCTGTCGCGCCCCCCTCGCACCGCGGGTCCCGCGGCGGCCGTCATTGGTGGTGAGGACAGCAGCATGAGGATCGGGGTCACGCGGATTGCGGGCAGGATCGGGGCGCTCGTCGCCCTGCTTGTCGTGCTGGCTGCGCTCATTGCCCATCCCTCGCCGCGCATCCCACTGGCCGGCACCCATCTCGCCGAGGCGACGATCGACGGCCTTACCCACCCCGAGGCACGGGGCATTTTGCCACCAGCGGAGACCGAGCGCGCAAGTCTGCGCGCCATTGACTCGCTCGGCCCCGACCCGCTCTGGGTGCGCGCATTTCTGGCCCAGCCATTTCATCCGGCGCCGCCGCGCGCAGCTGCGCGATGTCCGTCGCCCGCCCCTACACATGCCCTCGCAGGCAGCCGGGGCAGTCCAGCCCATCCGCCGCGCGCGCCTCCCTTCGCATGATCAACTGAACCCCATCTGCAGCCGGCTCCCGTCGGGGACCCGCGCAGGGGCAATCCTAGCCAACTTCTGACCAAGACACATCGACACGTCCCGTACCGCCACGGCGTCGGGATCTGTCCGGGAACCATCATGCAAAAACCAACTTTCTGGAAACGCCTCGGGGTGTGGGGCGTCTGCCTCCTCTGCCTCTGGCTCGCCCTGCCCAACGCCTTCTATTCCCGCGTCGAGCAGCACAACGACCTCGCTGCGCAGACCGCGACGGCCACCACCGCCCCCACCTCCGGCACCGATGGCTGGCCAAGCTGGCTCTCCTCCGATCTCGTGAACCTCGGGCTCGACCTCCGCGGCGGCGCGCATCTGCTAGCCGAGGTCGACGTGGACGGCGTCGCGCGCGAGCGCATGGACGCGCTCTGGCCCGAGCTGCGCGACGCGCTGCGCGAGCTGCGAGCTGAGGTCGGCACGCTGCGCCGGCTCGACGCCCCAACGGGCGAGCTGCACATCGCGATCTCCGAGCCGCAGGGCATGGATGCCGCGCTCCAGGCCGCGCGCAGCTTCGCCTCGCCGGTCTCAACGCTCGCCGGAGCGGGGCAAACCGACATCGAGGCGCTGAACGAGCGCGGCAGGCTGGTGCTGCGTTACACCGATGCAGGCCGAACCGAAATGGCCGACCGTATCGTGGCGCAGAGCCTCGAGATCATCCGCCGCCGCATCGACGAGGCCGGCACCCGCGAGCCCACCATCCTGCGCCAGGGCGAGGACCGCATTCTTATCGAGGTACCGGGCATCGACAGCGCGGAGACCCTCAAGAGCCTCATCGGTACCACTGCGAAGCTCTCGTTCAACGCCGTGCTTGCCGGCGCCGCGCCAGATGCGGTCACCCTGCCCTCGGCCAGCCAGCCCGAGCAGAACTACACGCTCGTCCCGCGCGCCGTGGTCACCGGCGAGGACCTGACCGACAGCCAGCCCAGCTTCGACCAGAACGGTCGCCCGGCGGTAACCTTCCGCTTCAACAGCTCGGGCGCCCGCGCCTTCGGCGACTTCACCGCCACCCATATCGGCGAGCCCTTCGCCATTGTGCTCGACGGCGAGGTGCTCTCGGCACCGGTGATCCAAAGCCACATCCCCGGCGGCTCGGGCATCATCACCGGCAACTTCACCGTGGATGAGGCGACCGAGCTCTCGACGCTGCTGCGCGCCGGGGCGCTGCCCGCCGAGCTGCAGTTCCTCGAAGAGCGCACCGTCGGGCCGGAGCTCGGACAGGACAGCATCACCGCCGGTGCCCGCGCCGCCATCGTCGGGCTGGTCGCGGTCTGTGCGCTGATGGTGCTGAGCTACGGCGGGCTCGGCCTCGTCGCGACCTTCGCGCTAGGGGTGAACATGGCGATGCTGATCGGCCTCCTGTCGGCCATCGGCGCCACGCTCACCCTCCCCGGCATCGCCGGCATTGTGCTGACCATGGGAATGGCGGTGGATGCCAACGTGCTGATCTTCGAGCGCATCCGCGAGGAGCTGCGGGGCGAGAAATCGGTCTGGCGCGCCGTCGGCAAAGGGTTCGACAATGCCTTCTCGGCCATCCTCGACTCAAACCTCACCGGGCTTCTCACCGCCGGGCTGATGTTCTGGCTTGGCTCCGGGCCGGTGCGCGGCTTTGCCGTGACCATGGGGCTCGGCATCCTGACCTCGATGTTCACCGCCATCTTCGTCACCAAGCTGGTGCTGCAGAGCTGGCTCGAATGGCGCAAGCCGAAGAGCCTCGCCATGCACGGCCTGCTCTCGCGCCTGCCCGAGAGGACCTCGATCAACTTCTTCCGCGCGCAGTTCGGCACCTTCGGCGCCTCGGCGCTGGCGGTCGTGGTCTCGGTCTTCCTGATCGCCACCATGGGGCTCAACCTTGGCATCGACTTCAAGGGCGGCACCAGCATCCGCGCCGAGACCCACCAGAGCCTCGACATCGGCGACTACCGCACCGCGCTGGCGGGGCTCGGCATGGAGGACGCGGTGATCACCGAGGTCTTCGATCCGACTTTCGCGCCCGACCAGCACGTGGTCTCGATCCGCATCGGCGCCGAGGGCGGCGACGCGGCGCTCTCGCAGGAGACGCTGACCAGGGTGCAGGACGCGCTGCGCCAGACCGATCCGGGCATCGCCTTCACCTCGGTCGAGACGATCGGCGGCAAGGTGTCCGCGGAACTGCTCTGGATGGCGCTCATGGCGGTCGGCGCGGCGACGGCGGGGATCCTCGTCTACGTCTGGTTCCGTTTCGAATGGCAGTTCTCGGTCGGGGCGCTGGCGGCGCTGGTGCATGACGTGGTGGTCACGCTCGGGGTTTTCTCGTTGTTCCAGCTGAAGGTCGACCTGACGATCGTAGCGGCGCTTCTGACCATCCTCGGTTACTCGATCAACGACACAGTGGTGGTCTTCGACCGGGTGCGCGAGAACCTTCGCAAGTTCCGCCAGATGCCGCTGCGCGAGCTGCTCAACCTCTCGGCCAACGAGACGCTGAGCCGGACGCTGGTGACCTCGCTGACCACTCTGGTGGCACTGATCGCGCTGCTGGTGCTGGGCGGCGACGTGATCCGCGGCTTCGTCTTCGCGATCACCTTCGGCATCGTCATCGGCACATGGTCGTCGATTTACGTCGCCAAGAACATCGTGCTCATGCTCGGCGTCGATCGCCGCAGCCGCGAGGAGCGCGAGGAAGCGTTGGCAGCCACCCACAGCTGAGCCCCGGGTTGGGGGGGGGGGGGGGGAGGGGGGGGGGGGGGGGGTTTTTGGACCCCCTTCGTTTTTGTTTTTTTTTTCTCTCCTTTTTTTTTTTTTTCCTTTCTCTCCCCTGACCCAAGTTCGGAGCGCATGCACGATGACGTGACTTGTCGCCAAGCACCGGACGGAGCCGAAGGAGAGGCGCGTGCCGCACTTGCGGAGGCGCACAAAGGCGGCGCAAATTCACCGAAAAACAGGGAGCCTTCGCGCAGTCCAGCTCTTGCTTGGGCACACGAAGGTCGACAGTACCGTCCGGTATCTGGGTGTTGAACTCGAGGATGCTCTGAGCATCGCCGAGTCGGTCGACATCTGATAATCTCGGCGAACGGCGATCCCGTTCGCCATCCGTGACCGGACGCGCTGCGGCATACAAGCCAAAGCTGGCTCAGAGCCCAATCTGGCGAATGCTGTGCCGCGAGCGAACGGCGGCTTCGATGGCCGAGTGGCGATGATCTTTTGCCGTTTCATGCCAATCAGAGCCGTATCGGGAAGCTTGTGGTGTGCTTGGTAAGTTGCCAGGCATCACCTTGCTTTTCTTCTTGGTTCCCCCGATGCTGAGGGCTGAATGCAGTGACTCCACAATTGGATTACCTATGTCTCATCGTTTTAAACTTGCCGGCGTCGCTGCGCTGGCCGCTCTTATGGTATCACCGGTCTTTGCTCAAGGTCACGATGGCCCGCCGCCCGGTGACGGCGGGCCGCCGCCGATGTCGGAGGAGGATCAGGCGCTGAGTGAAGCGCTTCAGGCGCGCATGGGCGACACCAGCACCTTGATGGAGACAGTGCCGATTTCCGACAGCGCCGCCGAATGCGGAGACACACCGGGCTATGACCGGATGCTTTGCCTGATTGATCTGCTGAAGGCCGACGTGTCGGAGGATGTCCTCGAACACCTGCAATTGGAGTATTCCCGTACCGAGGCGGAATACTGGAGCAACCTACCTGCGGGCGCCTTCCCCAAGCGTCCGGGTGTTCTGCTGGGCGAGCTGAACACCAAACAGCGCGGGCTAGTCAAGGCGATCATGATGGAAGCCACAAGCGGTGAAATCGATGAGGGCTGGGACGAGATGATCCAGACACTTAACGCCGACGATTACATCAACACCGTCAGCACCGACTACAAGGCCGGGTACTCCTCCTACAACACCAAGTTCGCCTTCCTAGGCACGCCCGGGCCGACCGGCGTATGGGAGCTCTATTATGGCGGGCACCACATGGCCTTTGCCAATACCTATGTCGATGGAAAACTGGCAGGGGCCACGCCGTCCTTTCGGGGCGTCGAACCTTTCCCCTATTTCGAAATGAACGGCCGGGTGAACCAGCCTCTGACGCAGGAACGTGACGCCTTTGCTACGCTGCTCAACGCACTGTCGGAGGATCAACGCGCAGTTGCCGAACTGGACGGAACCTATCGCGACATTCTCGCCGGGCCGCAGGCCGATGACGCGATCCCGGACAGCTTCGAGGGCCTGCCGGTCTCCGAATTGGACGAGGATCAGACCGCCCTGCTCCTGGCCGCGATTGAGACCTATGTCGGTGATATTTCCGACACCGAGGCCGCTGCCTACATGGAAAGATACACATCCGAATTGCCCGAGACTTACCTCGGTTATTCCGGCACGCCGCAACTGAGCGCAGAGGATGATTACGTTCGGGTGCATGGGCCGTCGCTCTGGATCGAGTTCTCGCTTCAATCGAACAAGTCCACCGACAAGGTGGGGAACCACCCGCATTCAGTCTGGCGCGATCTGACCGACGACTACGGCGGGCAGACGCAGTGATCTGGCGGTCTGGCCTTCTTGCCTTATGGCTCCTTGTCGGCTGTGCAGCTTCTGTTCTTGCACATGCCTTGCCCGGCAGCGTGCTTCTTCTGCGTGAGCAGGGATCCTCTTTGGAGCTGACGATCCAGTTCCCGGTGGAAGACCTGATCATCGCGGCCCCCGAGCTTTCTGCTTTGGAGGCGCTGCCGCCAAGCCAGCCGTTGCCGCAAGAGCTGGCGGCGGCGTTAGTGCGCTATCTCGAGCGCCATCTTTCCGTGACGCGCGATGCTGCGCCGCTAGTCCTGACAATGACCGATGCGCGCATTCAGTCCGCATACCATGACCATCTGGGTCAATTTTCCTTGGTCGTCAGCCAGTGGCACGTAACGGGCTCCGTGGAAAGTTCACCCCATCTGGTGCTGACCTATGACGCTGTGATGCACGAGGTGCGCAATCATCGTGCCGCGGTTATATGGGGTCAACAGAACGGAGAATTGCGCCCAATTTCAGAGTTCGGCTACTTCGGCGCAGCCGATGGCGTTCCGCTCAATCCGACCGCGGCCGATCTGAAGTGATCGAGACCCATAGAACCAGTTCCGATATCCATCGTCTTCGGAGTGACTGTCGGGGGACGGTTGTCGCCGAGCGATGCAATTTCCGTCGGCCATGGCGCTCTCCGACGTCGCGGCGGACATCGCTTTTCTCGGGGCCTGCAGTCTCGATCCGGCCTTTGGACTGGACGCGGACAAGCTGGGGCGGCGCAACCGTCACCGCGTTCTTAACTGCCAGGACCTCGACATGCTGATCACCGATGCCAGCCCGGAAAGCGTCACCCTATATCAAGAGCAAGGAGTCGAAATCTGTCATGCCTGATCTCAGAACCCCCTGGCGGGCGGTTGCCGCCGCTTTTGCCCTGAATGGCGTTCTGCTCGGATGCTGGGCCTCGCGCATTCCCGCCTTCGTCGATCGGCTCGGGCTCGATGAGCGAACGCTCGGCAGCCTCCTGCTGGTCATGGGGGCCGGGGCTCTGACCTCGTTTCCGCTCGCCGGTCGGCTCTCCGACCGTTTCGGTGCGGTCCGGCTGACGCGCTGGCTCGCGCTGGCCTACCTCGGGTCGGTGATCTTCCTAGGGATATCGCAGTCGCTGCTCGTGCTCGCCGCCGCGCTCTTTTTCTTCGGAATGTGCCACGGCGCGATGGATGTAGCGATGAACAGCTGGGCCAGCGAGGTCGAGCGCCACATGAAACGCTCGGTCATGTCGTCCTTCCACGCGATGTGGAGTCTCGGCGCAGGGCTCGGCGCCGCCGGTGGCTATCTGGCGACCCTCGCGGGCGCCTCGACCGCGATGCATTTTGCGCTGGCCGCGCTGCTCTCTGCGGTGCTCTTCGGGCCGTTCCTGCGCCTGCCATGGCAATCGCAGCTGCGTTTGACGCAGGCGGGCGAGCCTCGCGCGCCGATCTTCGCGGTGCCGCGCGGATCGCTGCTCCTGGTGGCGGTCATGGCTCTGGCGGCGGGCTTGGGCGAAGGCGCGGCGGTGGACTGGAGCGCGGTCTTCCTGACCGACACGCTGGGCACGCCCGAAGCCCAGGCGACTTTCGGCTACGCGGCGTTTTCCATCACTATGGTCATCATGCGGCTGACCATCGGCACCCTCATCAGCCGCTTCGGCGCAACCACGGTCGCGCGCGGCAGCGGGCTTCTTGCCGCGGCGGGCTACGCGATCTGCGCCGGCGCCGACGCGCTGCCGATAGCTCTCGCTGGGTTCATCTTGATGGGCATGGGCTGTGCCGCAGTTATCCCCATGGCATTTTCCCGCGCCGCCAATGACCCCGTGGTGCCCGCCGGGCAGGCCATCGCCTCGGTCGCAACGCTGGGCTATGGCGCAATGCTCTTCGGACCTCCGCTGATCGGTTTCATCGCGCATGCGACCTCGCTGCGGGTACCCTTCGCCATGGTCGGCGGCACAGCGCTTCTAATCGCGATCTGCGCCGGGGCGCTTAGCACGGCACAGAACTCAACGGATGCTCTGTCTGAAGAAGGTGGCCGGGCCTGAAGAGGTTTGCGAGCGTACTGCTCGGATCGCGCACACATTGCTCGGCAGGATCGGCGGAAATCTCAATGAAGGACCTTGGATCCGGGCCCCTGTCGCTGCACAGCTCATGTTCAGTCAACAACGATGCGAGATCGTTGCTATGTGCGCGCGTCTCGCCAACCATCTATGATGGGCACTCAGCCAGACATCAGACACAATGCGTGCCTGGTGGCGCTTCATGAACCGATGGCGGACGCCACGCGCCGCCGCTGTCGAACCGGTTTAGAGGACGTACCGACTAGCTGTGTCGGAAGCGGCTTCGGGATGCTACGCCTTCGCCGCTTCCGACACAGCTGCGGTGGCATCGTCAGTCGCAACGGCCGTCAACTCGCTCATCGCCGTCCCGCTGCCCTTCATGACCTCGCCAAGCGCAGCGGCCATGTCCTGCGCGAGCAGGGCCTGTGACTGCAAAAACTCCGCAAGCGCGGAACTATACTCGGGCCGTTCCCGGACTTCGGACAAAGTCCTAAGATTGCTCAACGCCTTCTTGGTCGACGAAGCGAAAACATCCGTCGACAGAGATACGGCTTCCAGAGCGATGCTCGAGAACTTCTCTTGGAACCCCGAGAGAGCGGCGAAGCCAGACGTGACAGCTTCGACGTCAAAGGGCACCGGCATGTTGGATGAAGCATTTCCGAATGGTGCTTGGGTCCCCATGCCGATCTCTTCTGGGGCGAACGACCGCTATCGCTCAGCAAGCCCCATTCCTGACCCATATGGACCGAGATGCCCCATTCCGCCCAGCGACCCAGCGTGCCCAGATCTTCGAGACCGGCGTCGTAGAGAACCTCGCCCGTGTAGCGATCAAGGTGGATGACCCGTTCATACGTGATGTCGTCCGGGTAGACGGAGGCCGTGAAGACCCCGCTCGGCGTGGTGGGCACGTTTATGGCATAGCCCGGCACGATACCCAGACGCTCGACCGTCGCGACCACGGCGTCGAGGCTCGGAGGCACTGTGTCACCCGATGTTTCGGAGGCCATAGCCTCCGAGTTGTGTCCTGCATGCGCGCCGCCCTCGGGTTCCTGCGAAGACGGGATCAGCTGCCGCTCCATGATCCAAGGGGCGCGGTCCACAACGTCCTCAGTGGGAACAGTGGATTGCGGCGTATTGGACCAGTAGCCATCCGGCATGCCGAGGCCGAGCGCATAGGCGGTTTCGTAGAACTTCGTCCCCCAGACCCCGGACCAGGGCAGGCCGGTCAGCGCGAGAAAGACGATGAAGGTGCCGGTGTAAATCCCGGTGACAGCGTGCAGGTCGCGCCACCAAGGGCGACCCCGCGTGGCCTTGATACTAAGCGTTCCCACGGACTTGCGGCCGCGCGGAAGCCAAAGGTAGATGCCGCTGGCTACCAAGAGTACCATCCAGCCCGCTGCAGCCTCGATCAACCGGTTACCGAACCAGCCTACGTATTCCAGAGAATGCAGCTTGCGCACGACATACATTGCCGGGCTGCCTGTCGGGCCGCCGTCCCAAAGTGCGCCCAGCACGTGGCCGTTGTAGGGATCGACGTAAATTGTATTACGCAGCCCGTCTTCTCCGACGATGTCGACCTCGGCGCTCCGGTCCGGGGCGGGTGCAGGAGTATAGGCCCGAAGCGTGCCGGGATAGGTGGCCAGGGCAGCCCCGGTGATCTGCGACGGCGGCAGCGCATCGGCCCGAACCTCGACGAAGCGCAGTGGCCGGTGTGTGGCGTTATTGATGAGAACGGCGGTGAGAAAGTCGACCACGGTAGCGGCGGGATGAGCCCGCTGCGGGCGGCGTAAAAGTCGTCCACCTTTACCCTTTCTGGCGACAGGGATGGCGGGAGGATTTTCACCGTGGATTTGTATCGGAAGGTTCGCCTGGCTTGTTCAGAAGGCATGAGCCAGCGCGAGGCTGCGCGTCAGTTTGGGGTTTCCCGCGACAGCGTTCGGAAGATGTTGACGTTCTCGGTTCCGCCTGGATACCGGCGGACTGCGCCGGTGAAGCGTAGCGCGAAGGTCAGATGACCGATGAGGCTCGCCTCGGGTTCATGGCGGGGCGTATAGAGGTGCCAGTCGTCGGCCTCGTAGACCTTGTGACGTGGGCCGATGGCGGAAAGTGTCCGGGGCAGGGGCGTTGCGAATGTCGTAGCCGATAATATGAGCTGAGAGCCGCGCTGCCTCTGTTCGATTTCAACCGTGATCGCACTTAGCCTTCGACAGTGAAAAGGTGAAAGAGTCATGGCTGGAAGCGCTGAGAAAACAAAAGCTTTGGTGCTGGTTCATCCCGGCAGTATGTGCGGGTCGGCCCGCATGCAGATCGGCCCAGATCGCGCCAACAAACTTAGGAAGGCCGTTCTCAAAGAGGTCTCAGAGCATTCAGGCCCACTGGTCGTCATCGATGGCTTTCTCTCCGATGAGCTATCCGGGCATGAGAATAATCTCATCATGGAGGCCCTTCAGAGGAATGCCGAGCAGGGACACTACGCTCGAAAATTTTGGGGCTGCGACGGGGGAGAGGCGCCCTTCGCAGACTGGAAATCCTTCGGGGCGCTCAAGGGAGAGAAAATCGAGTTCGAAGGGCAGGAGGCCGCGGCGGAGGCATTTGCACCAGATCTCGCCCGCACAGAAATCATAGTGTCCGGCGCCTGGGCGACCGATGACCTTAGTTCAGGCTGCGCGACCTCAGTCCTTCTCGTCCTGCGCGACCAACTCGGTGAGAACGTTTCCGTAAGGCACAGCCAGTACGCCTATTACGAACCGGTGGACACCCTCGAGGAAGAGGACGACCCGGAACCGGATTTCAGTCAAATTTTCAGAATGTAAGAGGACTACACCATGTCATTTCGCCGCCACCTCCTGGGCACGACCCGGAACTCAAAAAGGACCCACCTGCGGAACGTCGCGAATATCATTGGCCTCATTCCTGACGGCGCGGCGGACATCCCCAAGCGCGGTGCCTTGGACCTTCTCGAAATGACCCACTGGGCCATCATGGCGGATACGGCTGGAACTCCGGCCGCAAACACGGCTCAGGTAGAGCGCTGGGCTCAAAGGAGCCCGGAACGTCTTCTGAAAGATGCGAGAGAGTTCCTCACCAGAGAGGGGGACTTGGCCACATCCGCAGGTGACAAAGCACAGAAGGCGTTCGCCGAGATGGTTTTGGAAAAGCTTGAGATGATCTCGAGCAGGCGCGGAGATATCCACGAACACCTCATGGAGGCTTCGGAGGCCGTCCACAAAGGTATGCCCTACAACATCGGGTCGTCCGATGTCGCTTCGGCAGACGTCATCGTCATTCCTATGCGAGAGCTTCTTGGTCTCGACGGAAATCCTGATGCCCGGGGCCCGGCTGCAGGAGACACAGATGTTGCTCGCACCGTCTGTAAGTCGATCGCAGCGGCTCTGAAGCTGGAGCGCGAGCAGGCAGCCGAGCTGGAGGCCGTACCGGGCGTGGGACCGAGGTGAGCTGAGGTGCTTGCGGTTCGAGCTCCATTAATCCAGATTTAAGAGAGCTTCGCTATACGGGTGGGTGTTCGCGTCCATCGTGACGCGTGGATTGAAAATCGGGTTGAGCTTATTTGGGATCTCCCTTTGACGCCATCCAATGGACCCGTGGATTGGAAAATCACCTGTGGACCCGTGGAAGAAGGCGATCATGACGGCTGTCCGGCGGAAGCGCTCGGCAGCCGTTTACCGTTTGGGAACCCTGGTCTCCACATGCTGTGTGCGCACACCAGCGCGTGGATTGGAAATCGGGAGGGCATCGGCAGAGCTTTGCTATCGCCTGGGGGCCGCCGATCGCTGAGAAAGCGGCTCCCACCAAACCTGAGCAGGTGTGCGCGTGGATTGGAATACCTCGAAGATTTTGGCTTGGTGTATCGGGCACATGGCGGCCGCTTGGGAACAGGTTGCCGTTAACCTCCTTTTCAAGATACCTCATGTACAAGGTCTTGCAGCCTCAAGGCTGCGTGGATTGAAACCATGGCACGATAGTACCTCTGACGCCCACGGGATGCTTGCGACAAGCGATGCGCTCAAAGGCCAGCGTTTGTTACGATTGTAAGGATTGCGCTGCACGCTGGCGCAGTCCTTACAGAATATTAAGGATTGACCCCTCCTGCAGTCATAAGCTATCCAGCCGTAAGAAAGAATAGACGGCTTCCGTCATGGATAAAATTTGACTGCAATATACGCTCACACCCTTGAGGGTCGTCCGGTCTCCGAATGGGAGACCTATGAAGATCACGCCCGAAACGTGGCTCGCGGCGCCGACGCTCGCGCAGATCAGTTCGGTGCCGGTTGGATGGGCGAGGCATGCGGCCTTCTGCACGATCTGGGGAAGGCCAAGAAAGGCTTTCAGGACTACCTTTTGGGGGGTGAGCAGGTGCCCCATGCTGTGGACGGCGCCAAGAAAGCCTTCGAGGTCACGAACCCCAATATGGCCCAACTGATGGCCTACATCATCGCTGGGCACCACACGGGCCTCCCAAACGGCCGCGGTGAGGCGATTGAAGGCGCCTCGCCCACAGTCCCGCTCGAGGAACGACTTCTGGGGGCCGTTGATGTGGAGATCCCCAAGGGAACCGAGCCCAGCGCGCCCAGACCTCCAAAGCCCCTGACCGGTGGCCGACCCGACCACTTCGAAATCCAGTTTCTCACAAGAATGGTATTCTCCGCTCTGGTGGATGCTGACTATATGGAGACTGAAGCCTTCATGTGGAAGCGTCGGCGTGATGCGTCCCCCACGCTATCGCCACTCAGGAAAGCTCTCAACAAGACCATCGCATCGTTCGGTGAGCCGACAACCTTCGTCAACGAGGTGAGGGACCGTGTACAGAGGACTGCGGGAGAGCGGTCAAGCTGGGAGCCTGGGCTCTTTTCCATGACAGTGCCCACCGGCGGGGCGAAGACGCTCGCCTCTCTCAAGTTTGCTCTCGAGCATGCTGCGCACCATGGTCATCGTCGCGTCATCTACGTCGCTCCCTACAACGCCATCATCGAGCAGACCGCGATGGAGTTTCGCAAGGCGCTGGGCAATCCGGATGCGGTTCTGGAGCACCACTAAAGCTTTGATCCGTTCTCTCTGGACAACGAGCGTCACCAGCGCGGCGCCATTCAGGCTGCCCAAAACTGGGATCGCCCCGTGGTGGTCACAACGGCCGTCCAGCTGTTCGAAAGCCTGTTTGCCAACCGCACCTCCAAGTGTCGCAAGCTGCACAATATCGCCAACTCGGTCATCATCCTGGATGAAGCGCAGAGCCTGCCCATCCTCTTCATGCGGCCATGCCTCGCAGCAATTCAGGAACTTTGCCGCGCATATGGGTGCTCGATCGTCCTGTGCACGGCCACCCAGCCAGCTGTGCTGGATGAAGACGGCCTCGAGATCCCGGAGGCGCTCCCGCGTGAGAAGGTAAGAGAGCTCGCACCTGAGCCTCATCGGCTCCATCACGAGTTGAAGCGGGTCGACATCCACAATGCGGGCCGGATCAGCAATCAAGATCTGTGTAACCGGGTTCGTGGCCGCCAGGCCCTGGTCATCGTCAACAACAAGACCCATGCGCGGGACCTCTTCGAACAGCTTCGCGGGGAAGGCACCTACCATCTGACGACCAATATGACGGCCCTGCACCGGCGAGCGGTCCTGACGGAGGTCAAAGAGCGCCTCGACCGGCGTGCGGAAAACCCCGATTTGCCAATCACTCTGGTCTCGACCGCTCTTATCGAGGCCGGGGTCAACATTGACTTCCCTGAGGTCTGGCGCGCCGTAGCGGGGATCGACTCCATCGCCCAAGCGGCAGGTCGCTGCAACAGGAACGGCAAGATGGACCGCCCCGGGCAAGTGTTCATCTTCGAGCCCACCGAGTTCTACATGATCCCGCCCGAGATCGAGCAGAATGCCGCCGCGGCGCGCGCCATCATCCCGCGGTTCGATGATCTCCTGCACCCCGATACGATCCGGGCTTATTTTCAGAGACTCTACTCTGTCCGGCAGCAGGCTGGTGATCTGGATGGCGCCGAGATCATGGACAAGATCGGTGTCATCGCCCGGTCGCGCGATCTCAACTACCCGTTCGCCAACATCGCAGCTCTCTTCAAGCTCATCCAGGAGGTCACTCTGCCGCTGATTATCGGCGTGGGGGAGTATGGGCTCACTCAGGAGGCTGAGCGCACTCTGCGAACCTGCCCCACAGGTGGCGTGATCTCGCGCGAGATGCAGAACTTCACGATCTCCATCAACGCGAAGACACGGCAGGCACTTATTGACCGCCGACTGGCAGAGGTGGTCCGCCGAGATGAGTTCGGTGACAGCTTTGTCGTGCTGCGTGCGGAGGCTCTCTACGACCGCTCCGCTGGATTTTCTATTCCGGAGAACTTTTGATGAAGTCGATTAAGCTCAGGGTCTGGGGCGATTTCGCCTGTTTCACGCGCCCCGAAAACAAGGCCGAACGTCTCTCCTACGAGGCCCCCACGCCATCCGCGGCGCGGGGCTTGCTCGAGGCTATCCATTGGAAGCCCGCAATGCGCTGGGTGGTGGATCGCATCCATGTGCTCAAGCCGATCCAATTTCAGAGTCTTCGTAAGAGCGAGGTCTCCGACAAGCTGACACCGACTGCTGCGGAGCAGGGGTGGAGGCATTCTGACCCATCTCTCACTCAATACGATGTCTCGCACCGGAAGCATCGACAGCAGCGGGCCATGCAGGCTTTGAAGGACGTGGACTATGTCATCGGGGCCCACATAGAGCTTACCGGGAAATCAGAAGAAGATACGGTCGACAAACATCTGAACATGTTCCGTCGGCGAGCTCGGCGGGGAGCCTGTTTCCAGCGTCCGTTCTTGGGCCTGCGCGAGTTCGCCGCGGACTTCGAGCTGATCGATGACGAGATCCCGGTGTCTGCTCTCAAAGGCGAGAGAGAGCTCGGCCTCATGCTCTATGACCTCGACTACGAAGCAGGCGTCACGCCGATCTTCTATGAGGCTCTCATGTCCGACGGTGTCATAGATGTCGCCCGCGCCCGGCAGGAAGGCTTGCTGTCATGACGATGCTGACGGCCCTCAATGACCTCTATGGTCGGCTGCTCGAAAATGGCGAGGCTCCTGGGTTCGGCCTATCGATGGAATACGTCGGCTTCGCCCTGGAGATCGACATGGAAGGAAACTTCCTTCGGTTGACGGACATCCGGAGCCTCAAGAATGAGACCCCCCAACCGGTGCGCAAAGCTGTGCCCCGGGTGCAGAGGACCTCAGGTGTTCTGCCCCGGCTCGGCGCCGACACCTGTGCCTATGTCCTCGGTGTCGATGCAAAAGAGGTGAAAGTCGGCGGAAGGAAGTCGTTTGAAGCAAACCTGTCTCCGCGGGCGGCCGAGAAACACACCGCATTCATCGAACGGCACCGTGAGCTCTTTGACGGAACCAATGACCAGCATCTGCAAGCTGTCCTCCGGTTCTTCGAAGAATGGACGCCGGAGATGTTCGTTGAGCGCGAACTGAACCCTCAAGCGCTCCTGCAGACGCTCCAGATCGAGATCGGCGAGGGGAACGACAAAGTTGTCCTGCATCAGCACCCGTCCATTGTCACAGAGGCGCAAAAGGCCGGTGATGGAGAGCTCGTAAAGTGCCTTGTTACCGGTGAAGAAGGGCCCTTGGCACAGATCCACATGCCGATCAAAGGCGTTCGAGGTTCTCAAGCATCCGGCGGCTACATGGTCTCGTTCAACAAGTCCTCGTTCTGTTCGCATGACAAGAAGAACGGGGCGAACGCTCCCGTGTCTGAAAAGGCCGCCTTCGGCTACGTGACTGCCCTGAATACATTGCTCGCAGAGCGCGGTGAAAACCGCAGGAATGCGCTGGTGGGAGACACCACAGTTGCCTTTTGGGCGAAGGCGGCCGAAGGCGAGGCATCCGACGAGTGCGACTGGATCATGAGCGCGGTCATGGACCCGCCAACAGACGCCGATGAGGCTTCCAAAGTGCGGGACACCATGCGGAAACTGTCCCAGGGCAAACCTTCGGATTTCTCGCGGCTCGACCCCGATACCGAGGTGTTTCTGCTCGGCCTTGCCCCAAACGCAAGTCGCATCGTGGTTAGGTTCTGGAAGCCGGGAACAGTTTCAGAGTTTTCCGAGAACACTCTGAAATTTTGGGATGAGATGACCATTTCCCCTGAGGGGTGGAAGGGCATTCCGGCGGTCTGGTCGATCGTTCTGGAGACCGTCCCAGCCGGCAAGAATGGGACGCGCAGCCTCAGCGACGCCGATCCATTGCTGTCGGGGGAAATCCTGAAATCTGTCCTGACTGGACGAAACCTTCCCGTCTCCCTGATGAGCAAGACCCTCGAGCGCATTCGCAAAGACAAGGAGGTGAACGGCCGCCGCGCAGCCATCTGCCGAGCCGTCGTCAACCAGACCACCTACAAGGAGAAACTACCCGTGAGCCTAGATACGACAGTAACTGATGAAGCCTACCTTCTTGGCCGTCTCTTCGCCCTGCTGGAAGATATCCAGAGCAAGGCTCTGCCCGGCCTCAACTCGACTATTCGGGATCGGTACTTCGGCGCGGCCTCGGCGACACCGGCACGGATCTTCCCAATGCTCGAGCGCAACATCAGTCACCATCTGAAGCTCATCAGACGCAATGGGTCGGGACACCTCGCCCACTGGTTCGACAAGCAGGTCGGGGAGGTGAAGGGCGGCCTTGGATTAACCATGCCGCGCATTCTGGGCCTGGAAGGGCAGGGGCGCTTCACGACCGGCTACTACCACCAGAAGGCCGACAAATGGGTGCGCCAGGATGCCAAGCGCAAGGCCGAAGCAATCTCTGCAGAAACCGCCGAAAACCAATCAGAACAGGAAAAGGAGATCGCCTGATGAACAAGCCGGAAATCGATCCGATCCAGAACCGCTATGAGTTCGTCCTCTACTTCGATGTGAAGGACGGCAACCCCAATGGAGACCCGGATGCCGGCGCCATGCCGCGGCAAGACCCCGAGACTATGCACGGCCTCGTTTCCGACGTTGCCCTAAAGCGCAAGATCCGGAACTTCGTGAGTGAGAACTGTGGTGAAGACGACGGGTTCAGCATCTACCAGTCGCAGGGCACCGTTCTGAACGAAGCGCATGCTCGGGCCTACGAAGCGTTGGGTGAGAAACCCAAGCCCGCCAAACTTCCTGAAAAAGCTGACAAGGCGGCCGCGATCACCCGTTGGATGTGTGACACCTTCTTCGACATTCGGGCCTTCGGTGCCGTAATGACCAATGAGGTCAACGCCGGCTCGGTTCGTGGGCCTGTGCAGATCAACTTCGCCCGGTCGGTCGAGCCCGTCATGCCGATCAACATCGGGATCACGCGGGGGACGGTCACCAACGAAAAAGACCGCGAAAAGCAACGGACGATGGGCTCCAAGTTCATCATTCCCTACGGCCTCTATCGCGTGCACGGCTACATCAATGCCAACTGCGCCAAGAAGACCGGCTTCGACGATGATGACCTGCAGCTACTTTGGATCGCGATCCGGGACATGTTCGACTTCGACCGCGCGGCCACCCGTGGAGAGATGGCCGCGCGCCGTCTGATCGTCTTCAAGCACCAAAGCGCGTTGGGCAACGCTCAGGCTCATAAGTTGTTCGATCGCGTGACCACCCATCGCCGCAGTGGAGAGGACTTGATCGAGGTGGGTGATCCGCGCCTGGACAATCAGCCCCCTGCGCGTGCCTTCAAAGACTACGACATTCAGGTTGACCTCGACGACCTCTCTAAGGGCATCGAGGTTTTTGAACCCTTCTGACGTCCAGCTTCGACGCCTTTTAGGTCATTGTTTTCAGACTTTTCCGCACGGACTCTTAATTCTCAGAGGTGAGCCCTTGCCGTGCGGGCAGGTGTAGACATCGCTCTCGACACCACACTTCGCAACACACTCGGAGTGTGTTCATAGATCGACGTCGCGTCGAGTTCACAGTCAAGCTCTGCAAAATGTTTCACAGCTGCTCAACATCGAAGGTCCAGGCGCCCGGCGCCATGTCGTTGCGCACAAGCTGGACGATCCGCGGATCGAGCGCCTCCGGCGGGAAAAGGCCGCATTGCACGATTGCCTGCCGGGCATCGACGTTCTGTCCCAAGTAGTCGAGCACCACCCGCGAGGCTGCGGGTTTGCGCCCGCGCTTCAGCGGCCCGCCGGTCTGGACGCCGAGTAGGTAGTCGACCCCAGCGTTGTACGAGGGATACAGGATCATCTGGGTGATCGAGGAGGACAGCATCGCTTCGTTTTCCACCACGTTGATGCGCTCTCCGAGAAAGAACACCAGGCCCTCGTACTTAAAGACGTCCTGCGCACCGCCCTGCACCGAGACCTCGCGCTCGACGTTCTTCCACAGGAAATAGCCGTCCTTGCGTGTGATCTGCGCGTAGGAGCGCATGATGCGCCCGGGATTACTGAAGGAGTGGTAATATCGGAAGTAGCCGCCGCAGTAGCGGTCGAGCGGCTCGGAGAACTGGTTGAGCCGCTTCAGAGTAGGGCCGAGCGGTGTCGCCTCTACCTCGCCGCCCGGGCGTCGGCGCAGCGAGATCAGCTCGGTGAAACGCACCGGTTCCATCAGCAATTCCGCTTCGGTCACCCCGAAGAAATCGCAGATCTTCCGCATGTTGTGGCGCGACGGGCGGACGGTGCCCGAGAGGTACTTATTGAACTGCTGGCGGTTGATTCCGATCCGGCGGCAGACATGCGCGATGGACGGAAAGAGCGTGCAGGCGAAACCGAGGTTGGCTGACATTGGGTCAATGGACATGATCTGAAGCTACCTGACGCACTTTAGAAGTCAACCTGCGCCATGACGCGAAATTGTGACGCTGTCGTGCGCATGTCACGATCTGCGGCACTGATACGAAAGGACGCCGCCGCATGGACCAGCACAGCCCGCTTCAAGAGGTCATCGAGGAACGCCACGTCGAGATCGCGCTGCCGGACGGCTGCATCCTCGCGGCGCGCATCTGGCGCCCGGCGGACGGTGCGCCGGTGCCGGCGATCTTCGAGTATCTGCCCTACCGCAAGGGCGACGGCACGCTGGCCCGCGACGCGGTGCGTGCCCCCTATATCGCGGCGCGCGGCTATGCCTATGTGCGCGTCGACCTGCGCGGCACCGGCGAGTCCGAGGGGCTGATGGTCGACGAGTACACCGCGCAGGAACTGCAGGACGGCTGTGACGTGATCGCCTGGATCGCCGCACAGGACTGGTGCGACGGCGGCGTCGGCATGGTTGGCATTTCCTGGGGCGGCTTCAACGGCCTGCAGGTAGCCGCGCTGCAGCCGCCCGCGCTGAAAGCCGTGGTGTCGATCGCCTCGACCGATGACCGCTACGCTGACGACGTGCACTACATGGGCGGCACCATGGTGGTGGACCAGATCTCCTGGGCCTCGCACATGTTCGCCATCAACACGCTGCCGCCGGATCCCGACCTTGTCGGGGAAAAGTGGCGCGAGATGTGGATGCAGCGGCTCACCGGATCGGGCCTGTGGCTGAAGAATTGGGCCGAGCATCAGCGACGCGACGAGTTCTGGAAGCACGGCTCGGTCTGCGAGGACATCAGCCGCGTCCAGGTGCCGGTCTACGCTGTGTCGGGCTGGGCCGACGGGTACTGCCGCACGGTGTTCCGCCTCATGGAAAGCCTACAGGGACCGAAGAAGGGCCTCGTCGGCCCATGGTCGCACAAGTACCCGCACATCGGTGTGCCGGGGCCGGCGATCGACTGGAACGGCGAGGAGCTGCGCTGGTGGGACCAGTGGCTCAAGGGCGTCGAGACCGGCATCATGGACGAGCCGCAACTGCGCCTCTACATGCAGGACCACGCCGAGCCCGCCAGTTTCTATGCCCATCGTGACGGCCGCTGGATCGAGGAGCCGAGCTGGCCCTCGCCGAACGTGGCACGCACCTGGTTCGCGCTTGGCGCGGACGGCTCGCTCGGGCGGGACGACGCGCCGGCAGGCACCCGCGACATCCGCTCGCCGCTCGGCACCGGCATCGCGGGCGGCAAGTGGTGCTCCTACGCCAAGCCCGGGGACCAGCCGGTCGACCAGCGCCGCGACGACGCCGGCAGCTTGGTCTTCGAGACCGCGCCGCTGGCGGTCCCGCTGGAGATCGCCGGTGACACCAACCTGGAGCTCAGCTTCACCGTGGACCAGCCGGTCGCCCAGGTGGCGGCGCGCCTCGTCGACGTGGCGCCCGATGGCGCGGCGACGCGGGTCAGCTACGGGCTGCTAAACCTCACGCACCGCGACAGCCACGAGAGGCCCGAGGCGATGGTGCCGGGCGAGGTCTACACCGCCACCGTGCCGTTCAAGCACGTCGCCCAGACCTTCCGGGCCGGCCACCGTCTGCGGCTGGCGATCTCGACCAGCTACTTCCCGATCGCTTGGCCGTCGCCCGAGCCGGTGACGCTGCGCGTCGACACCGCGTCGAGCCGGCTGGTCCTGCCGCTGCGCGCCGCCACCGATGCCCCGGAGCCGCGCGATCTGGGTACGCCGAAGGGCGCCGCGCCGATGGAAAAGGACGTGCTGGCGGCCGGTCGTTCCGACTGGGTGGTCAGCGAGGACCTGGCCAAGGGTGAGACCGTGGTGCGGATCACCGACGACGACGGCCGCATCCGCATCGCCGACAACGGGCTGACCACCGGCGCCTGCGGCGTCGAGACCTATTCCTTCAGCGGCACCGACTGGCGCTCGTTCAAAGGGCATGTTGTCTGGGACCTCGATATGTCGCGCGGCGACTGGCGGATGTCGAGCCACACAGAGACCGAGATGACCGCCACCGCCACGCATTTCGTTATCAAGGCGAAGCTCGTCGCGAAGGAAGGCGAGACCGTCGCCCACGAGCAGGAGTGGTTCTGCGAAATTCCGCGTGACCTCGCGTGATCGCAACCCCAGCGCTGCACCACGCGCCGGGACATGAAATACTGCGCCGGAAATCCCGGCTGCTGGGCGGGGCGCTTGACTGGGCAATGTCCACGCCCGACACCACCAACGAAGGCCGAAGCGGCCAGCTCACAGGGAGTACCAGAATGACCGATCAGACCAATACCGCAAACCCGGGCATCGGCCGCCGCGCCTTCCTGCGCGGTGCCACCGCCACCGGGATCGCCGCCGCGACAATGCCGCTCGGTTCGCGCATCTGGGCGCAGTCCGGGAGGGTGCTGCGCGTCAGCTCCTATGCCGACATCGACGCGCTCGATCCAGGCTTCTACCAGAACGGCTACAACGTCGACGTGATGAACTGCATCTACTCCAAGCTGGTGCGCTACGTGCCCGGCCGTGAGTGGGACTGGGAGCTCGAGGCCGCCGAGGAAATCGAGCAGATCGACGACACCCACATCCGCTTCAAGCTCAAGCCCGGCATCATGTTCACCGGCGGCTACGGCGAGATGACCGCCGAAGACGTGAAGTTCTCCTTCGAGCGGGTGCTCGAGCACGACAGCCCGGTGAAGAGCGACTGGGGTCCGCTGGACCACGTCGAGGTGACCGGCACATACGAGGGCACCATCATCCTGAAGGAGCCTTTCCAGCCGCTGTGGAGTATCGCGCTGCCCTATGGCACCGGCCACATCGTCTCGAAGAAGGCGGTGATGGAGGCGACCGAGAGCGGCGGCAGCTTCGGCATGGAGCCGCCGGCCTTCTCCGGCCCCTACGTTTTGAAGGAATGGAAGCCGAACCAATATGTGCACCTGGTGCGCAATCCCGAGTGGACCGGCGAGGCGCCGGGCTTCGACGAGATCCGCATTCTGCCGATGGATGACACCAAGACCGCCGAGCGCGCCTACGAGGCCGGTGATCTCGACTACACCGAGATCACCCTGTCGTCGCTGGCGCAGTACCGCGGCAACGTTCCCGCCGACACGGTGATCGAGGAATATCCCTCGCTCTACTACGTGTGGCTGGGCATGAACGTCGACAACCCGGCGCTCGGCGACGAGAACCTGCGCAAGGCGATCCAGTACGCGATCAACGCAGAGCAGATAATCGACGCCGCCTACTTCGGCGAGGCCGCCCCAGCCACCGGGCTGATCGCGCCGGGCCTGCCGGGCCACCGCGAGACCCCCTCGGTGCCCGTCGCCGGTGATCTCGACAAAGCTCGCGAATACCTCGAGGCCGCCGGCGGCCCGCCGGCGGAGCCGCTGACCATCGATGCGCTCAATGCCACGGTCTGGAAGACCATGGCCGAGGTGATCCAGGCGCAGCTGGCGCAGATCGGCATCCAGACACAGATCAACGTGCAGGATTCCGGCTCGTTCTGGACTCTCGGTATGGAAAGCGAGGGCGAGCGCTGGAAGGACATGCAGCTGGTGCTCAACCGCTTCTCGATGCTGCCCGACCCCTATTACGCGACCAGCTGGTTCGTCACCGATCAGGTCGGCGTTTGGAACTGGGAACGCTTCTCGAGCGAAGAGTTCGACAAGCTGCACCAGCAGGCGCTGAGCGAGGCCGACGGCGAAAAACGCGCCGAGTTCTACCGCACCATGCAGAAGCTGATGGAAGACAGCGGCGCCTACAAGTTCATCACCCATGAAGGTACCCCGGTGATGTACCGCGAGGGGCTGGAGCCGGCATTGCGCCCGGACGGCCGCCCGCTGTTCATCGATTTCAAGGGCGAAGTGTAAGAAGGGAGACCGCGACCCGTGATATTCTACGCAACTCAAAGGTTCGTCCTTTCGGTCGTGATCGTCATGGTCGCGGTCTCCATCCTGACCCTGATGCTGCACGTGGTGCCGGGCGATCCCGCGGTGATGATCCTCGGCCCGCGCGCCACGCCCGAGCTGATCGAGCAGACCCGCGTCGCCATGGGGCTCGACCAGCCGCTGCCGGTGCAGATCGTCACCTTCTTCGGCAATATCCTGCGCGGTGATCTGGGGCAGGACGTGTTCACCGGCCGCGCGGTGTCGCAGATCGTTTTCGAGCAGTTGCCTTACACCCTGATCCTAATCACCGTCTCGATCCTCTGGGCGGCGGTGCTGGGCATCGCGCTGGGGTGCTACTCGGCGCTGCGTCGCAACACCTGGCTCGACACGCTGACCGGGGTGATCTCGGTCGGCACGATCTCGATCCCGGCCTTCGTCATGGCGCTCTACTCGGTGCTGGTTTTTGCCGTCTGGCTGCGCTGGCTGCCGGCCATCGGTGCCGGCGAGGGCTTCTGGGACGCGGTCACACACCTCATCCTGCCCTCCTTTGCCATCGGCGTGTCATGGGTCGGCTACGTGGCGCGGATCGTGCGCGCATCGATGCTCGAGGTGATGGGCCAGCCACATGTGCGCATGGCCCGCGCCTATGGGCTGCCCGACGGCTGGATCACCCGCTCGCACATCCTCAAGATCGCAGTGCAGCCGGCGGTGACGCTGATCGGCACCGGTGTGGCGCACCTCTTCTCGGCGGCGGTATTCGTCGAGGTGATCTTCGCACGACCCGGCATCGGCGCGCTGATAGTGCAGGCGGTGAACGAGCGCAACTATCCCATTGTGCTGGGCGCGGTGCTGGTGACCACAGGCATTATCGTGCTGGCCACGCTGATCTCTGACCTGGTGATCGCCTGGCTCGACCCGCGTCAGCGAGAGGAGCTCTAAGATGACCGACGCAACCCAGGGTCCGCTGCCTGAACCCGGCCTGCTGGCGCGCAGCCTGCGCGTGCTGTCTGGCAACCGCACCGGGGTGATCGGCTTCGTGCTGGTGGCACTGATCGTCGGCTCGGCGATCCTCGCGCCGTGGATCGTGCCCTATGACCCCACCGCCATCATGACCGGCCCACGCATGGCGCCGCCCTCGGCCGAGCACTGGCTCGGAACCGACAATATTGGTCGCGACATCTTCAGCCGGGTGATTACCGGCGGGCGGATCGCCATGCTGGTCGCCGCCGCCTCGCTGACCGCGGCGCTGAGCGTCGGGCTGCTGCTGGGATTGATCGCCGGGCTGGGACCGCGCTGGCTCGACAACCTGATGCTGCTGGTCTTCGACGCGCTGCGCTCGTTCCCGACCATCGTCTTCGGCCTGGCCGTCGTGACCATCATTGGTCCGAGCCTGTTCACGGTGATGCTGGTGGTCGCGATTACCTCAGTGCCGATCTACGCGCGCATCGTGCGCACCCAGACGCTGGCGCTGAAGAACGCCGAGTTCATCCTTGCCGAGCGTGCCATGGGCGTCGGCCTGCCGCGACTTCTGTTCGTGCACGTGCTGCCGAACGTGCTGGGCCCGCTGCTGATCCTCGCCTCGATGGATGTGCCGCTGGTCATCGCCACCGAGGCGGGGCTGAGCTTCCTCGGCATGGGGGTGCGCCCGCCGACGCCGTCCTGGGGGGTGATCCTCAACGATGGCTACAACTTCATCCGCAACTCGCCCTGGCCGGTGATTGGCGGCTCGATCCCAATCATCCTGGTCACCCTGGGCTTCACCTTCATGGGCGAGGCGCTGCGCGACATCTTCGACCCCAAGCTGAGAAAGGCCGGCTGATGGCACCCTCCGTTGCATCACATCCGACCGCAGAGGCTCTGCGGGCCGCCGACCCCCTGGTCTCGGTCGAGGGGCTGTCGGTGGATTTCGACACTCCGCGCGGCACCATCCACGCCCTGCGAGACATCTATCTAGAGGTGCCGAAGGGCAAGGTGCTCGGCCTTGTCGGCGAGAGCGGCTGCGGCAAGTCCACGCTGGCCTATTCGATGATCGGTCTACTGGCCGAGAACGCCAGGGTCGCCGGCGGTGCCATCCACATGGGCGGGCAGGACCTGGCGCAGCTGGGGCCGAAGGCGTGGCGCGACCTGCGCGGCCGGCGCATCTCGATGATCTTCCAGGACCCGATGACCTCGCTCAACCCGGTGACCACCATCGGCAAGCAGATGATCGATATCCAGTATCGCGAGCCCGGCAGCCGGGCCGAGAAGCGGGCCCGCGCGATCGAGTTCCTCGAGCAGGTGCAACTGCCCGACCCGGCGACCAAGCTCGACGTCTACCCGCATCAGCTTTCCGGCGGCATGCGCCAGCGGGTGTGCATCGCCATGGCGCTACTGACCCGGCCCGACCTGCTGATCGCCGACGAGCCGACCACGGCGCTCGACGCTACGCTGGAGATGCAGATTGTCACCTTGCTGCGCGAGTTGCAGGAGAAGTTCGGCTGCTCGGTGCTGTTCGTCTCGCACCACCTCGGCACCGTGGCCGAGCTCTGCGACGGGGTGGCGGTGATGTACGCCGGCGAGGTGGTCGAGCGGGGCGCCGTGCGCGAGGTGTTCCACACGCCGCGTCATCCCTATACGCAGGCGCTGTTCGACTGCGATCCGGCCCGGATCCGGCAGGCCACCCGGCAGTTGCCGACAATCCCCGGCACGCTGCCCGACCTGCGCCAGCCGCCCGCCGGCTGCGCCTTCCGGGCGCGCTGCACCAAGGCCTTCGCCCGCTGCGCCGCCGAGCAACCGCCGCTTTACGCCGCGGGGCAGGGGCAGGTGGCGCGCTGTCATCTCAACGATCCGGCGGAGGACGCGGCATGAGCCTTCTGAAAGTCACCGGCCTGCGTATCCGCTATGCCCGGCAGGGCCGGCTGAAAGCGGCGCTGCGCCGCGAGAGTCACGATTTCGAGGCGGTCTGCGGGGTCTCGTTCACGCTCGAGCCGGGCCAGACACTGGGGCTGGTGGGCGAGAGCGGCTCGGGCAAGTCGACCATCGCCCGGACGCTGATCGGGCTGAAGAAATCCTCCGGCGGCTCGATCCGCTTCGACGGGGCCGAGATCTCGGGGGCCTCAGGCCGCGACTGGGCCCGGCTGCGGCGTGAAATGTCCATGATGTGGCAGGACCCGGTGGGCTCGCTGTCGCCGCGGCTGACGGTAAAATCGCTGGTCACCGAGCCGCTGCGCATCAACGGGCTGCCGACGGGCCGCGCCGAGGCCGAGCGGCTGCTGGGGTTGGTCGGACTGCCGGCGGAGTTCGCCACGCGCTATCCGCACCAGCTCTCGGGCGGACAGGCCCGGCGCGTTGGCGTGGCGCGGGCGCTGGCGCTCGACCCCAAGCTGCTGATCGCCGATGAGCCCACCGCCGGGCTCGACATGTCGGTGCAGGGCGAGGTGCTCAACCTTCTGGCCGAGGTGCAGGCGCGCAGCGGCGTGGCGATCGTGATCATCACCCACAACCTCAACCTCGTGCGCCACGTCACCGATCAGATGGCGATCATGTACCTGGGGCGCTTCGTCGAGCAGGGACCGACGGAGCAGGTCTTCGCGCACCCGCGGCACCCCTACACCAAGGCGCTGCTGGCGGCGAACCCCGAGCCCGACCCCGAGGCGCGCCAAGAGCGCGTGGCGCTCTCAGGCGAGGTGCCGAGCCCGGTGAACCGGCCCCCGGGCTGCGATTTCCACCCGCGCTGTCCCTGGGCCCGCGAGGCTTGCGCCGCGCGCGAGCCGGACTGGACTGAAGAAGACGGTCGCGGCCACAGGTGCCTCTTTCCGCTGTGAGGTCCGGAGGTCCGGAAGGCCTCTCGATATTGACCTGCCTGATCCTTGAGGGTGAGCGGACGCGGCGCTTATGGTCAGTATGGGCTTTGATGATGGGTTGGTTAGCCCCTCCTGACGGCACTTGTGCCAGATTGATCCATGAAGGATCAGGAGGAAAAGGCTATGAAGGAAGTCTCTATCATCGGCGTTGACCTGGCGAAGCTGGGCTTTCAATTCCGTCTTGCCTACTGAAGACTGATGGTCTGCGACAGAGCAGGAAGGATCGTATCCTACGTTGAGTTTCATTTTACCCCCTGCAGCTTTGATTGCCCCGGCTTTCAAGGGGCTTCTCAATTGCTATGAGAGCAAGGACTCAATGCTCTGACATCGCTCTCGCTCAGCTAGCGGGTTTCGACCTCGACCTTGGTTTCGGAGCCTCCAATCTCCTTGCCTCGGTCGAACGCAATCTTAAGAAGGCTCTCCACAGGATTGTCGGGCTCGACGCTCGACGCCGGGATGCCAATGAGCTCGCCATTTCGTTCGATCAAGATCACCGTCCCCTGAGACCTCAGGCCCAGCGCCTCGCACACCGACCGCACCTTCGCGACATCCTTTGCGTACTTTTCAGAGTTCACGAGTTGCTCTCCTTGGCTGCATCGGCGAGATCGGCCCGCATAGCCTCGATGTATCTCCCAGCTTGCCCAAGGCCGTTAATCTGCATCTGCCCCCAATAGTCGTCAAAGTGCAGGCGCTCACCGCTCGGCGTCACCAAGACCTCGTCACACAAGGCACTCATGACCTCCCGGCTATGCGTGATGACGATGAACTGCACGTCAGGCTTCGAGGCAATGATTTCCTTGAGGCCGTGGCCCACGACAATCTGCTTTGCAACCGAAAGGCCTCGCTCGGGTTCATCGATGATCTGGATGGGCGCTGTGGCAGAGCGAGCGATCGAAATTGTTTGAGACGCGGTGGCCTGGCCCGAGGACTTGCTCATGAGCGTCAGTTGCAGGTCTAGATTGTCGAAGTCGAATTCGGGGCGCACCTGCAGGTGATCCTTCGCCAGATCAATGTAGGCCATCTTCGTGCCGCGCGGCACCTTGGGTGTGATAGCGACCGGGCTCTTGTCAAAGCTGCTGATGACTTGTGAGCGCGACCACGCTGTCTCGAAATGGGCACGGATGCAGCCCACCAGGCTGCTCTTGCCGGAGCCATTGTCCCCGGTAATGATGGTCACCCGATCGGTTAGGGTGAAGGTGTCGCCTTTCTTGAATAGGCGAAAATCTTCGGTGAATTCGATCTTGTCGATCAGCATGTGTAGTGGTGTCCTTCGAATGAGATTCAGGCTGAGGCCGAAGCGGGGAGAGACTCTGATTTCTCCATCCGCTTGAGCTGGGCGTTGACCGTGTTCCGGTACTGTGCTGGGATCGGCAAAACAGTGGCCAAGTCCCCGTATTGGAAAGCGAAGATCGCGTTACCGGTCACTCGGTAGGTGGCTCCCACACCGTGACGATGCCGTAGCCAGTCTAGGTGCCTCCGAAACTGGCCCACAAAGTCTGAAATCTTAGCGCCATCAAGGGCCCGCTCCGCTTCGCGCTGGGCAGCCTTCTTGGGTACACCGAGCCTCTTTCGGATCCTCTTGACCGCATGGTTCGACACCCAATTGCGTTCGGGAAGTTCGCTCAGGGCCACACCAGTCTCAGGGTCAAATTCAGGAAGGTCTGGCGCGAGATCAGGATTGGGCAGCATGAGCTTTCTCCCTTGCTGCTGCCTTGGCATCGATCCGGTCTTGGTATCGCGCCCTGCTGACGCATCCGCAGAGCCACATCGGTACGTAGAAGAAGGCTGCCAAAGCCGTTCCGAACGCAAACCCCTTCAAGCCGCCGGCCTGACCGCCGGCGAGCCCTGTGGCCAAGGTAAGGATGACGACGAACATCGTTCCCGGGTGAGGCCCGCAGTCGGGCAGGGTGCCAGCGCCCCGTGCAATTTCAGAGAAAATCTTCCTCATGATTTATCCTTTTGGCATATCGCTGTCAGGATATCCTGCAGGTGCCTAAAATCTGATTTATGGAGCCGCTTTGCCGATCAGCCGCGTTCTGAGAGCGACTGCTTGGCACGATCTCGCCAACGAGTGACCTTCTCGCGCAGCTCACTCTCCGGCGCTTCCAAAGCTTCTGTGAGCCTGGCTTCGAAGAATGCGATGGGGTCGCAGTCAATGCAGGGTTTGGATAGCAGTCGGTTGTGTTCGCAGATCATTTTGAGCCTTTCCATTCTTCAGTTTCCAGGAGGTCAGACAGGTAAAAGTGGTTCACGCGGGGGATCGTGTCAGCGTTGTAAGCCATAGGGGACTGCCGTTTTCCAAATAGGCGCTTGAGGGTTGTCAACAGCCTCGCGCCGAGTTTGGGCTTCTTCCGTAGCTTGCTTGAGATGGCCTTTCCGCTCGCGCTATAGTCTACCACGGAGATCGACCAAGGCGCAGTCTCGCCCGCATCCCTTTTGACGTCGTATGCCTTGGCCACGTGTCCGAAGCGCTTTTCAACATCGGCTGCGATCAGCGCTCTCACGTCGTCTTCGTCGTAGTTAAAGGTGATCTTGGCCATTAAGGATCAGTCCTCTTTCGTACAGGCGATGGGTGCTAAACCGCTCACCGAAAATCCAAATATAAGAATAGAGTGGCGGCAGACGGGTTGCGTGTCAACAATAAAGAATAAATCTGGAGGCAATTCTATTCTTGAAGATGCGCGGGGCTTAAGTTAGAAATGTTGACACAAGTAAAAGGAACGAACATGCCGGTTTTCCAACAAATTGACCGCGGCGCTAACGGCGTTAACTATGCAAAAATGCTGCTGCCGGTTCCGAGTGCTAAAAGTGGGTACTACGCGTGTGCTTGGTATCCTGACAACAAGCCGGTGGAAGAATGCCCGGAGCGGCGCGCGATGTGGGATCTGCATGACAAAGTGGGCGGCACTCTTAAAGAGTTTCACGGCAAAGAAATCGCTGAAGTCGTCAAGACGGACGAACGCTTCAAGAACCTCATGCCCGTCGGCGCCCAGTTCGTGAAAAAGTTGAGCGTCCTCGTCTTCGATCTCTGATCACGTCCACAGACTCTGAAAACTACACCCCTGTCGGTTCGAACCCGGCAGGGTTGCCTCAACACGGCCGCGCTCGGGCCATTTCTAGGAGAGTTCAATGCCGCACTACGTCAAAGGGACCATCACCCTCATCAAAGGCACCGCTGAGGTCATCGAGGCCTGCTACCCTATCTCCCAGGGGGATCAGGGGAAGATCGGTTGGGATTACGCTGCGGGCGGCGACCGTGAGCTCTACGACGATGACGCCAGGCATCTTACGCGGAAGGGGGAGAAGCTCTTCTATGACGAGCACGGGGAAAAGCACCTCGAAAGCAACATCGAATGGCGCGATGACGACATTGACGAAGAGGAAGATGAACTCTGATCGAGCTTGTCCGAACTCGCGTAAGTCACTAGAAATCTAGGCAACTGTCAGAGAGGACCAACCCGATGCCGTTCTCCAGCTCCACCGAGATCAATCGCAACGGGGCGACCTACGCGACCATGATGATGCCCGAGGAGATTGGCACCGGCCCGAAGCACTATGCTGGGACCTGGCACTCTGATCGTTCGGGCATCGAGCAAATCGAACTGCAAGCTCTACAGGCCCTGCACGCGAAAGTCGGAGGGACTCTGAAAACTTTCACCAGCAAAGAGGTCTTCGAGGCATCGGAGCGGGACGAGAAGTTCAAGAATTTGGCGCCAGTCGGAGCTCAGTTCTCAAAGAAGCTGACCCTGATGGTCTTCGACCTCTGACCCAGCAATGGTGCGTGGTGCCGGTGTTGAGGCTTGTTCCGCGGAGACCTTTCCCCATATGCTGAAGGGCGGGTGCTAAGAGGGGAGACAACCCATGGCCAAGCCTAGTAGGTGCAAGGAGACGAAGGTAGGCGAGCGCACAGCGGTGTGGCTGCGAGAGAACCATGACGCCATCGTGGCGGAGTCTGATTTCATTCAGAGATCCGGTGTTCCCGGACAAGAGCTAGCCCTCAACTACCCCGGGACCGATGCAGAGGTTGAAAGTCTCTGAATTCTGCGGGGAATCTTACCTTGTTGTTCAAGACATCCGCCTTCTTGCGATGAACTGAGTAATCTAGAATTCGTCTGTTGACGGTCAGAGAATGATGGATGGCTGCATATGGTTCTTTGGTTCCTATAGACGCTTCTTAAGGCCGCGGTTCCATAAGCTCTGTGGTCCCATTTACTGAAAATCCTTTAATCTTGGGGACGTGCCGAGCCCGAATGCTGTCCTTGTACTGGTCGTTGGAGACGATAGGAGCACCTAGGTCGAGTGCAAGATCGATGATGCTGATGTCGGCGGGCTCCGACGGCGGGCAGTATTCCATGTTCACATCGCGGGCGATCAGGTTTCGGATCTTGGCGATGGAGGCGGGCTTGCCGGTGAGTTTGAAACCCGCATTGCGGTCGAAAACGATATGCGGTGTCTGGCGCTTGGCAACCAGTAGATCAATCACCGCCTGCAGCGTCTCGATCTTGGCGCGCCCATCGTCCCAATGCATGACGTTGGAGCCATCCACGATCGCAAGGTCCGAACGCCATTGACGCGCTGGGCGGTCGACCTCCGACAATGGGGTAGCGTGGGCAGCGAGGGCTTCCCAGGTCGTCTTCCTGCGGTTTCGGTAGTAGGCATTCCCTTTCGCACCAACTCCGGCCACGTACCGCTCAGAGACCGAAGTCGACGACAGCTTCACCAGGACATTGGCCTCGGGGTGCGTGCGCGCGGCTTCGTTCCGCAAAGCATACTCTGCTGAGCTGCGCTCCACGCGTTCGCTTGCGACCCAACCGAGCGGCTGAATGTGGTATCCATCTATACGATCGGCATCGGTAGTCTCGAAGATGGAGCTCACCAGGCGGATACGCTCTAGTTGCCTACGCGCTTGCTCCACTTCGTTCTCGGCGGCATCCCCTGCGCCACCTTCAGTAGTGCCGGTTGTACGTAAGCCCCCTGTTTTGAGCGGGCTAATGATCAGCTTGAGCAGCCTGTTCAAGCGAACCCTGATGCGGCCAATGAGGTCTTTCAAAATTCAGTACTCCGTAAAATCCGGGGAGCGACTATAAGGACGCCTTTAGCTTCGGCAAGAGGTCTCAAACCGGTGCCTTGAGCGGCGTGGCTTCGCAGGCACGTGCGAGTGGTATCGAGCTCGACGCAGAGCTTTCCAAAACCGTTCATGACTTGATGTTTTATTCATTAAAAGCTATTCTTTAAAAATAAATCAGAATGGCGACACTATGATCATGACTGGTCTCATTACCAAGGTTCAGAAGGTCGAGCCCGACACGCTCGCAGCATGCCACGCACCTGATCTGGCGCCCAGCTACAGCCACTGCGTTGAGGTGTGGTGGGCAGAAGGCGACGAGGCGACGGAATCCGATAGGGAAGAGGCGCTCGCATTTGCAAAGGAGATGCGCGGTCGGACTTCTGATGTCGATGGGAAGACCATTCTGCGATCGTTCGAGAGCGGAACCAATGGAGCAGCAGTTCTGCCGCTCAAGGAATGGGAGAACATGACCCTTACCATTGTTTTCTTCAACGTTTGACGGCCGCATGCCATGGGGAAGCTCAAGGAAAAACAGCATGAGCGGCTTCACCGTTTGAGCCAAGAGGCTCGAGCTATCCGTCTATCCTTTGTGCGTGGTGAAATCACCGAAGACGAAGCCCTAAACCAGCTGCAGAGATTGCGCAGACCGGACAACTGGTGGTCACGGCTCTTCAACATGCAGCTCCCGAACTAGAACATGAGGAAATCGAGACATGGACTACAAAGCAATCGCAACGAGCGCGCAGCTGCGGCGCCCCGGGTGTGAGGCCCCATGATGGAAAACTCTGAATATTCCCGTGAGATGCCTTGGAGCGATCTGAAGGTTGCCTTCGGCGTCGACGATGAAGACGGTCTTTGGGATTGGGTCGGCCGCAGTGGCACCGCAGACGGCCAGCTCCCCAATGGATGGTCGCTAACCGAGACAGACAGTAGTGGCGCAAGGAAGGTCGCAATCTTCCGCGTTGAAGGCCCCTTGAGCGAGAACGACGGAATGAAGGTCGCCGAGCTGCTCCAGCGTTTTCAGCTGCCGGTTCCTGCCATCGGAGGAGGCCCGACATGCTGACTGACAAGCAGAAAGCAGCCAGCCGGCTTGCAGACAGCATCCGAAAGACTCCAGAAGGGACAATGGAGGCACTTTCGGCGTCCGGTTCCTGGCAGACCGTCCCGAAAGCGGCCCAAGAAGAGATCGAGCGCCTTCGGGCAGCTCCTCCGGCGGAAGAGATGGCCATGCTCGTCCGGATGCTTTGTCGTCACGTGCCCGCCGGCAAGCAGATCAAGGCTAGAGCTGTGGACTTCCTGCGTCGCTATAGCCTCGAAGGCAGCCCCTTGAGAAACACGCAATCGGAGTACTCTGAAAAATGACGATGCCGAAGCCCAGCTCCGAGGGCCCCGGTCCCAAGATAGAGGAGACCGCGGCGTGACGCCTGAGATGTCTGAGGTCTGCCCATGGTGTGGTGGCCAAGCAGTTCAGGAATTGCAGGAAGCCTGGGCCATGTAGCGCCCGAGATTGGAGGATAGGAGATGGCATCATGATCGAGAGTTTCGGCTGCTCAAGCAGCTATGCGCAGTCTGTCTCAATCTCCAAATCTTCAAGGTTATGCGATGCCGGGTCTACAAAACTCTGCAAAAAGTGGATCATTGCGGAAACGATCGCATCGGACTGCTGGCGAAACAGGGGAGCACCAGCTTGAGGATGCCAGTATCACCACGCCACGAGGCCGCCCTTCCTGCGGGTCAGACGCATAGCGGTACCGCTCTGATAAAGATGGAGTGTTCGAATGGGGCGTCTGATTCCCTCTCCGAGCGTCAATGCCTGGAGAGCATATCGCGCCCATATACCGTAGTTGCCGCGGGGCAAACACCGAGCAGCGGGCCGCCGACTTCCTCTGACACCCTTTGATAGAGACGCGCAAGCAGAGGCGTCGGGATGCGCTGCTATGGCTCCGCAGTCAAAGCTTGCGGCAGGCCGACATCCTTGAAAGCGAAATGCTTTGCATTGCGGCGATCTCGGGCTTCGAGAAAATACGGCAACGGACCTGTGCACGTGGCACGGGTGATTGCGACTTGCTCCATAGGTATCGGGAGTCGCAGTTGGCTCGAAATGGCAACATTATTTTTCATGCGGCGGAGTGGCGTACTTATAGTAGAGTGATACGAGAGATTCTCTCGCTAGGGTCTGGCCGCTTTGCATATGCCGCGGGGACGCGCTGTGGCGACATAAACTGAGGAGGAGAAATGGCACTAAGAATGACCTTCATTAAGGCGGTTGCAGTCGCACTCGCACTTGCGGCGCCGGCGTACGCGCAGGAAGCGGAAAAGCCGAATATTCTCGTCATTTGGGGCGACGATGTTGGCATGCACAATATCAGCGCCTACAATCATGGCGTGATGGGCTACGAGACGCCGAACATCGATCGGATCGCCGCAGAAGGCGCCATGTTCACGGATGCCTACGCGCAGCAGAGCTGCACGGCGGGTCGTGCGTCTTTCATCACTGGGATGCATCCTTTCCGTACAGGGCTGCTGACCATTGGTATGCCAGGATCGCCGCACGGAATTCCGGAGTGGACGCCAACCATCGCAGGCCTGCTCAAAGACCGCGGCTATGTCACCGGTCAGTTCGGCAAGAACCATCTGGGCGATCAGGACAAACACCTGCCGACGGCGCACGGCTTCGACGAGTTCTTCGGCAACTTGTATCACCTCAACGCCGAAGAAGAACCGGAAACTTACTACTATCCTGACGATCCGGAGTTCCGGGAAAGGTATGGCCCCCGCGGCGTGATCCGGGCCTTTGCAGACGGTGAGGTTCAAGATACGGGTCCGATGACGCGTCAGCGCATGGAAACGGCGGACGAAGAGTTCCTGACCGCAGCTCTCGACTTCATGGACAGGTCAGTTGAGCAGGAGCAGCCCTTTTTCGTTTGGATGAACACCACCCGCATGCATGTGTGGACCAGGCTCAAGCCCGAAGCTGTAGGCCGCACGGGCATCGGGCTCTATCCCGATGGTATGGTCGAGCATGACGACCATGTGGGCGTTCTGCTGGACAAACTTGAAGAGTTGGGGATCGAAGACAATACCATCGTGATCTATTCGACCGACAACGGCGCCGAGAAAGTGTCTTGGCCCGACGGCGGCATTACCCCGTTCCATGGCGAAAAAGGAACCACATGGGAGGGTGGCTTCCGTGTGCCGCAGGTCGTGCGTTGGCCCGGCGTGATCGAGCCTGGGAGCAAGATCAACGAGATTATCAGCCATGAGGACTGGATGCCCACCCTGCTTGCCGCGGCGGGCGACCCGGACGTGGTCGAAAACCTGAAGGAAGGCATGACGGCCAATGGTAAGGAGTTCCGCGTCCACCTAGATGGCTACAACTTCATGCCGTTTTTCTCCGGTGAGACGGAGGAAGGCCCACGCGACAACATTTTCTACTTCGGCCCGGATGGCGATCTGAACGCTGTGCGCTGGAACGACTGGAAGATCCATTTCGCGCGGCTCGAAGGCAACATCGCTGACAGCGAGCGGACGGTGACCGGTTGGCCCACGATCATCAACCTTCGTGCCGATCCCTACGAAGAGATGTGGATGGAATCGGAAATGTACCTGCGCTGGATGGCGGACAACATGTGGCTGTTCGTGCCGGTGCAGGAAGTGGTCAGCAATTTCCTCAGCACGATCCCGGACTATCCGTTCCAGGAAGGGCAGTCACTTAATGCTGCTGGCATCAACTACCAGTCGTTGAAGGCAATGGACATTCTCGAGCAAATCCGCACACGTGGAATACTTGAGCCGTCGTACCAGTGAGATTTGGCCCGGCGCGGCCTTGCGGGGTGCGCCGGGCCAAATTGGCTGACAAATCTAATCTGGTGAGCCATATTCAAACGCCTGGAAGACAATGATGAATAAACTCGCAATCAAGTTAGCTGGTACATGTGTCGTCTTTGCTTCCGCCCCGTGGTTGGCGAACGCGGCCGATGCGCACAGAGACCCACCCCGCCTCGTCCTACAGATCACCGTCGATCAATTGCGGGGCGATATGATCAGCCGTTACAGCCAGCATTTGGGCGAAGACGGCTTTCAACGTCTGCTAGATGCGGGCGTGCACTATGTCGATGCCCACCATCGCCACGCCAATACCGAAACGATCGTTGGCCATACGACGCTGGCGACAGGTACCGATCCGTCAATTCACGGCATGGTCGCTAACCTCTGGTTTGATAGGATTGGTGGCACCCAATTTTACAACGTTCAGGACCCTGACTACCCTCTTGTGGGCGCACAAGGTATAGATGCGGATGCTGAGATCGACCCGACACAGCGCGCCGCCACGACGGACGGGCGGTCGCCACGCAACATCCTAACCTCCACGATCTCGGACGAAATTGCTTTACATTTTGGCCCCGAAGCGAAGATTTTCGGCGTATCCATCAAGGACCGAGGCGCGATTTCGATGGCCGGTCATGCAGGCACCGCCTACTGGTTCTCAAAATCAGAGGGCCGCTTCGTAACCTCTAGCTTCTATCGGTCTGACTATCCCGACTGGGTCGAGGCATGGGAAGCGAAGGGCGTCGTCGGTTCGTACGCCGGGTTTGATTGGACACCGATGCACGCGCTGGAGGACTACCAGTTCGGAGACCGCGACGACCAACCATGGGAAACCGACCTCCCAGGCTTTGGACGTGTTTTCCCACATTCCTATGGGTCGCCAGACAGCGGCGGATACACCACGTTGCTTACTTTGAGCCCGGCAGGCGACGAAATCACGGTCGATTTTGCAAAAGCGCTCATTGATGCCGAGGATATCGGGCAGGACGGGGTTCCCGACTACCTCGCGGTCAGCTTGTCTTCGACGGATTACGTCGGTCATGTCTTCGGGCCATCCAGCCTTGAGGCTGAAGACAATTTCGCACGGCTCGACCGGACATTGTCGGAACTGCTGTCCTATGTGGATGCCCGTGTCGGGCTCGACGAGACGTTGGTTGTTTTATCGTCAGATCACGGCGCACCGGAGCATCCCGACTACCTGGCCATGCTCGGCATCGAGGCCGGAACATTCGATTTTACAAGGGTCGATACTGAGCCGGGATTTGTACGTCTGACCGCAGAATTTGGGGAGAGCAGAGACCTAATCCTGAACTTCTCCAACCCCTACCTCTACCTCAACAGCGCCGAGATCGAAGCGCGCGGTCTTGACCGCTCGACCGTTGAGCGCGCCGTTGCAGAAGAACTTGAGCGCCTACCGGGGATCGCCAAAGCCATCGCCAGTTCGGACCTGCGCACCGGGCGGGTGCCACGCAGCAAGATCGACGACGCGGTGCTGGCCAATTTTCATCCCGACCGATCGGGCGACATCTACATCGTCTTTGAGCCGCATTGGTTCATTGCGGATTTCGACGGGCTGCATGTGGCGTCCGCCCATGGCTCTCCATGGACTTACGACACACATGTACCAATCATCATCGCGGGGCCCGGAATCGAGCCGGGGCGCATCTCACGCCGGGTAGAAACTGTTGACGTCGCTCCAACGATCGCAGCTTATCTAGGCACCAAGCCGCCCACAGGCGCACTTGGTAGACCGCTCGTCGACGCGGTGAGGTAACTCCGTAGGTCCGCCAACAAATCCTCCGGTGGAGGACAAAGCGATCGTAGTCAGCGCCCTTGATCCCGCAATCCTCACGCTCAGGTGTCAGGTCTTCGGTTTCATCGACGGATCCATCGGTTGACAGCGGATCATGGGCATGCGCGCGGTTCGGGAGGAGGAGTGAGGCGCGCGAACGCTTGCTATCTATAAGCTCTCATCTGGACCGCAACGTGCGGCTTACGAATTTCATCATCCCGACATGAATTCCGCCGCGTAAGCGCCCATTATTGCGTAATTATTGTGCGGCGCCGGTGTGGAAAGCGCGGTTTAAGAACCGCGTGGTAGGGTGCAGTCCGTAAGACGTAGAGGCGGTGCCATGACGGGGATGCGGGGCGCAGAAGACAAATTCGAGAGCGCACGGAAGTTGAGGCGCGCGAATACGGTCGTCACGGGCGCGAGCTTGGTACTCTCGATCGTCATGGGTATCGTCGCGATCACGGCACCGGTCGGTGGCAAGATCATCTATGGCGTCTGCACCGCTTGTATGGTCGCGCTCTCGCTCAGTGGCTGCATCAGGAGACAGCGGATTAACCGGAAAATTCGACATCTGGAGAATGACGCCTTCCAGAGGACTTCAGTAGCCTCCGATCCGGCAGGTCAGCAGAAGTCGGTCCTGAAATTTGGCGGTGTAACCGTCCAAGGCGGCATGGTCTCTTCTATCAAAGCTGGGCATGCGTCTGCTGCAGAGCGGACTTGCTGAGCCGTCGGTTGTCCACGCCCGAGCAGATGGGTACCTAGGGGGCACGACGCTGAGATGCGTTTGCGAGTTTTCCGAGGGTCTTCTCCTCCTCCCTGGACCCTGGAAATTGGCGGCGACCCTTTCTCCTCCTCCCTGGGGTCGCCGCCGCTACTCTCTCACTTGGTAATAGTTGGATTTGGCCACAGACGGCATCAGGCTCCCTGGGCTCAGATTGCGCGATCCCGGCCAAAGCGTCATTTGCAGATTGGAAGGTCTCGCGGCGGACTGTCCGGTAGTGACTGGCGCCAGTTGTTGATGACCGGCTGTAGTGCCTGTTTTGGCCAGAACTTGGGAGCTCCGATTGCGCTCAAGCATGACGCGTTCCAATAAAGGCCGGCCTTCGAAACGGAAGCACCTGTGCTCACCGCGTTGGCCACGGCATCGATGTCGCGTCCTTCGGGGTAGATGTAGAGAGTGGTCGGTTCCCCATCTACGAGCTTCACGATGTCTTCAGAGACTGCTGGCGACCAAGTTGTGCATCCGTTGCTGCGGCCCCCGGTGTAGTTCACCAAATTCCCGTAGGGGACATAGCCTTCTTCGTTGGCGTTCGGACTCTCGGGTTTCTTGAGGCGGCATTGCCACTTTACAAAGACCGCGGGATGCCCGCCGATGGCGCGTTCTCTGGCGTTTTCAGTCTCCCCATCACCGTCGAACAGCAAGAACGTGCGGTAGAAAGGAACCTTAGTTCCAGAGCGCGTGATGTAGCCTTTAAAAGAGGTCCGCGTTTCAGCGGTTGTGTAGGCGCCGCCCATGGTCAACTTAGAGCCCTCGGCGTTGCTGAAGTTCTTCGCGCACTCTCGGCCATTCGAGAAATCAGCGTTTCTGAGCCTTCGTCCGTTGCCATAGCCGGACGACACCGCCCGGAATGATTTGTCGGCTTCGCAGATGACGTAGAACCGGCTTCCCGGCTCGCCAGTGGGCGCAGTGCTCGGCCGTGTTGCGTCCATAGCGAGGTAGCATGGGTTGCTCACTTTGCCGGTCTCGCGGTTCTTCAGATAGAGCGCGCGGGCCCGCTCAAGGACGACTGGAGCGATCTCGCCCTCGCCGGTCCCAATATGTTCTTGGAGCCAGACCGGGATATCCGCAGCAGGAGCTGCAGCTTGACTTGCGAGAGGTACCCACAGCGCGATCACGATCTTGCCGAGCAAGGATCGAAGCAGCGAATTCTTCAACAACGACGTAGCCTCCAGTCAGAAGAGGATTTCAGACTACAGTACAGGTGCTGCCCGCTCACCTTGCAACACTTTCTACGCCTTTTGGGGTTCAGGCTCTTCCTTAGCTTCGGGGTTTGTGTAGCCGCTGGGATCGAACTCATCGACATCATAGGCTTCGTCGCCCTCAGAGATGCCGCTTACGAAGGTCGTGCCAGTATCCTCATCGTAGACGAGGCCATAGTTTGCGCGGCCCTCAGACTTGTAACGGCGATATTCGTGGATGCCTGCATAGACAAAGCAGAGTGCGAATGGCGTTATGATAAGGGTGGCGAGAAATTGAGCGTCCACAGTTGCTCCCTTGTGGTCGAAGCGGCGCTCTAGCTTTGTGGTCGTCGGCGCCGCGAGGTCCTGCATAGGAGTCTAACACGTGCGGCTGGGGATGGTTCAAGGTTCTTGCCAGCGCGTCATCGGTTGCGGATCCGCGCGGAGCCCTTAGTTTAGCGCGAACCCGCTAGCTCCTGTCCCAGAAAGCCTCCCATGTCCGATCTTGAAAATGCCCTCATCGTGCACGTCTTCGGTGAGACCGACTACGTGTCGTTCGTGCGCAATGCAGCAAATTTCCCAGAAGCAGTGGCTGCCCAGCGGAGATGGTGTGGCGCGTATCCGTCCGGTACCAACTTAAGTGCGTTCGTCTTCCCGAATGCCCAGTAGGGTGGAGCGGACCTTCATGCCAACAACATTGGACGAACAATGAGCGGATCCTCCAGCTCTTCTCTGCAGTGCAGGATTTTGCACAAAAGGCGCTCGCGTGTTGCGCATGCCCAACCAGCTATAAATGGGTATCTGCCCCGGCAAAAGGCCTGGAAAGACGGCGTTACATGCTGGTGTGCCCGGATGTGTTGACCTGAATCATTATTGAAATGAGGATATCTTGCTTAGAGTGAATTGGATTCTCGCGGAGGAGCGCTTTCCATGAACTCAGCCATTCGCATTTCATCCTTGGCGTTGCTGGCCTCCTTGGTATCATTGCCAACACTGGCGCAAGATCAGGTCCCGATCTTGATCACCAACGTCAACGTCTTTGACGGCGTCAACGAGGCGCTGATCGAGGACGCAAATGTCGTCGTGACCGGCAACCTCATTACAGAGATCTCGACCGAGGACCTTTCCGTTGCCGGTGGCACGGTGATCGACGGCGGCGGGCGCACCATGATCCCCGGCCTGATAGATGTGCATTGGCACACATCCTATTGCTGCGCAGCGCAAAGCACCGTTGTCACCGGTGATATTCTCGAGGTTGCCATCCGCGGCGCGATCGGTTCCGAGGCGACACTGATGCGTGGCTTTACCACTGTGCGCGACGTCGGCGGCAACCCGTTTGCCACCAAGAAGATGATCGACGCAGGCGAGATTCCCGGTCCTCGCATTCTCCCATCCGGCCCACCTATCGGCCAGACTGGCGGCCATTTCGACTATCGCCCCTACCAGGCGGTACCCACCAACCCGGCGGACTCGCAATGGTACTGGTATGGCGTCGGACTGATGGCGATGGCTGACGGGGTGCCTGAGGTGACCAAGCGCACTCGGGAGGTGATGCGTATGGGCGCGTCGCAGATCAAGATCTCAGGTGGCGGCGGCGTATCCTCTGTCTATGATCCGCTCGACGTGCGGCAGTATACGCTCGACGAACTGAAGGCCTTTGTCGAGGTCGCGGACACGTACAACACCTATGTCGCCTCGCATCTTTTCACCGACGAGGCCGTTCAGCTCGCAATTGAAGCCGGTGTGAAATCGGTCGAGCATGGCTTTCTTGTCAGTCGCGAAACGATGGAAATGATGCGCGACAATGAGGTGTGGCTGTCGATACAGCCGCTGCTCGACGATGAGGACGGCTTCACGTTTGATGATCCGTTCAGTCAGGCCAAATGGGTGGCAGTCACCAACGGCACCGACAAGGCCTTTAAGACAGCCAAAGAGGTCGGCGTAAAGGTCGCGTTCGGCACCGACATCCTGTTCGATCCGGCCCTGGCCGAGCGGCAGGGCGCATTTCTCGCCAAGTTGCAGCAATGGTATCGGCCTTACGAGGTCCTGAAGATGGCAACCTCGACCAATGCTGAACTACTTGAGCTGGCCGGGCCGCGCCATCCCTACCAAGAGGGGCCCTTGGGCGTTCTGGAACCGGGTGCCTACGCCGACTTGATCCTTGTCGACGGCAACCCGCTGGAGGACATCGATCTCGTCGCTGATCCGCACGCGAATTTCGACCTGATCATGAAAGACGGCGTGATCTACAAGAACGGAATCGACGAGTGATCGCGGGGCCGGGAGAGACGCGGGCGCATCAGATGTCCTAGCCACTCGATCTGCGGATGCTCCTGCGTTTGCAATGGGTTTTTGCCGCGCTTGCTGTCGGCTTCCTGATTGCGAGTGCTGCGCGGGAAGCGATTGCGGGCGCGCCATGGTCAAAGCCGACGTCTGCGGATGGACCAGGTTGGCCGCTGGAATTGACCACCTGCGGGCTTTCAGAGGAAGAAAGCCTATGCCCAGACGCCACCGAAGCCATAGTACCGAATTCAAGCGCCAGGTCGTTGCCGGTTTCGATGATGTCGCAGTGGTGGGTGAGGCGATCCTGCAGCCATGGTGCCTGGCGACAGCCTCAAACGGCAGGTGACGGTGGCTGTCGAGGGGCTCGCGCCGATGTTCCTGCCAGCGCTTCTGGGGCCAGTCGAGCTGCCGGGGGTTGCCGCATATCCGGACGAGCCTCGCCTGTCCGAGCAAGATGATCGCGGCACGCTCAGCGGCCCCCGGGCCGAAAGCGTGACCTATCTCGCCGAGCCAGGGGGTGGGGGAGATAGGTCACGCTCGACTGGTTCAACACTGATGACGGCGTGGTGAAGAAGACGGCCTCCGCCGAGGGTCTGGAGCTGAAGATCGACGGCCGCCGCCGGGGCGCAGCGCGCCTCTCGATCCCCGCGGGGCATCGCGCTGCTGGCGCTGGCGCTTGTCCAGCACATCGCTGGAAGGCATCGCAAAGTGCCTTATAGCGCTTGCGTGGCTACTTAGGCAGAGCTGCTCAGGAAGCTGATGACGGTCACCAAGATTGCGGCTCCGATGATGAGTTCGAAGGCCTGGGCACGGATCCAGCGGCGGGATTTTTGCCGTGCGGCGCGTTCGATTTCGAGCTGGCTCATGGTGTTGTCCTCCGGGTCTTCCTGTATTTGTGAGCAGGGCCTTTGCTGTCCCGCTCTGAAGACATGGATACCGCGCTGCATTGCCGAGGAGCAGCCCCGCGCCGGGCTAGATCAGGGCGAAAAGGGAGGCACTGGATAGCGCGGACGGAGCGGGCCCGGCCCGCGGGTATCTCGAACCTATCCTTTAGGATTAGTGTTCGGAGAGGCCCCGGGCCGCAGACTGGCCGGTTTCGCGCGCTGAGGTAGGCTGGCAGGTGTCATATGACGCGCAGCTCTCTCGGCCGAGGCGCTTCCGGACGAGCGTGCGCCCGTGCTTGGCATTCAGCGCAGGGCCTCGGACAGAGCACGACGCGAGGTCGGCGTAGCCATCTGATCGTGAAGCCTCTGGAATTCGGCGCGGGCCTGTGCCTTGTGCCCCGAGTTCAGGTAAGCGTAGCCGCGCAGCAGTGCGAGATCACGGCGCACTACGCCGGTGACGCGCTCGAGTTCGTCGAAATAAGCAATGGCGCGACCGTAGTCTTGGCGGTTGTAAGCCGCGACGCCACGCTTGTCGAGAATCTGGCTTTCAATCTCTAGCCGCTGGTCCGGGGTGAAATGCGTCGCCGCCGCGACGCCCGCGGCTTCGTCCACCATGTTTAGTTGCAGCATGACCAGCGCCTGCCCATAGCGAGCATCGCGGCGGCCCTGCGCGGATGGCGCGCGGCTGGCGGCATGGGAGAAATCTGAAAGCGCCTGCATGGGCCGGTCTGCGTTGAGCGCGCACCAGCCGCGCTGCGCAACGGTCTCGGGATTGCGCGCGGTGGCGGTAGCGGCTAGGCAGCTGGCCCAATCGCCGCGTTCGGCGGCGCCGCGCGCCTGCGACAGCTCGGCAGAGGCGGGCGCGGTGCGGCTGGTTGGTGCCGGCGACTGCAGCGCTGCGGCGCGCTGCGGCCGGCCCACCGGGCGCAGGCTGACGGCCGGGGGGACCCCCGCCGCTCCGGGCGCGCGCGGCGCGATCTCGAGCGGGGTCAGGGTATCGAGCGGGCGCGCGCCGGTCTCGGCCTGCGCCTGCGCCAGCATCCCGGCGCGGAGCCTGTCCTCAACCGCGGTCAAACGGACGGCGGCGGCGGGGGCCTGTTCGCGGGTGAGATCGGCGAGCCGCTCTAGCTGCGCGAGGCTGGCGATATCCGCGGCTTTCTCCAGCGTCGCGACAAGGATGTCGGGGTCGGAGCAGCTGCGGGTGATGCCGGTGTAGACCCCCAGTGCCGAGGTGACATCCCCGATGGACTGGTATTGCTCGGCCAGCAGCCAGGCGTTGTTGACCCGCTCGCAGCGCAGCAGGGCGGCGTTGTTGCGCGAGATGCGGATGGCGACGTCGGGGTTGTTCGCGGCGACCGCGGCATCGAAACTGGCTTGCGCCTCGGAGAGCGCCAGGGTTTCCAGCAGCTCGGCTGACGGGGCCCAATTGGGGTACTCCCGGCTGAGGTCTCCGATGCTCCCGCGCGCGGCTTCGAATTCCCCGGCTTCGACCTGTCGGTAAATTCTATCGATCATGTCGCTGGGCACGTTACGCTCAAGCTGGCCAAGGTCGTCCGGCACGACCCAGTCGGGGTATTGCAGCTGCAGCCGGCGGATCTCCGAGGTGACCGCCTGCTGATTATTCTCGGACATGTAGAAGCGCAGCGCCTGAAGGTCGGCGTCGGTGGGGGTCTGCGACAGCGCCGGTGCGCCGGTTAGGCAGTAGGCAGCGACGAGCGAAAGACCTATGTGTCTGAGGCTGCTCATATAGGGATACACATCGGCGAGGCTTCGATCTGGGCGATCATGCTAAAGAGTTGCAGCGTTCCCGGATAGTAGGGCGATCCGGTGGAGAAGGGCGGGATCTGCGATCCGACGCTCTGCCGCACGGTGCATTTGGCGAGCGCCGAAATCGCCTTGTAGCCCGGATCGTCGCTGGTCGAGAGCGCGCGCCCGGTCTCGCGGTCGATGACCGTGGCGACCAGGCCCGGGGCGACCTGCTCCTGTGCCTCGGCGTAGCGGTATACGGCGGGGTGATCGCGCAGCCCGGACCAGATCAGGTAGAGCGGCAGGCGCATAGCCTCGTAGCCGGAGTCGAACGAGTAGCCCTCGGCGGCGCGGAGGCCGCTGGGTGTCACCTCGACCCAATCGGGCACAACGCCGTCCTGCGCCAGCGTCCGGGCCACCTCGACGGCCCCGCGGGCAGCCTGTGCGAGGACCGGTGCATCGAGGTCGGTGGCGAGCTCGGTCATGGCCAGCGGCATGGCGTAGCATGGGTTGTATATGAAGCCGGTGTCGGTCTCGAACCCCTGGGCGCCGGGGATCAGCAGCGGATCAAAGCCGTCGCCGCCGGGATGCGGTGCGATGCAGGATGACACGATATCGGCGACGATGAGCCGCGCTGTCTCGCGGTACTCGGGGACGTTGAACCGGCGCGCGCCGCGCAGCAGTGCCCAGGCCCGGAAGAGATCGCCGTCGCTCGCGTTGTTGAGGTCGGGCACCTTAACCGGATCATCGGGGAACCAGCGCCAGGCCATCAGGTTGTCCGATCGGATGGCGAGGTTCAGCCGCGCCCACGTCTCCATGCGGTCGAAGGAGCGCTGGTCTCCGAGGGTCGCCGCCAGCAGCATGCCATATCCTTGGCCCTCGGAGTGGCTGGAGCTACGCTGCAGCTGATCGACGACCCGGCCGGTCGCATCTAGGTTCGAGGACCGCCACGCTAGCCAGACATCTTCCAGCTTCGCCTCCAGCCCGAGGCCCTGGGCCGCAACCTCCGGGGCAGCGCCATTCAGCGCGGCCAGGGCTGCAAATCCCGAAAGCAAACTGCGCCGGTTCATCTCTTTCTCCGTCGGCTCACGATCAGCAGTCCCATTGCAGACAATGCGCAGCCGATGGCGAGCAGAAAAAGGGGGGCGATGTACCTTCCTGGCGAGAGTGTAACATAGTTGCCGACAACGGCGCGGGCATTCCGCAGGGTCAGCGGCTCCAGCAGACTGAGCGGGTGGTTGGCCGATCTCCAGACCTGCCACTTGCCGTCGAAGCCGAACAGCGAGACCTGACCCTTGGGCCCTTCCGAGCGATCATGCATGTCCACCAGCGAAGCAACTAGCCGCTCGTAATCGGTGTTGGGACGCACCACTAGCCACAGATCCTCGGGGGTCTCCATGCTCGGCTGGATCAGCATCGCCTCGGCGGAGCGGTCCAGCAGCCAGCTGTCGAGATCGGATTCGGGGCCGCGCCAGAGCGAGGCGATCTTGCCCTTCAGTTCGCGCAGCCGACCGATGGCCTCGCGGCGGTCGACGAAGACCCGCCACCAGCCTCGCTGATCGACGGTGGCCCAAGGGTCCGGGCCTTGTCCGGTGGGCGCCGGGGCCGAAAGCAGCACCTCCTCGAGCATCGAGACGTTCTTGCTGACAATATCGCCGGGAATGCTCGACAGGTCGGCGGGGATCCCAATCCGGATGCTGCCGATCCGGGGCAGATCGTTCTGCGCCGCGCCGCGCTCGTCCGGCGCGTAGACCGAGGCGATCTGCGGCAGCAGGCCGATGGGCAGGCTGCGCTGCGCCGCCTCGCTCATGGAAATCCGCGAGACGTCGAGCGAGGCGAGGGTGCGGTCGATCCGCGGCAGGGTCATGCTCGGACTTACGGGGACATCGAGCCGGGTGGTGTCGAAGACCTGGAAGATCGGCTCGGATCTGGGCACGCAGGCAGCATCGGCCGGATCGCCTGGCACGAGCGCCTCGAAACTCAGTTCGTTCACCCCGGGCTGCAACTTGCTGGCAGCGAAAGGAATTTGCAGCGGTTCAAGCCGCCGTCCGGCCTGCGCGGGATCATCCAGCGGCAGCAGGCGCACGGTCTCGCCGTTCAGTTTCACCAGCAGCAGCGAGCCCGTGGGCAGATCCTCTGCAAAGGCATAGTCCAGCCGCAGGCGCGCTTCCTGCGATGCCAAGACCAGCCAATCCCACGGTAGCCTGAAGGACACCGATTGGTTGATGTAATGCCCGCGCCCCTCGAGCGTGCCGACGCCGAGATCAGACAGGGTCTGCGGCGCACCGGGGGTCGCTTCGGGCAGGGTCTTCTCGTAGCGCAATTCACCAAGCGCGCCAGTCAGCAGCGCCTCGATCTTCTCTGCCTCACCGCTGTTGGTGAGCAGCACGATGGCGCCGTCGCCGCCGTGGCGAAACGCCGGCAGGTCGGGCACCGCGTATTGGTCGGGCAGGGCGGTCACCCGCGCCAGCGTGGTGCCGGGCGGGGCCACGGAATAGTAGTCGTCGACGGTGATCTCCGGCGGCAGCCCGCCGAATAGGCTTTCGATCCGCGCCACTGAAGGCGAGGCATTGATCACCTGTGCGTAGTTGGCGTTCGCCAGCTCGAAATTTCCGCCCTGACCGAGTTGCGCAGCGATGGCGGCCATAAAGCCCAGCGGGTCTGGGCCAAGATCTGACCGCGGCACCGTGATGCCGCTTCGGTGCGCGATGATATCCGTCCAGAGCCCAAACGAAGCATCCGGCCCGCAGAGCACACGGTGGACCTGTTCGAGGCGTAACTCCACAAGGTTGCGCCCGGCCTTCAGCACCCCGTCGGGAACCGCGAGCGGTGCCGTGCCCGCCGCCGAGAAGTTGTCGAGCCGGATGGTGCCGATCTCGGTGCCGTTGACCATGACCGTGGCATGCGAACGCTCGGGCAGCAGGTTAATCGAGCTCAGCGTCGACACCTCCAGCATCGCGCCGTCAATCTGCCGCGGCAGGAACAGCCAGAAGCCCTCCGCAGGGTATTCGCCCTGCATACGGTGGCCGGCGGTCTCGCCGTCCTGCGGGTTGCGCGGACGCAGCGGCAGTAGCACCTCGCTGGCCTGCTCGCTTTCGCCGAGGGTCGGTCCGGCGGCAGTATCGGGGGCGGGCTCGCCCGGGCTTCCGGGGTGCGGGCGCAGCGGGGTATCGCGTGAGGTCCCGTTGGGCGGGAACGCCTCGAGCTGAATTTGCTGCGCGCCGGTCCAGCAGGTCTGCAACGCGAGGGCGGGAAGGATCGCCAAGATCAGTCGTCTGGTCGCATGCATGGCGCTACTCCTCGACCCTGAGGTAGTCGTCGGGCTGCGCGGCAATCACCGGAACCGTCACCGCACCGGTTTCTGGGACAGCCGCCCTCTCGGTGGTCCTTGCGGACGCTGTGAAGGCATCCTCGAACAGAGTTTCATCGGCCTCGGGCTCGCCGCTGCGCCGCGTCAGCTCGCTCGCGAAGTCGAAGACGGTGCGCGGCAGGGCGATCGCACTCTTGGCCAGAACATATAGCAGACCGGCGACCAGCGTGCTGCTCCGCGAGTGCAACTTGCGGAAGAACTGCCACCTGCGGCTATCGCCGTAGACCACATGGGCCGTCAGCCGTGCTGCCTGTACCATCTGCTCCGGTGCGACCCTGAGTTCGATCATGGTGCCGTCGACCCCCGCGCGGACCTCGGAGACGGTCAGCGGCAGGGCGGTTTCGAGCTCGGGGGCCTTTGGCAGGCTCGGGTAGAGCGTGACCTTGGCGCCGATCTGTTCGGCGCTCCAAGCCTCATGCGCGGGGTTATTGACCTGCAGCTGGAAGCGCTCGGGGTTGGCGGAAACGATCGCCACCTGGTCCTCGCGCGGCGCTTCCGGGGCGCCATGTTCGGTGCTGAGGTTGCCGGTAGGATCGGCAGTAAGATTGGCGCTGCCGGCGGGTTCGGTCCGGGTGATCCGCCCCGAGGCGGAAACCGCTGTGCGCGGCCGCAGCAGCCGGCGCGGGCGCTCGAAGACCGCGCGCAGGGCGAAGGCCGCCAGCACAAAATTGTACAGCGCCCAGGCCCCGACGATCTGCACGACAGACCGGTCGCCAGGGAAGGCGTACCAGCGGTAGGCCCCTGCGGCGAGCCCCGCCAGCAGCAGCAGCACCAGCAGCGTGAGCGGCCGGTAGATCGGCGACAGAAACGCATGCTCGAGGCTGCCGTCCTTGGCGGTCACCTTGAAAGTCGCCGCGCGCGGGCGCAGCACGGTCTCGACCAGCGCTTTGAGCAGATAGGGGGTCTGCGCGATTTCGTAGACCTCGGAAATCTGCGGCCATCGCACCTCGGAGAACAGCGCATTTTGCACCATAAAGCCGATCAGCAGGTAGGGCAGGATGTAGACGAAAACCTCTTCTGGCTCGACGACGAAAATCTCGAGGCCGAAGAACAGGTAGAACAGCGGGCTGAGCAAAAAGACCGTACGGACCAGTGGGAACAGCCAGAAACTCATGGAATTGAGGTAGCACAGCCGCTGTGGCAGCGAGAGCCCGCTGCGGAAGATCGGGTTCTTGAGGATCAGCATCTGGATCATGCCCGTCGCCCAGCGGCCGCGCTGCTGGATGAACGAGGCGAAGGTCTCGGGTTGCAGACCCGCGATCATGGCGTGATCGAGATACATGCTCTCCCAGCCGCGGGCGTGGATGTCGAGCGCGGTTTCGGCGTCCTCGGTGATGGTCTCACCCGAGATGCCGCCGACCTCGTCGAGCACCCGGCGCCGCAACAGCGCGGCCGACCCGCAGAAGAACGCGCCGCCCAGCCGGTCGAGCCCGCGGTGAATTTCGGAATAGAACATCTCGTTCTCCGAGGGGCAGTTCTCCGGGAGGGCGAGGTTGCGCTCGATCGGGTCGCGGTTGGTGAAGAAGTGCGGGGTCTGCACGAGAAACAGCCGCGGGCGTTCGGCGAAGTATCCGACGGTCCGCGCAAGGAAATCCGGCGTCGGCACGTGGTCCGCATCGAGGATCAGCACAAGCTCTCCGCTGACCTTTTGCATGGCGGCATTGAGGTTGCCAGCCTTGGCGTGCTCGTTCTTTGCACGAGTGGTATAGACCACGCCGAGCTCGCGGCAGAGCGCCTGCAGGTTTGCCCGGCGCGCCTGCGCCTTCTCAGAAATCGCCGGATCGCTATGGGCGCAGCGCTGATCGGTGCCGCCGTCATCGCAGAGCACGACGGTCTTCTTGTCGTCGGGGTACGAGATGCGTTTGGCCGCGGCCAGCGTGACCGCCAGCAGCTCGGGGCTCTCGTCGTAGCTCGGCACAAGGATATCGACCGTCGGCACGTCGCTGAGCTTGATCGGCGCGGGCCGCGGGTGGGAGACCGGATCGGCGGTGATCAGCGCGGTGAGAAAGAACAGCCCGACGGTGAAAGTCTCCGCTCCGAACAAGATCAGCGCCGCGATCAGCGAGACCGGATCGTCCAGCGACGGCAGCGTCTCGAAGGCGCGCCAGAGCCAGTAGCGCAGCACGAACACACCGGCGATCGACATCACTATGAAGCGGATCGAGATCCGCGTGCCCACCAAGGGTTTCAGTGCGTAGATCAGCACACAGGAGATCAGCGCCAGCAGGCCCTGCGTGCTGACCGAGATCGGTACCGAGGCCAGAAACAGCAACGGCACGGTAAGAACCACCCAAACTCCGAACAGCAGGAGCGAGCTGGCAGGCTGCGCATTAGATGACTTCATGGAAGTGGCCCCGCCAGTGGGGAAAGCATTTCTGGGGCAGCGACGGGAGCAAGCGGACTTGCGGCAAATCCGACCGCTGCTGGCCCGATTGGGGCCAGCGCCTCTTCCTCGCTGCCATGGAGACAGTTGCGGAGCATCATGTCCATGGCCGGCGTGCCGCGCAGTACGGTGCGGCTAGTGGCCTCGAGGCGGCGGAACGCCAGCACGCAGTTGAGCCCGGCATTGTTGGTCCATCGCGCCCAGCTCATCATGCCGAGGGCATCCTCGGAGGTGCGGAACGTCAGTTCCTCGAAGCGCTCAAAGGGAGGCGGTGTGCCCTGCGCCGAGGCCAGCAGATCGGCCGGACGGAAGCGTCCGCCAAGCGAGAGCGGCGAGCGCTCGGACTGCAGCAGAACGAAATTTTCACCGGGCATGGCAGTCAGGTTGGGCAGCAGAATGCGCTGCTCGGTGACAGAGCGGTAGCGGCGCTCCAGCACCATCTGGGCCTCGGGCACCGAGATCCACGCACTCGAAAGCGGTTGATATTGGTAGGGCGCGCGGTCAAGCCGCGCTTGAAACTCGGTGTAGCTGAGCGGAAAGCTGGCACAGGCCGCAAGCAAAAGGCATGGAAGCCCTAGCAAGAGGAGACGAGTCACTTGGGCGACATTTGCGGCCAATTTACTGTTCTGACAGGGCATTAACGTGGAAACCAAATCTAGCATCAAGCGCTTGTAACTAGCCTGAGGGAAACCAGCATCGAGTGCCATAGGCGAAGTCTTGCCGCATGACCATGCGTTGCGGTTTTGATACGCGCAACAAAACGTGAAGCCTCTGCCTCTTCGTGTTGCTTGCCGTCGTCGCCGCTTGAGCGATGGGTCCGCAGATTCAACCGCTGGCCTAGGGCTTCGTCGCGGGCAGTTTCTCCGCGAGCGCTGCGACCGTGGGCGGCATGCCGGGCTAGGGCCAGGATGCATTGATCTCATTTGCGCTGCGTGATTCACGCCTCCGAAAACGGAGCGATTACATGAGCGATCTCTTCTGGCTGACCGACGCGCGGGTGGCACGTCTGGCTCCCTTTTTTCCCAAGTCACACGAGACGCCTCGGGTCGATGGCAAGCGAGTGCTGAGCGGGATTATCTTCATCAATCGCAATGGCTTGCGTTGGCGTGACGCTCCTGCTGCATATGGTCCTCACAAAACACTTTACAGCCGCTGGAAGCGTTGGAGCGAAAAGGGCATCTTCGCGCGGATGATGGCCGGACTGGCGGCGGAACACGGTGAGAAGACGACCGTGATGATCGACGCGACATACCTCAAGGCCCACCGAACGGCGACCAGCATGGCCGCCAAAAAGGGGGGCGTGGTCGCCTGATTGGTCGAACCAAAGGCGGTATGAACACCAAGCTGCACGCCATCTGCGACAGTCCGGGGCGACCGATCGACCTGTTCGTCACCGCTGGACAGGTCAGCGATTATATCGGCGCACGGGCGCTGCTCAGTCGCCTACCAAACGTCAAATGGCTACTAGGGGATCGTGGCTATGACGCTGACTGGTTCAGAGAAGCGTTGCAGGACAAGGGGATACGCGCCTGCATCCCAGGCCGGAAGAAACGCAAGACGCCGGTCAAATATGACAAGCGGAGATACAAGCGGCGCAACCGCATCGAGATCATGTTCGGCAGGCTCAAGGACTGGAGGCGCATCCTTTCCTAAGCCCCGATGATGAGTTCGCCGATCACGACACCTGGGACGCCTCGAACCTCAATGGCACCGAAGTGAAGACCCCCGACATGCTCGCCGGGGAATACGCCCGCGAGGCGCTGAAGCGCGGGCTTGCCATCGAGCGCGATCTTGGGGTGAACCCCTTCAAGTTTGGCATGGTCGGCGCCACGGACTCGCACACCAGCATGGCCACGGCGCAGGAGGACAACTTCTTTGGCAAGCATTCGGGCGTCGAGCCCGAGCCGCACCGCTGGGAGCATGCGGTGATCGAAGCGCCCGACCCGTCGTTGACCATCTACGGCTGGAAGCAGGCGGCGGGCGGCCTCGGCGCGGTCTGGGCCTCCGAGAACACCCGCGCGGCGATCTTCGACGCGATGATGCGCAAAGAGACCTATGCGACCACCGGCTCGCGCATGACGGTGCGCTTCTTTGGCGGCTATGACTTTTCCGAGGCCGACACGATCAGCCGCCTTCCGGCGGACGCGGGCTATGCAAAGGGGGTGCCCATGGGAGGCGATCTCGGGGCTGCTCCGGATGGCGCCGCGCCCAGCTTTCTGATGGCGGCGCTGAAGGACCCGCTGTCGGGCAATCTCGACAGCATTCAGATGGTGAAAGGCTGGATCGACGCCGAAGGCGCACCCATGAAAAGGTCTTCGACGTGGTCTGGTCGGGCGACCGGGCGCCAGATGAAAACGGCAAGCTGCCGGATGTGGGCAATACAGTCGATGTGGCCAACGCAAGCTGGACCAACACCATCGGCGCGCCCGAGTTGATCGGCGTCTGGCAGGACCCGGAGTTCGATGCCGCGCTGCCAGCCTTCTACTACGCCCGGGTGATCGAGATCCCGACGCCGCGCTGGACCGCCTATGAGGCGAAGCGCTTTGGCGTCGAGGTGCCGGAAGAAGTGCAAATGATCACCACCGAGCGCGCCTATACCTCACCGATCTGGTACAGCCCGATGTGAGTATGTCTGGGATGGTCAGTGGGGATGGGCGGCCCGAGAGTCGTTCATTCCTCTTTGTCGCGCTGCAGCGAAGATCCGGAAAGTCCGCATCGGCGGCCCTGAGGCTAGGCGCAGCGAATGGTGGGTTTAGACTCCCGGGTTTGGTGCGGCCTTGAACGACCGCTAACGTGATCTGCGCTGCGGTGCAGAACCCCGTTTGCTGCGGCTGCGAGTAATTCCTTCGTCATGCTGCAATTGCACCAGCTAATCGCCGAATGGCCGGAAAGTCCGCGATCCGGTCGGTGAAGATCGGCTGCCGCATGACAGCTCCGAGCCCACAGACGACCTCGGTCTTACGCGCAACATTCGACACGATGGCGGAAACCGGTCATTCGCCTCATACGCGAGCTACGCTGATTGCTGGCCAAAAGCTGACATCCTAGACCAACTCAAACCGATGAAAAAAATTACGTAGTCGCATGGCGCCCCCGAAACCATTCCGTGCCTATGTCGCAGTTGCGGCAGGCAACGCCAAAGAGCAGCAATCTTGACTTAACCGTCGGGCGCAAAGGCGGCGGTTCAGAACGTCGCCCTTATCCTCAGTCCGACAACCGCCACAGTTGTCTTGTTGGGGTTGGCGATCGGGTTCTTGATGACTTGAATGGACGGGGTGATCGCGAGGTTGTCCAGAAGCTGAAATCGGTAGTAGGTTTCACCAGTGATCTGCTCCTGAAGGGCGCTGTTGGATGGCTCTCCCCAGGCGATGCCCATCCCGAGAACATCGCGGGCTTTGCTAGCGGTTGTGTCAAATGCAAAGCTGACCCCGATCGCGAGGTCCTTTTTGAAGAGAGACGCGTTGCCATCTGAGATACCAGCAACAAAGAACGGCATGACCTTGTCGTCGAACATGAGCTTGCTAGCGACGATATTCGCGCCATAGCTTTCGGCAACGCCTGCTTTCACACGCGCATCTTGATGCCAGAGATGGAGCCGCACCTGATCCCAGCGGGCGCGTTCGGGCGTGGTGGTATACCAGCGAAACTCAAGCGATTTCAAAAACTCACTCTGGCCGATCGTGTCAAACGGGTTGTCGGTTGTCTTGGCATTCGCATCATGTATGCCGAACAGCCCGACGAAATTCGGCGAGAACTGGTACGCGAAACCGCCACCGATGCCACGTCCGGGAAATGCGCGGGTGTTGCTGGCTTGTAGGGCGGTGTTCTGAAACCCACGTTTTGGCGAAGACAGCGCGTGCCCGCCGTAAAATCCGACGGCGCTGATCTTGCCGACAACAAAGCGCAGGCGCCCGTCCATCAGCGACTGACGCCATGCCAGTTCCGAAAGATTGGCATTCTTGTAGTCGCTGAAACCGGTCCCGACAAGCGTTCCGCTGCCGAAACCATTCCCCAGTTTAGACGGCGGAACTGCGGTTCCGAATGTCGAACGGTCCTCAATTCGGAATGTTAGGCGACCGGCGTTTTTCGTACCTCTTCCGACCAATGTCCATGAGCCGTTCAATTCGATTCGACCGGCGGCGGCCTCGTCGGGGCCGGTGCTGTTGTTCGATTTCTGGTGCAGCGACTGGTAGCTGAAGTTCAGCTTGAGCCCGTATTTGTCGTTCCAGCGGCGCTTGGCGTCGAACCAAGGTTTCAGCGGCTTTCCGGGGATCTTGAAAAACGCGCCGGTGGCAATATCGTCTTGGTGGATATCCTCGGTAACGCTGTCGCCCCCTTCCAGAGACGGCGCCGGGCCGTAACCTGACCGCGACTGGGCAAACCCCGTCGAAACCGTCAGTGCCAGCGCTAAAAGAGCGGCGGCGGGACCAAGCGCCCTCCACGGTTTGGCCCTCATGATCTGGAGAGACGCGCCTTGCATGATCATTTCACCACTTCCAGGGAATAGTATTGATGGAAGCCGTCGCCCACCATGTGTGATGCAACATCGCCTTTCTGGTCGATCACGAGATCGTCCTCTGGGCTGCGCACCCGGAATTGCCAGCCCTCGGCAATTGGCATGACCGCCTCAAGCTTGGCCGGATCGCCATCGGGAACCTTGCTGCCATAGGCGTTCATGACATAGGCGTTGCCTTCGGCGTCGACCAGTTCATAGACGGGGCGTCCCGCCTTGTAGATCATCCTTTGCGCCTTCTTGGTGACATATGGCGCGTAAGGGTCGGCACCTTCTCCCGATCCCAGCGCGGCAAGGGGCAGCGTCGCCGCATAGCGGGCTTCGATCCCGCCGAAATTCTTGCTTTCGCCAAACCCCAGAACTTGCTCGTCCATGGCCCAATACTTGGGTCCGTTCAGTTGGGCTTTCTGGGCACCCTGATTGGCGGCAATCTGCGCCGGATCAAGCGCATCCCATTGTTCTGGCGGGCAGCCGGGCGAGGCCGAGGTGTTGTAGATTTCCACCCTGTCCTCAAAAATGAGCAGGAATTCACAGAACCGCATGCCCCGGGTGCCGGTCAGGGTGAAATTCTCGATTTTCTGGTCCGCCGCATAGGCAGCAGCAGTCAAACCACTGGACAGCCAAAACATAAGCCATTTCAGAAGTGTCTTCATGGAGTGCCTTCCTTTCACATCGAGGTTCGCATTCAGCAGTCCGAGTTGACGCAATTTGCCGCCGCGACACCGCGCCATCCAGCGACCCCCGGGCCACGCGCGCCGACGCCGACTCCATGAAATCCGGCACCAACACCGCCACCCGGACCAAATGTGTCGATGAATAACGCCGCAGCGCCGCCGGATTCGGGCATGGTGCCCTCGAGCACCCTGTACCCGTAAAGGAGATCGTCGCCTTCAATCCGGGGATCGGTCACGACAATTACAACGGCATGATTTTTCTCCATGTTCGGATCAAAGACCGACAGGGTCGCGTTCGGTGGGGTCACGGCAAAGCTGTCCTCGCCAGTGTCCCAGTGATCTACAAATGTGGCCGTGTCGATATGGCCTGCCACCCTAGCCGGACGGTCGCTGAAATAGATGGTCTGGTCTGCAACATCGGTCAGCCGCAATGCCCCAGCCGCTGTATCCGCTTGCATTGCACGTGCGCCCTGAACGAAGAGTAGATGCAAGTCTTCTTCGGCATGCGCTGCGGTGATCGAAAGTGCAGACCCGAACAGGAATGCTGCGATTGAGCTTGTCATCTGGCGTCGCGAAATGTTCATTTTGCTGGCCTTTCCTTGCTAACGGTTTCAATCGCGCTTAGGCATCGGTTGGAGAACGATGAAGCCCTTGTCCCACATGTAGTAGAACCGCCCGCCAAAGCCCGGCGACAGCAGGGTGTTGAAGTTCATCGGTTCGAAGAAATCGGACTCGGCCAGCAACCTGCCGGTCTTGGCGTCGAGCCAGATCGCCTGTTGTTTGTAGGGTGGGTTCGAGGTCTGCATAAGCTGTTGTTGCGTCACGCCGGGTTCTGCGCGGGCAGTGCCCAGAACCCGTTTGTCAGCCGGGCCATAAAGCGCCTGAAGCGCGGTTGTGGCGCCGTCCATTGTCCATGCAACGGTCATCTCCCCGCTGGATCGGTCCATGGTGACCGCGCCGATTTTCATCATGTTCTGGTCGGCCGAAAACACCGTCGAGTTCTCGGCATCCACGGCGGCCTTGGGCGGCGCCCAGCTCAGCCCGGTGGGCAGATCGGTGCCAAAGGGATAGACGCGGGTGATCCTGCTCGGGTCACTCTGGTTGATCGCGACGAGGGCGGAAGCGGCTTTCTGACTGGGTAGTCCGTTCACCTGTATCACGACCCAGTCTCCGAGGATGCCGGGGGCGTCTCCTACGGTCTGGCCTTCGGCGAGATAGTCGGCGATGACCCAGTTGTCGTCTTTTGACAGTTTGCGGTTTGCGGGATTCCAGAAGAACCGGTGAACCCGCGCAACGGTGGGCGCGTAGATCGCGATCTTGCCGTCATGTTCGGTGATCGTGTGAGGGGTGACCGCGTTTTCGGGAACGCTGATCCGGTCCAGCAGGTCGAAGGTTTCAGGATCAACCGCGAGGATCGTGGAGCCGGGCGACTTGGCCGCGCCGCCCGGGCATTGGAACGCGGCCAAGGTGCCCTGGATAGTGCAGGGGGTGGCGCGGGTCTGGTTCTTGATGATGAGCGTCCCGTCGGGGGCAATCGTCAGATGCTTGAAATTGCTGCCCTCTGGCGGGGCATCGGCGGGGAGCGCGAGGTGTTGCAGGATCCGTCCGGTGTCGCCATCCAGCTTGACCAGGTGGTTGCCGAAGGCGATGGGGATATTTCCGTCCGGCAGGATGTTGAGGTTGGCGGCCCCGACCCAGGCGCCCGAGACATTTCCGTTTTCCAGCACGGTGCGCCAGATTTCCTTGCCGGTGGTCGCGTCGACCTTGGCGACCCAAGGACCAACCGGAACGACGCCCTGCGCGGGAGGGTTGTTGCCACCCGTGAGGTACAATTCACCGGGGTGGCGGTTGTTCATAAACAAAACGCCTTGGTATTCGCCGTCGGCGCGATAGGCATAGACGTCGTTCGGCCCGTCCCAGTCGCCAAGGAAACTGGCACAGGGATAGGCCTGACTGCGGGTGCTGTCGGCGACCTCGGCCCCGTTCATGGATTTGAAATAGCCGGGCGTGTCGAGCCCTTGGACACATTCCCATTCCTTTGCGATTTGCCCCAATTCGCCAGGCATGGGGCCGTTTGCCATCGCAAAACTGTCTTGCGCCACGGCGCCTGTTGCCAGTGCCTGAGACATGATTGCTGCCAGAAACGCTTTGTTCATCCAAATCTACTCCCGCGAATGCGCCTTGAGGCTGCACAAGGCGCTTGTTTCTTTCCAAGGAGTATAGGCAGGGGGTGAGCGCGTGGATTTTACTTTGCGCGCCAAAAATTACGGGCTGCGGTTTGCGTCCAGTTCCGAGGGCGAAAGACCGGTCAGCCTGCGCACGGCGCGCGTCAGGGCGGATTGCGCCGAATAACCCAGTCGTTCGGACAAATCGGCCAATGACACGTCTTCTTCGTTCAACTGTGCCAATGCGAGATTGCGGCGAACCAGATCGAGTTGCTCGGAATAGCTCGTGCCCTCTTCGTTCAAGCGCCGCTGCAAGCTGCGCACGCTGCTGCCAAAGGCGTTTGCAATACGTTCGATGCTGGGCTCTCCGCCGTGCAACATCGCGGCGATCACCGGTCGCACGGAAGCCGCGAGCGTAGGATCGTCAACCAAGGGCGCAATCTGTGCATGCCGGGGATTTGCCATTCGGTCCCGCGCGACGGATTGGAACGGCACCTGTGCGACCGAAAGGTCGATCGTGATTGTCAGTGACGCATTTTCAGAGGGAGACAGACGATCATCGAAAGACGGTGAGATATGCGCCAGCCCAAGTTGGGGATGGGGGACCATTTCGACGCGCCGAAACAATGGTGGATGCAGTCCGCTAAAGCGCAATATCTGTTGGATCATCGATAAAAACAGCACATGCATTGCATGAAGGCTCTCGTCATCCAGCGGGAATTTGAGCGTGTGGAAAATCTGCACATGCTCTTCGTCGACGCCAATCCGAAAGGTTTCGTGACTCGAGTGCATGGGCATCGCGAAGCTAAGCCGCTGAAGCGCTTCGAGGGGCGTGCGTGCGCCGAGCGCGACCCCGCCAATGAAACCGATTTCTGCCAAGCTTGCCTGATTAACGATGCGCGTGCCAATGTCAGGACCGTGATCCCTTGCCAGCAGCCTCAGCAGGTCAATCGCGCTGCGCAGTGGGATCGGGTCCAACGGGGACAGCGCGCACCAGTAGTCAAGGTCTGCCTCTGCAAGGTAGGGGCCGGAGCGCAGGCGGTTCGCCTCGATCCACCGGACCAGCGGAAGCACGTTTGCAGCACGTATGAGGGGAATGGTTTTGGTCAATGACTGGGCGCAACGCGAGATCGATCAATGGGTACGGCAACGGTACGATTTTCCATCGGGGGGCCAACCATTGCAACGGTTTATTTCCCCGGACCGTCCCCGAAACGATCGACTACCTCTCGCAGCACTATCTAGCCAATTACAAGAAAAAGCTTTTGCCTTCCGCTTGACGCGTTCATGCCCGCGTATCTGTCTTTGGATGGCAAAGCCAAAAGTACCAGGTTGCTCTGGTCTCTCACTGTTCACAGGAGGGCGCGAACGTCTCCAACTAGCTTTGGCTGTCGTCGACCTTCGCACGCGCGGCGAATGCCCGGTTTTGCGTAGTTGTGATAGGGTTGACGGTTAGGTGATGGATGTCCGGTTTGGGGCCGGAACGACCTGTTTCCCGGATTCGGCTGAATGCCTGAAAAGTCCGCGCTGCTGACCTCGATGCCGCGCGCGGTGAACGGCAGTGCGGAGCCCAAACGCGACATTTACTTTTGGCCTATCCTCGCAACCGCGGCAGTCGCGGTCTTCCTCAACACGGACATAAACGTTGATTGGCCGGCAGTACCACTATGCATCGAGCGCAGATCATTCTTGATTGCCTCAACTCAGCAATTCCGTGAGGCAGTGAATTCCTCCACGAGCCGACCTCCCGGACCTTGAAGGCCATCACAGGAATCGCCACTTCCATCCGCGATGCGCCGGCTGGTCGGCGTCGGAGTTCAACATGGTCGAGACTTGGCTGCCGCTCATCGCGGGGTTTGTGTTGCTGGTTGCTGGCGGCGAGTTGCTGGTGCGAGGCGCGGTGCAGGCCGCTGAGCGGTTGGGTGTTTCACCTCTGGTCATCGGCCTCACGCTCGTCGGCTTCGGAACCTCGATGCCGGAGCTTGTGACCTCGGTGCAGGCCGGGCTCAGCGGCTCGCCCGGCATCGCCTATGGCAATATCGTCGGCTCCAACATTGCCAACATTCTGCTGATCGGCGGCATCTCGGCGTTGATCTGCCCGGTGATCGTCGCCGAGGCCGCGCTCCGGCGTGATGCGGCTTTGATGCTCGGGGTGGCGGCGCTCTTCGCGGCGCTGGCGATCGCGCTGCCCATGGGGCGCCTTCTCGGCGCAGGTTTTGTCGCGGGTCTGGTCGCCTACATCGTCATGGTCATCCGGCAGGAGCGTACGACAGGCGAACATGGCGCGATCCACGACAAGAGCGCGGCGCTGTTACAGGCCGATCCCGGCCTTGGCGCCGCCTCGCGGCGCCGTGGGCTGATCCTGCCGCTGCTGCTGGCCCTTGCCGGGCTTGGCCTCGTGGTGCTCGGCGGTGCGCTGCTGGTCGATGGGGCGGTCGCGCTGGCGCGTGCCTTCGGCATCGGCGAGACGGTGATCGGCCTGACTATCGTTGCGGTCGGCACGTCGATGCCGGAGCTTGTGACCTCGGTGATCGCCGCGCTGAAGCGGCAGGGGGATGTGGCCTTCGGCAATATCGTCGGCTCCAACATCTACAACATTCTCGGCATCGGGGGCACCACGGCGCTGATCGCGCCGGGCGCGGTGCCCGCCGAGATCACCGCCTTCGATGCGCCGCTGATGGTGGGCGTGAGCGCCTTGCTCGTGGTCTTCGCAGCGACTGCGCGCCGCATCGACCGCTGGGAAGGGCTGGCGTTGCTCGTAGGCTACGGCGCTTATCTCTACCTGCTCTGGCCCTGATCCCCTACGGCTGCAGCGGCCAGAACACCGGGGCCAGCAGCACCGTCACGACGCCGGCCATGATGTTCATCGGCAGGCCCAGACGCAGGAAGTCGGTGAAGCGGTAGCCGCCAGCATTGTAGACCATCGTGTTGGTCTGATAGCCGATCGGCGTCGCAAAGCTGGCGCTGGCGCCGAACATGACGACCACGGCGAAAGCCCGCGGGTCAAGCCCCAGCGCCTGTGCCACGCCGATGGCAATCGGGGTCATGATCACCGCGACAGCGTTGTTGGTCACCACCTCGGTCAGCACCGACGTCACCGCGTAGATCAGCGCGAGTGCGAGGATTGGGCTGAGCTGCGCCAGCGGCCCGGAAATCCCGTTCACGATCAGCGCCATGGCCCCGCTGCGCTCCATCGCGGTGCCCAGCACCAGCATGCTAACGATCAGCAGCAGCAGGCGGCCGTCGATGGCGCCGATGCCCTCGTCCGGCTCGACGCAGCGGGTCAGTAGGACGATGGCGGCTCCGATGATCGCCAGCGGCAGGATCGGCGCAAGCTCGAGCGTCGCGCCCAGCACGACCATGGCCAGCACCGCCAACGCAATCGGTGCCTTACTGCGCCGGAATGCGCGGGCCTGCAGCGGTGCCAGCAGGATCAGATCCTCATCCCGCGCGAGCCGCGCGATGTCCTCGGCGGGCCCATCCAGCAGCATCGTATCGCCCGGGTTCAGCTGCAGCCGGTCCTCCAGCAGATCACGCGCGCTGCCCTTGCGGTGCAGGGCGATGGGGTAGACGCCGTGGCTGCGCCGCCAGCCAAGCTCCGCGACCGCGCCTTTGCGGTCCGTCACCAGTGCTTCGACCACTTGATGACGCCGTGCGTTTGCCGGCTCGAGACCGGCAATGGCAAGACTGCGCGAGCTCTCGCCCCGGTAGCCCGCCACCTCTGTGTCGGAAGTATGCAGCACCACCCGGTCGCCGGGGTGCAGCACCTCGGCCTGAAGGCTGTGCCGCAGCGAGACATCCTCGCGTATGAGGTCCACCAGCCGGGTGGCGCTGCGCCGAAAATCGGGAATGTCACTCAGCTTCCGGCCGATCAGCGGCGAGGTCGCGGGCACGAAGAGCTCGACCCGCCATGACCGTCCGCTGCGCGGCGGCTGCATCTCGGCCAGCGCCAACCGCTCGGGCAGCAGGCGCGGCGCGGCCACGGCAAGAAAGAGGCTGCCCAGCAAAGCCAGCGCGATGCCGAGCGGGGCAATCTCGAAGAGCGAGAAAGGCGCGAGATCGAGATCGCGGGCGACCCCGTCCACAAGGATGTTCGTCGAGGTGCCGATGAGCGTGCAGGTGCCGCCCATGATCACCACGAAGCTGAGCGGCATGAGGAACCGCGAGGCGCTGGTGCCAAGCTGTCGGGCCAGTCCGAAGACCACCGGGATCAGGATCATCACCACCGGCGTGTTGTTCATGAAAGCCGAGGCAATCGCCGCCAGTGCAAAGAAGAGCAGGATCGTCCGCCGCGGATGCCGGAGCATGCCGCGCGCCAGCCCCTCGGCCACCGCCTCGAGCACCCCGGTGCGCACCAGCGCGGCGCTCAGCACGAACATCGCGCCGATGGTGGCCGGGGCGGAGTTGCTCAACGCCTTGAGCACATCGTCGGTGCTCACGAGGCCGAGCAGCAGCGCCACGGCCACACCGCCAAGGGCGGTGACCTCGGCGGCGAAGCGCTCGGTCAGGAACAGGGCAAAGACGGCAGCCACCAGAAGAAGGGCGCCCTGAGGCGCGTAGGAACCGAGATCGAAAAGCATGGGAGGCACCCGGATAAAGGCCGCGCTGAAAGGCGCCGTCGGCAAGGCGCAGGTGGCGCGGGCTCTCGGCCCGCCGCACCCTCTTTGTGACGATCGAGCATGCCACCGATTGAGGTGCGCGAGAATAGGGATATTCAAACCTCGCTCGGCCGTGACCCAAGGCAACCTTCTGCGGGAGTAGCAGAACGCCCAGAGACTAAGAAAAGCATGTATGGGCACGGGCGAGAGCTCCCTCGGGATGCCAGGACGCCCGAAAAAGTGGAAGCCTGCGCCCGACAACTCCTGCTGAGCGCTGCCCGACGATTGCGTCGTGACGATCTTCGCGCTGCCAAGCTCACTTTGAGCTTCCGGGGAGGACGCGGGCCCGATGAAGCTCGATGGAGCTGGAATGACAGCTTCACGGCGGCAAGGGACGACCACACCTTCATTCGCTCGTCGTCTAAGGGATTGCGGGAGGCCCGCCGATCGCTGCCTTACGTACCGCGCGCTGTGAGCGTCATGTTGCACGGCCTGGCCTCGGATGCTGACATCACTGGAGACCTTTTCGGCGGCGCGCTCGACGAGGAAGGCGGCGCTGCCATGCGCGAGAAGTGGGAGAAAGTAAGCGAGCTGATGGACGACCTACGCCGGCTTCACGGTGCGAAGGCCCTTTCCATAGGCGCGCAGGACGAGATTTCCGGAGGCTACGTCGGCGCCAAGATTGCCTTCGGTCGGATCCCAGATGAAGCCGACTTTAGCGAAGCTCCGACGGCAGACGAGGAGACCCAGTTCCTGTCGTTCTAGGGGGATGGCCTGAAAGCAGCTGACTCTGCCACCCGAGGAGTTGTCTAATGTCGTTGCAAACTCCTGAAGCTCAGCATGTGCCCTTCACAGGGCTTGGCATCAGATGTTTTCATCTGACTGCAGCTCTACGGTCTCCCGGAATGCGATGATCAAGTGCCTAGAGCGGGCTTACATCTTAGGATATATTGTTGTTCTAGATTTTCCTTAAGGCGAGTTTAAGATGCGTATACTGTTAGCCGACGACCATTCTCTGATGAGAGATACCTTGAGCGCCTTCATCTCTACGGTGGACGACTACGAAGTTGTCGGTGTTGGCACTTTCGGAGAAGCGATGAAGCTTGCGGATGGGGGCCAGACATTTGACCTTGTCGTGTTGGACTACGACATGCCCGGAATGCTGGGGCTCGAAGGCCTGAAGCGGATGATTGAGCATCCTGATATTGAGAAAGTAGCCCTCATCTCAGGGGTAGTCCGCAAGGATGTCGCTGAAGAGGCACTTGCCCTAGGAGCTGCAGGGTTCCTGCCCAAAACACTTACGCCCAAATCTCTCTTAAACGCTTTGCGGTTTATGGCGATGGGGGAGGTCTATGCGCCCCTGGCATTCATGACACAAGAAGATAGTGAACCCGAACATCCCGTCATTTCGAAGCTGTCATCGCGCGAACGCGAAGTCTTGAAAGGTGTTCGCGCTGGGAAATCCAACAAGCAGATAGCGCGCGACCTCGACCTCGCAGAGCCAACGATAAAATTATACCTGAAAACACTGTACCGAAAGTTGGGGGTGTCGAACCGAACTCAAGCGGCAATGTTGGCGCAGGAGGTTTCCTCACTTTGAGGTAAATCGGTACTACCGATGATACGCCCATGCCCTTGCTCGCCAAACGATCAAAAGTTCTTGGTGGAGTTCTCTGTTTGTGCTAACAAACGGCTCCCACCGGCTGCCCCGGTGGACACCCTTACATCTAGCATCTGCCAGTGGACGATATTCGTCGCCCTACTGGTGCTACCTTGTCTGGGCACAAAAAAGGAGAACTTTCACATGGGTATTTTCAGCACCGAGCAGTCCACCGTCATCGAGCAGCTCCTCCAACGCGGCATGTCCGATTTCGATATCGCCCAGCGGGTCTGCCCGGCGGGTGAAGACCCAGAGCTGCTGCTCGAGGCCGTCTCGATCCATCGCGAGAAACATGGTCAGGGCGCCATCGCCTGAAGACGACAAACATTTTGAATTTGATCCCGTCGGAGATCCGCTCCGGCGGGACTTCTGTTTGGTTGGACTTGGGTGGTTGAACGGCAGAACAGAGAAATCGCTCTAGCGTCTTGGTCTGGAGCTGGTCTCCGAGGTCAGCAGCTCTGGCCATCTACGGGTGAGGGGCGTATCCTGATTTTCGTTTATGGAGCAAGCTCTCGAGTCGTTGGTTTAAGAGTTCGGGAAGAATGGTATGCAGACGTTTGCTGAGTTTCTGAATGATCTCGAGATCGCAGCGGCTGTCCGTCCAGGTCACTTCAATGGCTCGAGGACAGTTGGCTACGCGATCTCCAAACACATGATCGACCCGGAAATCTTTGCGCGGATCCTGCAGATGCGCTTCAACCTCACCGAAGAGGATGTGGCTCGCCTCGTACGTTTTGACGATACGATGACCTTGGAAAAGATGTTTCAGACCTTGGTCGACCACTCAGCGAACCGACCTCCCGAAAGTCAGAGGACTGAAAAGCCGGGAAAGCGGTGGTACCCGCCGTACTGCCACGAGTTCATTGCGTCACTCGAGCGGCTCGCTAACAAGGAACGCAGGTCGTATAACTACCACACCCGCGTTTCAGACATCATTTCACCCAACGCAATTGCACCCCAGCCTTTCATGGAGCTCTTGAAGCGTTCTTTCCGCAAAACCGAGGACGAAATCGACAAAGCCGTTCGGGTGCTAGATCGTGAGACAACACTTCGCCAGCTCTACGTGCAGCTCCGCGGTGCTCATTTGCCTTGGTTCGCAAGTGAAAGATGACCTTAAGTCAATTAGTGCTTGCGAATCTACTTGGAGTTGCGGACCTTAGCTATGTCGAAAGCAATCTCATTTGGTTTTTGACACGACGTCGTAGCGGGTACTCCCAACATCCCCATTTGTGCCGCTACGTAGTCCCGATAGGGGCGTGCTCGTTATCCCCAAGAGCACGCCCCGACACCTTCCAAGTTTTTTCGTCGAAATTTGCCTAGGCTCAGGACTCGTTCTCCTTCAAAGCCAGAAGATTACGGTCGCAGCGAGTGCGATTGCTGAGAAGAAGGCTTGTGGGCAGCGGTC
>NZ_JBSWYX010000022.1:0-76523 GCF_056161345.1 Salipiger sp. ABF4_146 | reverse complement strand
TATATGAGGGCCGCACGCTCCAAGGCGCTCGCCCCAAACTGGCCGACTTTTGCTCCGCCACAATGGCCGAATTTTACTCCGCCGTTGACAGACAGCAGCATGATCAGATCGATTTCACAGGCACTTAGCACTGCTCGCCCTGATTGGCGGGTAGACTGTGTGTCTTCCATTCATGAGGCCACAGACGCTGTTGCTAAGGGTGGGTTTCCAGACCTCTTTGTCTGTCATCCGCCTTTTTCCGATGGGGCGATCACGGATTTTTCCGGCGCTTTCAGAATGGCACGCAGCAGGGTAAGGGTCCTGGCCCTTTTAAGCGCAGAGATTTCTTTTGTAGGCGACATGCAAGAGGATTTTCGTATCGTTGGACGCCTTAATCTACCTTTCGATCCTGGCGATCTCCTGGAGGAGGTCATTCATACACTGAAGAACGAAGGTGTGGAGGTTCCCTCGCTGGGGAACGGACCATTGGAGCTCAACAGCGGTCGAGTTTTCACGGTGAAGGGCAGGCCCGGGAGCGTGAAACTTACCTCAACGCAGGCTAAGATCATTGATTGCCTCCTGGGCTCGTTCGGAGACCTCGTGTCGAAGGAGGACCTCTACCGTCACATCCTCAACCGCGAGCCGACGTATGATGATAGATCGCTTGATCAGCACATCTTCAAGTTGCGCAATCTTCTTAAGGGGGAGCCGTTTCGAGGTGATTTTGCTATCGAGACCGTACGCGGGGTGGGGTACCGACTGGTGAACTCCTGATGACCTCTTGAGGTATTCTTAATAAGGTTCTCGCAGATACCTGACGTTAGTATGTCGGGTGCGGGTCTTTGGATAAGCTAAGGTGGGACGTCGAGCAGATATTCAGCGCACCCCTCGGTAGTGAGGAACAGCTGAAATCTTTGCGATCCGTGTTTGATCGCACTTTTAACATACCGGTCGCCGCCGCCCTAGACGCGCTCATTCTAGTTGCCTTCCCCGACATTTCCTCGCGAGATGCGTCGGCCTTGTTTAGTCTCGGACGAAGAGCTGAGCTTTCGATGGCTGACAACGAGTTTCACTCCCCACAACATGCCTTTTTGGTGGCCTTGGTCTCGGCACTCTTGGCCAAGAATATCCCTCGCTTCCGTGAATGCCCGCGTCTTTGCCTTTTGTCGGCAATGGCTGGGCTTGGCCATGATCATGACCACCCTGGCAAGGCAGCTAGTCAGTTCTCTGACCTCGAAATAGAGGCGAGGTCAGGCGATATTACATCGACGATCATGAGCAAGTGCGGGCTCCCTAGTCACGAATGTGAATTCGTATTTCATATTATTCTATCGAGTTTTCCTGGGCTTCGTGTCCCACTCATGCGTTTGGTGGACGACCTGGAACTTGGCGCGGGGCAGCGAACGCAGGGCGTTGTCTACCCCAGACAGCTACCACAGTCCTTTCAGAACGAGCCGAACATGGTCTATGGCGGTGCTGTTCTATCAGACGCCGACCTTTTCTATTCAATCGCCGTGGACATAGAAACGACACTGGAACTGACCCGGCGACTATTGGTGGAAAATGGTTTCGATGGCGATAGAGCGCATGTCGATAGGGCAGCTGCGACTTTCATTGAGAAGGTATCGGGCCGAAACTTTGCAACAGCGCCTGGGGCAAAGTTTCTGAGGAGCCTTTTCGCGATCGAGGAAGGTGTACGGAGCCGGGCAGGAGGCAGCAGCCTGAAACCATCAGATGATCTGAAAAGCTATACCAGCCAGGGGTATCGCATACTCAGTGAGGCTAGTGGACCAAGGATGTTGGTCGGGCGCTCGGGGATGATTTTCCCACTTCAGAGGACACACTAGAAGAAAGAAGATATAGACGTGAAATTTGCCAAGAAGGTCTTTGCTTGTACCTTGGGTCTCCTGCCTATGGCAGCAGAAGCTCAGATCATGAACTATGAAAAGGGCAGCGGAGAAGTGCGGTCCCTAAGCGGTGCCGACTACCAGACAGATCGAGAACTTTATTTGGACGGGGATCTCTCTAACCTTCCAAGCGACCTGTCTCATACCAAGTGGGCCCGAGATCTTCTGCCTTTCTTCAAATCCATGGACGCCGATGGGGATAGCGTCCTAAGCGAATACGACCTTCGAGACATTGAGCTGGCCGAGGCTAAGACCTGGGGGAGACGCGAGCTTGAGGAGGTTTTCAGTTTCTGGCGACCGGACGTTGAAAGCCACCTTGCGAGGGTTGAGTCGACAATGTCGGACCGTGCCGGAGATGACTACTACCTTTCTGTCGCAGCCAAAGACGTACAGAGCGGACTGGAAACAACTTTAGACAAGCTAGGGTTTCTCAATCGAGACATGGGCGCGGTCTATGTGTCGGCCACTGCCGGTGAGGACGTCCGCAAGATTAAGGAAGGTCTGGTGACAGATAAGGGGCGAAAATGGGTGGAGCTGAGGGTGCCCTTCCAGCTTTCTGTCGCACGGGAGGAGGCTGTCGAGACCTATCATATGTACGCTCATCTCATTGCGATGAGGGCTTTCCCGCGGTTTGAGGGCGACGACCGCTACGCCCTGTGGCAAATCAGTGTGTCGTGGGACGAGGAGTGACCGCGGCTTAATTTGAAAGAAATCAGGGGCGCGTATGGATGGGCCGTTTACCAACGGAAAGATAACCATGCCAAAGACGATGATCGTCATACCGGCGCGCTATGCGTCAACTCGCTTCCCGGGCAAGCCGCTCGCTCCCATCAAAGGGGTCGGTGGGCAGTCGAAGCCTCTAGTTCAGCGCACTTGGGAGGCTGCCATGAAGGTGGAAGGTGTCGACCGCGTCGTTGTCGCTACCGACGATGCCCGTATCGCTCGGGAGTGCGCGCTTTTCGGGGCCGAGGTGATCATGACGCCCGAGAGTTGCGGAAACGGCACCGAGCGCTGTGCCTGGGTGGCCTCCCAGTGTCCTGAGTACGATCTCTTCGTGAATTTCCAGGGAGACGCCCCGCTGACGCCTCCTGGCTTCTGTAAGGCGCTCATCGATGCGTTCGAAGATGACGCAGTCCAAGTGGCCACGCCGGCACTTCGTTGCACAGGCGACGCCCTCTATCGGCTGCAGAACGATCGGAAGAATGGCCGGGTGGGTGGCACCACGGTCGTCTTCAATAATTCTGCAGACGCACTCTATTTCTCGAAGGAAGTCGTTCCTCACACGTCTGACGAGCCCTCAGAGTTTGTTGAGTTCCCGGTTTTCCACCATGTCGGGCTCTACGGGTACCGCCGAGCCGCACTGGAGAGCTACCTCACCATGAAAAAGGGCCCGCTTGAGAAGTTCGAAGGCCTCGAGCAGCTGCGGTTCCTCGAAAACGGTGGGACCATCCGTTGCGTCGAGGTCGAAGAAAGAGGCGACTTCTGGGAGCTCAACAACCCTTCGGATACAGAGATCATCGAACAGGTTCTCGCTGAGCAAGGCGTCGAATGAGATGGAAGACTGGCTCTTCGGCATCGCTTGATATCGTCCGAGCAGATAGCAGAAGGGGCCCTGCAAATAGGGCCCCTTCTGCACGCTTTAGCGCGGCGAAAATGACTGTGGTGGCGCAGGATCATCCACTTGCTCAACGAGGTCACCCGGCTCGATGGTGTCATCCATCCACGCCCAGCCTCCATTTGAATAGAGCCCTACATACCACTTGGTACCATCCCCGGGGACCGTTCGATCAAGCTGCACGAGGTCACCCTCGTAATCCTTGAACACCATACCAGCTTGTAGCTCGTTCCTTCGTTCGTACCAATCTTCTGCCATACTATTCTCGCTTGATTTGTCTGCCGTGGACGTGGTGAGAGGCGTGCAACAAAGAGCGGTATTCGCGGCGCCTGGCGACACCTCAGGCGAACTCAGACCTTGAACTTCTTCGTCGTCACATAGGGGCCGTCTGGTCTCTTAAGTGCAACAAAGTGCATGGGACCAATTCTGATTGCCACCGATGTGTTGAAGACTTCTAGCGTTGGCCGATACCACCGGAGCGGCGTCATCGAGATTGTCAGGTCACGCTTCCTCTGTTCCGAGGCCCAGGGCGGCAAAAGAGAGAGCGCCGAAACAGCAAGAAGGATGAGTGCAAGCGTCATTCGTGGGCTTCCTTGTCCTGTTGGAGACGGAGTACGGCGCTTTGAGCTGACTTTTTAGAGCCTTCCGGTTGAGCCATCGACATTGTGGCGAAAGTCACGCCGAACGCGGTAAGTGCATGCGCGATGGCAAATACGAGCGGTGCTCCGAAGACAATCATTCCGCCGGATGAAGTTAAGGCCACTGCGCTCGCGATCGTGAGCCTCCGGTTCAGCGAGAAGCTGCAGGAAGACCCCTGGGACATTGCGAAATCCGTTCGCGGCGTTGGCTTCAAGACCATGGACAACATCGCTGAAAGCTTGGGCGCAGACATGGAGTCTGAAAAGCGCTACGAGGCGTTGCTCGATCACATCATGATGGTTGAACTGTCCAACGAAGGGCATACCCAGGTCAAAGAAAACTACATTTTGAGCAAGGCTCGCTATCTTGGTTTCAACGATCGCAGCAAAGTGCAGCAAGCGATCGACGCGGCTCTCGAAAAGGAATTCGGCCTCCTTGCTCGCGATCCCCGGACAGAGCGCATTGCGCATTCGGTTTTGGCTTACGACGAAGGGCAAATTCGTAGCAACGTCGAGCGCTTGATGGCGAACACGCGGGTGCGCGATGTGGATGAGGCGGTCTATCTCGATCGGATTTCGAAGGCCGAAGAAGAGCTGGGGATCACGCTGGACACCTCGCAGCGAGAGGCGGCCCTGTGCAGCCTTCAACACCCAGTCTCTGTAATCACGGGTGGTCCCGGCACTGGTAAGTCCACAACGCAGGCCGTGATCCTTGAGGCTCTGAAAATGGATGCAGAGGAGAGCGTGGCGCTGACCGCACCCACGGGGCGAGCCGCCAAACGGCTTGGTGAGGCCACCGGGGGAGAAGGCATGACGATCCACCGCCTCCTTGCGTTCGACCCCATTGAGGGAGGGTTTGTGCATGACCGCGTGAACCCCCTTGAGGAGAGTACGCTCATCGCAGATGAGTTCTCCATGGTTGACACCAACCTCTGCAGGTCCCTCATGGATGCTGTCAAAGACGGTGGGCGTCTAATCATCGTTGGCGACGACAATCAGCTCCCGAGTGTCGGCCAGGGCCAGGTTTTGGCCGACCTTATTGCGAGCGAGGTCATTCCAACGTCGAGGCTTGAGGTCGTGCACCGTCAGGCAGAAAAAAGCGGCATCATCACTGCGGCGCACGCGATCCTCGCGGGCGAAATGCCGGAATTCAATGACCGAGATACCTTCTTCTGGGATGCAGAGAAGCCCGATGACATCTACGAGCGGATCATCGATCTCTACAAGAGGCTTCCCGAGCATGGCATCGAGGATCCGAATGATGTGATGGTTCTGTCTCCCCAGCGGAAAGGGGATGTGGGATCGACTAGGCTCAACGAGATCATCAAGGAATATCTCAACCCGGCTCAACCAGAGGACATCAAGCACACGCTGGTCACCAGCCGCCATACGTGGAGCGTCGGTGACCGCGTCATGCAGCTGCGGAACTGCTACGAGAAGGGAGTTTTCAACGGCGAGATCGGTGAGATCGCTGCAGTGGAGCCCGGTGCCAAGTCAGCAAACCGGATTTGGATCAAGTATCCGGATCGGGATACACTGACCGAGTACAAGGACGACTCCTTCTCGGAACTGTCTCATGCGTGGGCGTCGACCATTCACAAGGTTCAGGGGTCTGAAGCGCCGGTAGCGATGCTGCTGACCACGCAGGATCATTCGTTTATGCTCGAGCGCTGTCTTGTCTATACCGGTGAGACCCGCCCCAAGGGGGAGGTCCATTTCATCGGGCAAAAGAGTGCTCTCAAGCTGGCGATCCGCAAGACGAAGTCCAACCTGCGCAAAACCGGGTTGATGGCCGGTCTGCGAGCCGATTTCGGCCTTGAGCCAAAGGAGGAGCCCAAGCCGAAGCCGGTGATGTCCACACCTCCGAAGCGTCCGCGGCTGAGCATGAAGTCGAGGCCGTCGGTAAGTTCCCCCGCAATGGGGATGGGCGCCCACTAACTGCTCTAAACATTTTTCAGAGTCTTTGGCCCGTGGTGTCCCAGAAGGACGCCGCGGGCAGTTCATTCAGGGGATGGGGTGCTGTGTTGCTAAAACTCTTACTCCCTTGCGAGTTTGTAGCAATCTAGAAAATTGTAGAATAGCGGCAAAGAATAGTTGCATCTATCCTATCTGTTCGATAGACGAGCAGTAGAGCGGTCGGCGGCCCAGAAGGATAGGCCGACTTCATGGCAAACAAATAACTGATGGAAACTCAGACATGAAAACTGTTTCTGCGCGTGGCCTTATCACCAACTTCCGTGGCGACCCGGTCCCGATCGATGAAATCCAGCACGCCGAGATCTACGAGATCACCACTGGCCCCACCACCCAGACGTCCAATGACTATCAGGAGGCCGTCGAAATGGTTGCTCAGATCGTCCATGAGGAAGGTGCGAAGATGTCGGATGACACGCCGCGGGCGATGAGCAACGACGTCGAAGAAAAGATCAAGGAGATGGAAGCCGCGCCGGCCATGGCGATGTAAGCCTTCTGTCAAAAGACAAAAAGGGCCGCTACGGACAAACCGGCGGCCCTTTTATATTGAGCGAACCTGAAAGGAACGAGAATGTCGCCCCCGCCCGAAACCAACCTTGCCCACACGACCAATTGGGTTTCTCGCTTCGTGCCAGCCCGGTCGGTGTCAAACGTCGCTCTTGCCACGCTTGCAGAGCTTGGCGAGTTGGCAGAAGAGGTGAATATCCAGACCGGGTACTGCCCGAAAGAGCCCGATGTGGACGGTGTGGTCGGTGAGGTCGCCGATGTTCTAATCTGCATGGCCGATCTCGTCTGGACGGCGTTTCCAGCCTCTGAGGACAGAACGTATGCAGAGATGCGAGCTTTCGACCTTTCTGGGTTTGCAGACATCAACCCTGCGTCGTGGCAAGAGGCGGAGCATGCCGTTGCTTCGGCCGCGCTCTTTGTCTCGAAGCTGCCTATCGACGTCCAAAATGGGTCCTTTGACGACTCTTTTGACGTTCTGACAGGCTTTTCGACGACGCTAGAGGAGGTCGTAAATGGACTGCTCGCGACCGCCAAGGCTGATGAGCCCTCGCTGCAGCTTGGACAATTTCAGACTATCCTGACAGGGAAGACCGCAAAGTGGGCGATGAAGTTCAAGGATACGCGGCCGGTTCCGTCGCTCTGATCTCCAGCTATTCGACATGGGAAGTCGCGATCGGTGTTCTGCCGGCGCGGCTTTTTCTTTGAATTCTCGGTAAGATGTTGCTATCTATCCATTAAATTTCAGAAAGTCTACGTCATGCATATCGTTTATCAGGATGCGATCGTTCGGGGGCACCCGGTCGAGAACCTTTGCGCGGAGAGGGGCTGGCAGTCCCACAAACTCGATCCCATGCATTTTCAGGATTCCACCCAAGAGATCGAGAGGACCTTGTTCAAGAGTGTCCTTGGCAAGGGCGAACCCGTCGTGTGCCTGACCGCGATCAGACTGGCCATGCAGGCGCCGCATCTGAAGCTGCAGACTCTCGAGAGAGGCATCATCGCTTCGAAGTGGAAGCTGACGTGGAGCAACTACGCTGCGGTCCTTCCAAATGACGTGTTGCTGAACCCCTTCGGCATTCTCTTTCCTTGGCAGCATCTGAAGACCGAGGATGCGATCTCTTGCCTGCGCGGGTCCTTCGGGGACAGCGGGGTCTTCATTCGGCCGAACAGCCCGTGGAAGCCCTTCGCCGGGTTCCCTACAACGTGGGAAGGGTACGAGTACAACATCAACAGCTATGAAAGCCTGGAGTCCATCGAGCCTGGCGAAATCTGCGTGGTCTTCCCGATCAAAGAGATCTCGAACATCGAATGGCGCTTCTGGGTCGTCGCCGGAAAGGTGGTGACCTGGGCGCCCTATAGCTGGAGGGATATGGAACCCAGCGCCCAGCGCATGCCTCAGGGAATGCTCGAGCAGGTCGAAAAGGTTGTCCGCAATCTTGAAGGTTATGAGGATAGCCTCGTGATCGATATGGTGGAGACCGACGACGGCATCAAGCTGGTGGAGCTCAACGGTCTCTCAACCGCGGGGTTCTACGAGGGCATGGATGTCTCCGCGCTCTTTGATGCGCTGCCAACAATGTTCGGACACCCTGCGCTTTGAAAATGCGTCCGCTTCCCCAAGTAACAGGCAGCCGGAGGACACCATCATGAAAGTCTCCAAAGTCTCTGAATTTGACTTCGATACAGACGAGCTCACCTACACCGCGAAGGACAAGGTGACCGGGCAATATGTCAGTTTCGGCTTCGGTGAGAATGGCCAGTTGGTCACGGCCTATAGTGCTGACGCGATCATCCTGTCGGAAGATACGCTCGCGATGGTCGGAGAAGATGAATATGACTGGCAGGTGCGTCACAAAGACCCTCGGCTAAATGGCGCGACCTTCGCGATCAAAGATAGGCAACACCGGCTCTATGATCCTCTTAACGATACCTTTGGGATGTACGGCGTCTTCCCGGGACGCTGCCTTCTCACAGGTGAAGGTCTGCAGCAGGTCTACTCGACCCGGGATGAACTCAAGCGTTGCATGGACAAGGGAACGGCCAAAGCAGAGCTGTTCTCGACCCTGATCGGAGAGGTGATCCTTGAAAATGATGGGGGAGAAGCCGTGACGAATATCTCAGAGGCTGAGACAGCAACCCTGCGGATCGCCGTTCGATATGAGGAGGAGGGGCTTCCAGACGAGGTGGTCTCTGAAACTACGGGCATTCCGGTCGACGACCTTTCTCAGGTCATGCGCGAGGCAGCAAAACCCTTCCCTGAGTACGTCTGCAAATTTCAGGAAGTTGCGCCTGAGCCGATGCCTGTGCCGGGTATTGGATAAGATTTCAAGAAGAGGAAGCAGAGAAGTGGATATCGAACCAATTGACCAGTCCAAGAACTCGGGGATGGTGGCGCCGAGGAGCTCGAGCGGCAAGTTTGTCTACGTGGGCGAGCCGGGTGCGCAAGTGCCGACGGCATGGCGCGATGAGCCGCAACTGATTAAGGCCCATCGGGCGGGCGGCTACGACACATCCAAGGGCGACTTCTTCTTTGCTCAACACCACGAAGACCCGCGCGAGAACGGGCCAACTTACGTGGCCATGAACGGGCTCGGCCTGGTCTTCAATCCGGCCACCAAAAAATGGCAGGAAGGATATTCGCCTGACGCTCTCTTTTCATCTGAGGGCGCTGCGAGGGCGGCAATTGAGCAGCTGCCAGACAAGAATATCGTCGAGGAGGCTACGGAGCAGGATCCGGACGAGGTCGACATCAGTCAGTTTTCCAAGCTCTCCATGCAGATCGATTTCTTCACGGCAGATGGCGACTTCTGTGACATGTCAGAGGCCAAATACTATGCACTGGCCGTCTACGTGGAATATCCTGATTTTGGTCTTCCGCTGCAGATCCTCCATGAGGAGTCAAATCGCACTATGGACAAGTGGCCGGCCGCCGTTCGGTTCGTGGCGGAGACCTATCCGGGCGTGAAACGGGTGAAGAGCCCGTACCAGCGCACACAGGAGGCTAACGCAGCGCCCGCGCAAGCGTCCCCTTAACTATCGATCGGTAGGTCTCCTGAGAACATTTTTGGAGATCACATGACCGATACCAACAAGAAGACCCGCGTCCTGATCATTGGATCGGGGCCCGCTGGTTACACCGCTGCCGTCTACGCTGGCCGAGCCATGCTGGAGCCTGTCCTGGTCGAAGGGGATCATCCCGGCGGGCAACTGACGACCACCACCGACGTCGAGAACTGGCCAGGGCTGCTCACAGCTCAGGGGCCTGAGATGATGGAAGACATGAGAGCACACGCAGAAGCCATGGGAACCGAGATCATCACGGATCGCATCGAAAGCCTCGAGCTTGGTGAGCGTCCATTCCAAGCGCTGGGCGCCAGCGGCAGTGTCTACGAAGCGGATGCAATCATCCTTGCCACGGGAACCCGCGCGCGCTGGCTGGGGCTGCCGAGCGAAGAAAGGCTGAAGGGATACGGTGTCTCGGCCTGTGCAACCTGCGACGGCTTCTTTTTCAGAGATCAGGACGTCGTCGTCGTTGGCGGTGGCAATACCGCGGTCGAAGAGGCGCTCTACATGTCGAGCATCGCGTCGAAGGTGACCCTCGTGAACCGTGGGGACGCCCTGAAAGCGGAAAAGGTTCTGCAGGAGCGCCTGTTCAAAACGCCAGAGATCGAAGTCATCTGGAACCACGAGACCGATGAGATCGTGGGGGAGGGCGCCGTCGAAGGTGTAAGGCTCCGAAGCTCGAGGACAGGTGAAGTCTCCGAAATTGCAGCAAGCGCTGTGTTCATCGCGATCGGGCACCTGCCGGCGAGCGAGCTTGTCTCTGAAGATGTAGAGACCCATCACGGTGGCTATGTCGTCACAAAGCCCGGCAGCACGGCGACGTCCGTCCCGGGTCTATTTGCGGCCGGAGACGTGACCGATCACCAATATCGGCAGGCGATCACATCGGCTGGCATGGGCTGCATGGCCGCGCTCGAGGCGGAGCGTTACCTCGCCGGGTGACTTGCGTCACCCACCACATTTTAATGACGAAACTGAAGGAGAATTCCATGCTGGAACCAGCGAAGCGCCCGAGCGGCCAGAAGGATCAGAACTACGTCGTGAGGGACGAAAATGGGCACTACTACAAGGTGTCTCCTGGGAATGATGAGGAGACTCTGAATATTCAAAGGACCGTGGGCAATGAACCTGTGCTGCACGACTACTCGGAGGTCCACAAGCTAGGCGGCCATGCCACGTTCTCCTACGGTCGCTTCTTCTCGGATAAGCGGCTGAATGGCCCGACGTTCATTTGGGAAGATGGCGACGGAATGTTCTACAACCCGGCGGGTGATTGTTTTGTTCCTGAGATCGATGAGACCTGCATTATGACGCAGGATGAGGCAACCGATGCGCTGGGCAGTCGTTTCGCCAACGACGCGTCCGCCCAGATGCACCAGTTCTCAAAGCTGCAGCTCGACATCTTTCCTATGAAGGATGATCCGGATGCCGACGGCGAGTTGCTTCCGGTCACGTCGATGGAGGAGGCAACGAAGTTCAACGTGTCGGTGCGGGTGGACTACATGCCTGGCCACTGGACCCGTGCAGGCGAGAGCGATGTTCTCGAAACGACTGAAGGTCTCGAGCTGGCCTATGCGGACATGTTCACCAAGTCCGTGAAAAACTCCTATCCGGGGGCGAACGCGGCTGTGGTCTTGGAGCCGGTCGCTGAGGTCGACGACGAGCCCAGCGGCCCTAGGTTCGGGTGAGGTCTTCGGATGATTGAGTCGGGTGTATTCTATGTTCCCCGTGACGGTGACGGCAATTTCGTGAGAATGAGAGTGGAAATCGGCTTTGGGGTCGTCATTGAATCGGCAACGATGCCGGACATTCACACAATGCGAGAGGCCCATCTCGTGAAAGCGTTAGCGTATGAGTACGGAACAAACTATGGGCTCTCATGGAGCCAGTTTCATGAGCACCCAATGCTCAATGGAGATACTTACGTATTCAAGGGTCCAGGCGGCTACTACGACACGGACAGAATGGGCTTCTTCCCTGAAGTTCGGGCATCGTCCCTTTTCAATGAGTGGGACCTGGCGGAACATGCGCGAGGTATTTCGCCGGGGTGGCAGCGCTTGATACCAGCCTTGCAGAAAGTCGTCTCAGAGCAAGTCGATGGATGCCATATTTCCAAAGTCTCGAGGTCCGTTACGGATCACTTCGAGCCGTGTCTACACACCACACTCGAGGTCAATGTTTTCTCGCCTGGTACCGAAGATCCGGTCGAGAGAGACCAGTTCGAAGCAGGAGGCCAAGTTGATGTCGTTGTGGGCGCGCGCATACATCACGAGGTTCGCCAAGGCAAGCTGAAGGAAATTCGGAGGTATAGTCCTTACCTTCCCGAGGAAACTGAAAACATCCAGGACGTAGTAGCGCGCTCATATCCAGGCGCCAAGTGGGTCATAGACCTGCCGAGCTGTGCCCCCCAGATTGCACCCAAGTAACACTCAGAAGGGCCTTGGACCATGAGGGGCTATACTTATTGTTGGGCGCCGCGGGGCTCTGATGGGAACTTCCTGAAAATTGAGTTCGATGGGTCAGGAGTGGATGTCAGCGCCGCCGAGGTTCCAGACCTCTGGACCGATCGGGAGCGGTTCATGCTCAACAGCATCCTCGAACTGAAGGGAAAGGCGTTGGATGTCACCTGGGGAAAGCACTACGAGGACATCCGTCTTAACGGGCCGACCTACGTCTTAGTGGGGCAGGAGGGCGGCTACTACTCGGTGAAGCGCGATTGTGAGCGCACGTATCCGACAGCGGAGTGCTGGTTCACCAAACAAGAAGCGGAAACTCTACTAGACGGAAAGCGAGTTCCCCGCCAAAGCATGATGGGTCACCTCGGAGCCGGCATGCCAGGATACTATCGGATGGAGGAGTTCTCGAACCTCGTGATCGATGTCATCCACCGCAAGCCAGATCTGGAAGATCCTGAAAATCTTATCGAGTCTGATGGCGCACATGACGCTACCTGCTTCGACGCGACCGTGAAGATCACATACCCGCTCACTCTTCGAGAGCACACGATGATCGAGGAGATCGACGACCGTGACCCCGCAACGCTCGATGACGTCATTGCATATCTGCAGGAAAGCTATCCGGCGACCGAACCAGACGTAGACACCGGCATGGACTACGTTCCCGGGCCCTGAGGGCGTCGCGGTCATCCGGCCGATGGCTGACAATGGCGGTAAGATCGAGGCCCATACCTGATGTGGCCGCCAATCTGTCTCGCAATGCACCTCTTCGCGCGCTATATTCTCTTTGAGATCAGAAAGGAGGCCGAAGATTGAAATGCTTCAAGGGCTGCTAACGTTCGATGTGGTCGTCCCGCTCCTCCTTCTTACCTTGGGTTACGGAGCGCTGCTCTGGGTTCGGCACGTAGGCCGCAAGCTGGATAGAAAGCACAGAAAGACGTAACGAAGACAAAGCGGGGCTCAGGCCCAGCTACTTTGTAGTAAATTGTGCTCGGATGACCGAAGCGGGCTCGAAGCGAAATGACGGCTTCGAGCCCGGCCTTGCACCTACCAAGTCGCGAGTTGCTGGATGCGCATAGGGCTGATGCCTGCCCTAACGCGACCGTCGTCTCGAGTCGCCCAACCCGGTGAACCGGCCCTTCATCCCAAAGTTGTTGGACCACCGCTATGCGGGGCTTTGCCGCCTTTGGTCGTGGGTCATATGTGTTCCGCTTTGGTGAAAGGGGAAATAGACGACCAGCTGCACCGCATGAGCAGAATTGCCCGCGAAACGTTCCCTCCATAATGGCTTCAATCCGAATTGCCGTTTTCGGACTGATCCGCTGACCATGCTCCTGCTGCCTCTGCAGCGACTTGCGATCCCGTCGGCACAACACTCAGGTAACTGTCGGTCTCGGCCGGCGACCGCACCGCTCTTTGGGTCATCCGGTACAAGGCAAAAACTGCAATCGCTAGAAAGATTGCCGCCAAGGTGATCCAAAACATGTAGGAGCCAAACACCTGCATCACAAAACCCGTTGCCAGCGGGCCAAAGATTGCGCCAAACCCGAACGTAAGGGCCAAAGCGCCGGAGGCAGCAGGCATGTCCTCGCGCGACATGGCGTCGTTGGCATAGGCCAAGAGTAAGGCATATAGCGGCATCGTTACACCGCCCGTCAAGAACGCGATACAAAACAATAGCCCTAGATCGTCGCCGACGCTCCAACCCAGCAGGGAAAAACCCGTGCCGCATGCGGATGTGGCGAAGATGACACGCCGTCGATCCACCCGGTCCGAAATCCAACCGATGGGGCCCTGGAACAGAAGTGGGCCAATAAACAGCATCGCCATGAAGAGGGAGACTTGTTGGGCTTGCAGGCCGATCTGCGCTGCAAAAACGGGCCCCATGCCCGTCTGAGTCGCAAAGAGGGTGCCCAGAAAAAAGACGCCAACCGTGCCAAGGGGCGCTGCACGGACCAGATCCAGAAGCGCCATCGAGCGGGACATCTCAACGACTGGGGTTGGCGAGACGGACAGAAGGATTGGGCCAAAGGAGATTGAAATAAGTATCGAGGCGACGATGAACAGCGATGCCGTGCCTGCGTCACCAAGCGTCAGCACCCCCTGTGCGCTGATCATGCCAAGCGTTTGGACAATCATATAGATCGACAATATAGTCCCCCGGTTCTCGTTGGTGGCTTCTGCGTTGAGCCAGCTTTCGGCCGTCACATACACACCCGCCATACAGAACCCGATGGCGACGCGCATTGCTGTCCAAGCTATGGGGTCTACCAAAAGGGGCAACGCGATCAGGCCTGCTGACAGGAAACTGCCCACAGCAGCGAAGACGCGGACATGGCCGACCCTTTGGATCATCTTCGGCGCGGTGCGCGCACCCACCAGAAACCCACCGAAATAGGCCGAAGTGACGATAGCAAGCGCACTTGCAGAAAAACTCTCAAGGTCGCCGCGCAAGCCGACCAGGGTAAATTGCATGCCATTGCCGAGCATGATGAAGAAGATCCCCACCAGAAGGGGCAATATGGTCAACACCGTCTGTTTCATCTAGAGGCCCGTTGTCGTTAGATTGCATTACGGTTTCACTATTAGGCCTGCGTTCAGAAATGTTCACCCATGAAATGCCTGAAGGACATTGGACACGCGCGATAGAAGACATCAATGCGCCGCGCAGCACAAAGCACATTGGGCTCGTAGGGGCCGATCGCTGTGCTCAACCCGAACGGCAGGAAGCCCGCATAGCCGTCATCCATCCTCTCATCTCCCGTAGAAATTTCCGGGAGCTGTCGGTCGGCATGGTGTCGGGCCAACAAGGAGATGAGCCACAGGGGGCAGCATTTACTGCAAGAGGCTGGGGCTCAGGCCCCGCTTCTTTGTTTCTGGAGTCTCTCACTAGATCGACGATCCCATGCGACGAGCGCTGCGCTCTGCGGTAGGAAGTCTCGAGTAAGCTCGTTCCCGGCCTCTGAGGGCTAGTCGTTCGTCTTCACGTCGATGAGGTGGGTGACCTGCAAGACCGTCTGATGGCCGGTTTCTGATGTGTGGAGGCTGGCCATTTTCTTTGCATCGCGGTCATCCCATGTCAGGCCGCACGTCCTGCACTCAGCCGTGTTACCAGATGTCCGGGTTCGGGTTGGCAGAAGGCGATCGTGTTTCATCGGTGTCCGTCGAGTTGGTGGAGAAGGGGCATTGAGCAGCGCGCATTGACCACACCTCATCTAGTTTCTCAAGGCAGCGCGGAGCACAAACATGAGATGGCAATCGATGAAACGTGAGAGAAAGCCCTGACGCTCATTATAGCACCCTCACAAGGAGTCTCTTCGCCATGGGAACATTAGAAAGGGTTTTGTTGGTAGTCATCGTGATGCTCGTGGCAGTCATCTTGATGCTCGTGCTCTGCCCGCCAAAATACGACCCAGTTATCCGCCTCAAGGAATACTTCGATCTGCGGCGCCAGCAGCGGGCACAGAAGGCGCTCCAAAACAAAGAGGAAACGAAATGATCTGCTATCGAGACCGTGCCTTCTGTCAAAGTGATTGCACTCGGGTGTCTTGCTTTCGCTTTCCTACCGACGAAGATAGGGCGGCAGCCTCCGAGATGGGGCTGCCGATGAGTTTTCAGGATTTCTCGAACACCTGTGAGGACTACCTGCCGCCGAAAGGTCAGAATCGATCTGGTGTCAGCTTAAGATCGGTCCGCTGCCAAGCGCGAAGCACTGGGCAATCAGCCGTGAGAAATATTTCTCCGCCTGCATGCGCGCGGCGCGCTTGCATTCATAGGCTTCCGCGCTGCGTTGGATCCCTTCGTGGGTGGTGAGCTCCCAGGTGAACGTGCCAGGCTGCTCTCCCCTGCAGATGCGAAAGACGCCCATAGGCGTATTTGCTTCGCTCTCCGCGCTCCAGGCCAGATGCGGTCGTCGCAGCCCACCGTTGTCTTCGAGGCGCTCCGAGAGGGCGGCTTTGACGCGCTGGGCGTACTTGGCCTCAGTATGTTCCATGGCCATCTCCAGCGTCTCGACGTAGCAGGGGTCTTCGATGTCGCCTTCAACGAGAGAACGACAGCCCAAGACTGGGTTGTAGCTGATCTCGGCGTGGAAGGGGACGATCTTCCCTCGGGCGGGAAGCCATCCGTTCTCGGCGAAATAGGTCACCGGGTCATCAGGCCAGTGCAGATCATTTTCAGGTTGAGCGTCGAGCGCATGCAGGAGGCTGGAGATCAGCATGTCCTTTTTGCGGGCGTCGTCGGGCATTTCCCAGTCAGGATCGCCGAAGTCCGCGCCCAGAGCCGTAAGCACCGCATGGCAACGGTGCTTCCAGCTCGTGTGAGTATCAGAGGCCGCCTGGATTGCATCCTCAATGCGCTCATCAGCAGATGGCTGGTCCTCGTAATCCTGTTCTGCGGGGCTGACGGGAGAGTGCTTGGCCATAGCGTTATCCTTTGATGATTGAAAAGGATAAATGATCCTGTACTCGCTCGCCAGCCAAAAGCGCTTTCAGGTCACATTTTCATGCCCGGTTGCTGATCGATCTCCGCTGAGAAGTCATCAAGGGCGGCGTCGATCTTCTGAAAGACGGTTGTCATGCTCATCAGATGTCTTCGGAACATCTTGTAGCTATACATTGGATCTCCCGCGGAACATGTCCTGGCCCGGCCGAGGTAGGTTTCGGCGTGTCCGATAAAGGCTTCTGCCTTCGACATGAATTCAGAATCCGTGTGATCAGCTCCGTTGGCAGACAGTTCCTCCAACCTGGAAACACGATCCGTGATCTTTTCTTCCAACTTCTCGATTTCTTCGCGCATCATCTTACGCAGTTTGACTGACTTGGACATAGTCTCCCTCCGTGGCACATGCCCCTTCTGCACTAGCATCTGCCTCTCTCCTTGGGTGCGGCCTCCTAATCAACATGCGCAAGAAGATGATTTTTAAAATACCACCTTTCGCAAGAAGCAACCAATTTTTTCTTAAAACATGATCAAATTTGTTCCAGTTTGGCATGCCGCACTTTCTTGCTGTCCATTGATTATCTGTGGATCAAGAGGAAGACATGAGGAAGTGATGGGCCCCAAGATGCGCGCAGGAATGGAAGTCATGGCAGACGGGAAGGTGTACACTTCTCGTGAACTGGCGGCTAAGGGGGTCAACAGGAGGGTTGTCTCGCGGTTACGAGAAAGTGGCTATGTGCATGAGATCGGACGCGGCAGGTTTTTCCTAGACGAGGAGTACGTAACCAAGCGCCTGTCTGACCACGACACCGATGATATGTTGGAAGATTTCGCGAGAGCTTGCATCGCGGGTGGCGACAAGTCGGTGATTTGCCTGTATTCAGCCGCACAATGGCATGACTTCAGTATCGATATGGTCCCCTACATCCAAGTTGGAGTTCCTCACACAAGAGGAGCGCTCAAGGGGGACCGGGAACTCCTACAGTTCATTCGCTGGCGGGCTGAGGAAGCCGTCGACATTGGTATCGAGCGGACAGTCAAATTCAAAGGCATCGAGGTGCGGGTCACCGACAAAGAAAGAACCCTGGTTGACCTCATGAGATATTGCCCTCTGGCGGGAGACCGTGGAGGGCTTTTGATCGACGAGGAATCAGTTACAGAAGCGGTCGCATCCTATTTTCAGAGCCCGGAGTCAAACCCAGCCAGGCTAATGGCGATGGCTGAGCAGTTCGGGGTCAGAGAACCCTTCGACATTATCATTAAGAATAGTCAGAAGAACGTTGGGACTGTCGGCGCCGAGGAGGACTGGGCGCCTGCTTTCCCTTGAGTGTTCTACCTTTGTTCGCTATTCTATTTGCATACTGAGGAGACAATTATGGAAGAGAAATCGATCGCGCTGTTCTTTACGCAGGGAAGCTCGGATAAGGAGTATCGTGTCCAGCTCACCAAAGAGGCTGACGGCTGGCACGTCTATGCGCAAAACGGGCGGCGGGGGAAAGCTCTGAAGTCGGCAGAAAAGTCGAAGGGTGGCATGGACTACGAAGCCGCCGAGAAGCTCTACGCCAAGACCGTCAAGTCCAAGACGAGCAAAGGCTACACGGAAGATCAGACCGGTGCGGCATTCGCAGGTGGCGAGAACGCAGGCCGGAAGACTGACTTCGACCCGATGCTTCTCACCGCGATCTCCCACGAGGAAGCGATCGCTCGTGGCGGCAAGCGACTTGCGCAGCAAAAGCACGACGGCGAGCGCCGTGGGATCTTGTCGGGGCCGGAGGGCATTCAGTTTGCCAACCGGAAGGGCCTTGAGGTTGGTGTGCGCGAGACGATCTTGGCAGACGTCCAGAAGCTGGCCATGGACCTCCCTGAGGGATTTGTGCTCGACAGCGAAGATATGGGCGGGCACCTGGTCGTTTTCGACGTCATCAGTCACCCGCTTGTGGTGAAGGGCGAGACCACCTTCGAACGCCGTGCGCAGGTTCTTGAGGCCCTTTCGAACTACGTGGAGACGGCGGGGCTGAGCACGCTCAAGGTCGATGTCCCGGTACCCGAAGAAGAGTTCTTCGCCACGCGTGAGCCCCACATGCGCGAAGCCGGCGCAGAGGGCTACGTGCTCGTTGAAGCTGACAGCGTCTATGAGGCCGGTCGTCAACCGTACGCCTGCAAGATGAAGTATGTCGAGAGCTGTACCGCCCGCGTGAAAGCGTGGAACGGTCAGAAGTCTTCGGTGCGCCTTGAAATGCTGGACGGCGACGACTGGATCGAGGTGGGTAACGTGACCATCCCGCAGGGCGCTGAGACGTTCCCCGAAGCAGGCAACCTGGTCGAGGTCGAATACCTCTATGCCTACGAGGGTGGTTCTCTCTATCAGCCCGTCTTCAAGGAACTGCGTACGGACGTCGATGAGGATGCGTGTTGCCTTGGGACACTGAAATTCAAGAAGGTCGAGGAAAGCGCGCCCGCACCGGCGATGTGACGGCGCCACGCGCATTGGGCACAGCAGGCTCTGGCAGACAATGTCAGGGCCTTTTCATTTCTGGACAGGAGCCGCGTTCGACGGCTAGGGTCGTCGCCATTCATTTTCAGAGTTTGTGAATTTCAGAGGATGCAATGGCACAAGGTCTTTGTCCGAGCTGCGATGGCAAGGGAGAAGTCGGCAATTTTGTCTGCGGCTTGTGTGGTGGTACCGGGTTCCCTCCTGAGCAGGAGGGACCTGGCATTCGCAAAAAAGGTGATAATAGACAGCTTCCGCCGGTCGAGGGGGTGCTTAAGATCGTCGGCTGGGTGCTTGTGGCAGGTGTTCTCTACGCAACATATCTCGCCTACCAAAACGCTCCAGGGACAACGTCAGACAAGGCATTTTCAGCGAGCATCACATTTGGGGTCCTCGGGTTTCTGCTGATTGTTCTGATGCGTGCGCTGCAGTTCTTCTTCGTGGTCGCTGGCGCGATCATCATAGGTGCCGTGATCGACCATACGGTGAATGAGGGCGGTGTCTCACGATCTGTCTTGGCGACGGCGGGGCCTCTTGCTCAGTCACTGAGCGAATGGCTGAGCGGGATGATTTCCGGCTCCTACTAGCTCAAAGATCGTATCGCGGCCGGGTGCAATGGGGACACTCGATCCAGCACTTCCATAGCGCGCGAGACGTCCTCTTCGGAGACTCCCATGAGCGGTTTGGTTCCCGTATCGGCATCATCAATACAGTAGTCGCGGAGCTGCTCTTCGGTGTCGAAGAACTCTTGAAGGGGCTCACCGACAAAGCAGATCTCCGAGACATGATCGAGAACTTCTGATTCAAGCCTGTCGCCGAAGATGTCTCGAGCGACAGGACCGTCGGGACCTTCTATGAGCGCGTAGACGTGGATAACGGCGAAACGGTAGTCATCACCTTCCGCCCCCTCGAAGACCTGTTCGCCGTCCTCCACCACAAGGAAGCCTCCGCCGTCTCTTCGTACGGCCGCAATGGCAAACGCAGCGCATTCGCCTTCTGAATAGTCGATCTGCTCGTCCTCGGTGCTTTCAAAATCGCGCACTTCGCTAGTCCTTTGTCTGCATCTCCTCTGAGGTGGAGGTTCAAAGGCATAGTGCCAGCGGAGCCATCAATCTTGCTTCGGCCCGCGCACCTCCATGGAAATTCTAGGAGGTTTCCATGGGCAAGGTTGTCAGTCGTCTTGGGGTGTCCAGGAACGAGAAGCTCAAGAACAAGGCGAGAGCCGAAAAGATGCCGTATCGTTATCTGGCGGACCAGTATGCGATCACGGGCTTTCTGCGCAGGATGGCGAGATCGGAATGGTCTGACTTTTTTGCGCTCAAGGGCGGCATGATGATGGTGGCCCTCACCGGTGAGTGTAAGAGGCCCACGCAAGACGTTGACCTCGATGGCGATCGCAGCCTCTCTCAGGAAGAGCTCACAGAAGCACTCAGGCAGATTGCGACGATCGATTTGGGCGACGATGACGACGGACTGGCATTCGATGTCGACAAGATCGCCATCAAAAAGGATCACACGGCCGGCGGCCTCATCAACGGCGCCAAGGTCAAGCTTCCCGTTTCGATCGGCAAGGCTGGCAACCTCGCGGTTCTGATCGATGTCGGGTTTGAGAATGTCGTGACCCCAGAACTGCGGCGTGCCAAGCTTCCGGCTCAGCTCGATGGGGAAGGCGATGTCGAGGTCAACATGTACCCCATCGAGACGTCGATCTCTGAAAAGTTCAGGGCCATGGTTTACTACGGTCGCTCGAACAGCAGACTGAAGGACTTCTACGACATCCAGATGTTCCGCACGATGTCAGAGTTCGATGGTGAAATCCTGGCCACCGCCATTGAGCGCTCATGCGACAAGTTTGGCTTCAAAGTCCCAACTCTGGACGAAATCCCGGCCTTGAAGCCCGATCCTGAAAATGTGGAAGCCTTCAAGGGCCAGTGGGGGTCGTTCCTTCGCAAGAACGGCATCGATGCCGGCGCCTTCGAAGAATGTCAGCTCGAGATCCGCGAGTTCTTGGGACCGGTGATCGACTTTATGAACGGGGAAGGGCCAAACCCCGGTAGGTGGGATCCTGAAAAGGGATGGGAGAACGAGGTCAGCCACGTTCTGGCGATGTGAGCTTATCGCGCAACTCTTGTTTCCAGCTCACCGCTTGCGTTTGGCAGTAGCCCATCTGCAAGCGTGGTGACAATCCCATAGACCGCGACCTTAGCTTCGTCTTCTGACTTCTTGCTCCTCAGCAGCCGCCCGAGGTTGGACCCGCGGCGCGAGGCCTCTGGTTCCAAGATCAACAATGCCATTTCCAGGAGCCTGTGCTGGACGATGTCGGCTTCGTTCGGGGCCAAGGAGAACTCCAAGGCCTCGATCCGAGGGCATGCGTTCAAGACGTCATTCAAGAGTTCGCCGTGTTTGCTCTCTTTGGCACAGCTGAGGCTCATGTCGATAATATCGACCATCTCCTGGCGGAACGTCTCGTAGGACATCTCAGTCGTTTGACTGTTGAACCCGACACGCCGCTCCACCCAAAGAGCATCGCGCGCAGGATCATGGGTCAGCGAAAGCCCCTCGAGGTCGAGCTCAGATTGTCCCGGCACGTTGAGAGAGCGGTGCAGGCTGGTCGCCTCTGCGAACAGTGAAAGCTTCTGAGCTTCCTCAGCTGTAAGTTCACAGCTTATGCGCGCGAGACCACTATGCCGGGGGTCTCGGTAGCTCAGCGAGAAGTGGACGTTGCCGTCCTCGCGCGGGGTCAAAACGAAAGTCTTGGCTGCCATGCCCGAGAGGTATCTCTGGCGCCGGCCTGCTTCAAGGGAGGAGTTCGCACCGCGCGAGATAGCGCCGGTTGTCGTTAGCACAGTGGATCTCAAGGTAGTTCAGAAATGTGGAACATGTTGGAGTGCGTATCCGCAGGTAGGCATTACGGTGACGGCGCCGGTTCGGGTGCGTCCTCCAGCTGGATATAATGCACTTCTCTGCCTGAGAGATGGGCTGCCATGAGGTGATGGTTTCCGTCGATGACGTTGTCTCCACGCATGACGATCACGCACTCGGCTTCGAAGTTCGCTTGCTTGGAGCGAATGAGGTCCCACTGGTCGGGATCAGCGAAAGCATGCATCGCCTCCGCCATCGTTAGATCCCCGATGGGTGTCAGCGCGCCTGCTGTCTGTGCATGTGTTAGGGTGCGGACCTCAAATTCGAACTCGAGGGCCTCTTCGCTGAGTTCTGAGAACAGTAGGTCGATTTCGTCGTCGAGATCGTCCTCTGGGTAAAGGTCCTGAATTTGCATAGTTCATCGCGTCGTTTGAAGACCAACAAATGGAGCCGGCTTACACCAAAGACAAACTAAACTGGCCGGTTTTTGTTGACACGTCCGAGCATCGTGGTGAACCTCGTCGTCAGCTATTTGCTTTATATTTAGGATTTTTTGAATATGAATTCTGGTGGCGGCCGCGGGAGTTTCCGGGTCAAGATCGTCAACGTAATCGTCAACGTGATCCCTGCGCTTGGCATCGCTGAACGGCTTATTATGCTTGCGCTGACCGCTGCAGGCTTTGTTGTTACCTACCTCGCATATCAACTGAGTGTGGAATCCAGGGCCAGCGGGCGCAATGAGGCATCGGCCCAGATCGAGACGTCCCCGAGCGCTGTGCTTAATGATTTCTCGATCAACAACGACCGTGTGCAGGCGAACATTTCAATGTCTGAGGGCGCGCCGGTGTTCACGAGTGGCTGGGCATGCTCAGGGCCCACTATGACGGCAATCGATTTGGATCGCAGTGCAAGCGGCGGCTACGATCTGAGCTTCGTGGATGCCACCGGCTTTTCACTTTGGACTCTGATCTTGGTAAGCGACGAGCGCACTGCGACATTGTCGCTCGATCTCTACTCGGGTCGAGCCCAGAACTTCAACTGGCGCGAGGAGGGCATACTTTGCTCCGATATCTAGCACTGCTCTTGGCTTTCGTGGTCGCTTCTTCGACGGCCTCGGCCGACGACTACGATATTATCGGAGCTCGCCGTGCTGCCGACTTCGGCGGCCATCGCATTTGCGACCCGTCGTTCCAAGGTGACCCGACGATCGGTCTCAAAGACCTGCGGAACTCTCTCTGGTCGTCAATCGGGGAAAGCAGCGGTGAGAGGGTCTCTTATATCGTCGGTGCGCCATGGTGCCCCTACTGCGCCAATGTCTACAAATTGGCTGCTAGGGGCGACACGGATGTAGAGTATCGCTTCATCCCGCAAGACCCACGCGACGCTACCGGTCTCCTCAAGATGATCGATATGGTGAAGAATGGGGCGGCTGGTCTCGAAAGGGTGTACGGAGGGAGCGGCCCTTACCGGGCGCCGAGCAATATTAGCAATCATGATATCGAGTTCCTCGGAGACGCGCTCTTGTTGAATGCCCACATCCTGAAAATGGAGTGGGAAACTGCGATCAAGGAGAACTACCGAGCAAACAACGTTACAGGACGCATGAGTTGGGCTAGTCCGGTCACAATAGAGGCTCGGACGCGCGAGGGTGCCATTTTCCCCATCGCATACGTAGGTATGCCTCTCAGGAGCATGACGAATGCCACCTACATAGGAGATGCGCCGACTTCAAATAGCCTCATCGAGCTTGTGAAGGCTCCGCCGCGTATAGAGCCCGCATCCGGCAGGTTCGATGACTCGAACATGGACATAGTCGAGGTACACTCCATGCCAGACGAGCAGTCGCCGCGGTTCTGCTACGAAGCGGACGCCTATTGGTTTCCGCTGCAGGGATACGTGAACCACCGCGGGCAAACTTGGGCTCGGATTAGTGCGCTGTCGGTGAGCCGTGCCGGGTCGCAGGGTAGGCCGATCGAGGTCTCGGGCTACGTGAGGGTCCGTTAGGCGGACAGCTCTTCCTACGGACCATGTGTTCACGTAATGTTCCGGAATGATCCGCGACTCGTTTATTGGCCCTCTCTATACCCTCCACGTTGACGACATAGGCGCCGGCCATGCTGTCCGCGTAAAGTGCCTTTGCGGGGCGGGACCCTGGTATCTCCATGGCTTCTGGCTTCGTCAGAGGCACAGCCCTAGTGAGTTTCTTCGTCGGATCGCGGAGGGTCTCAAGTGCCCAAGCTGCGGCTCGCGCAACACAATGGCATGGGACATCGTTGAGGCTCGGGCACCGAGCGAGCGTGATTCGGCCACCAAAGCGGTCGTGTGAGAACGTGTGGCCAATGGAAAGGAGGGCGTGGTCGCCCTCCTTTGAACTGATGCCTAGCCAGGACTGCTTTTCGCGGAAGCCAAGTCGGTTGCGGTCGAAGCTCCGCCCAGCTTGTCACGGACACCTTTCTCCGGAAGCTGGAGCGGATGGGGCTGGCATCCACATCGCAGGTCACCAAGGCGCGCCCGGCGAAAGGCGTGAATCAGGACGCGCTCTAAAAGCCCGATACGAGCAGATCGGTCGCCGCGACGATATCATCTCGCCAGGCGGAGGCGCTTCCAACGGCGGGCCCGATGTGGGTTCCGGGTAGAGCAACCAATTGCGACATGATGATTGCCTGCGGCACGCGCCGCACGTGAAGAGCCCGGTTCGAGACCAGTGCCGGGTGACGCGATCTCCTGCCATCTACGATCGCCGGCATTGTGCACAGTGGAGTCATGCCAGGATCGCCAGTGCTCCATGATTTCCGTTTGCATTCAGACTGTTACTTCATCGTTTGGTATAACCAGTCGTTAAGGTAGGACAAATTTCTACTGGCGTGCGCCAACTTCATGCCTCCCTCTGCCATCTCCTTGCGCTGCGCAGCGCGCACATACGTCAGCGCTTCCCGTGTGGTCTTGTGGCCAAGGGAATCCATGATCTGCAACTCATTCTCGCCATTGTTGGTAAGCGGCGTAGCGCCACGCTGGCGCAGGCCGTGGGCGCGGCATTTCTCAGGCCGTGAATAGTTTTTCGGTCTTCCAAGCCCAGTTCATCACAAGCTGCCCGAGTGGCAGCTTGTGGATTAGGCGGTCTGTCGGGAAAATACTGTCGAAATCCAGAACGTAGTCACCGGCACGCAGCGTGTTTTCCTCGCCTTGCCCAGCCTTCCAAAAAAACACTGCGCTGTCGGAGAGCGTTTCAAGGTCTAGGCCGTGAGGGTGCTGCGCAAATTTAACTCCCATAATGCAGTTGCCGATGGCGCTGGCGTTGAGCAACCCGATGTCTGAAAGGCTTCTCATAAGTCCGATACCGATAAGGCCGTCGCGGGTTACGAAGTAGCGCCCGGCTAACTTGATGGGCGGCGCGGGAAGGATGTCTCGCTGGCGCCAGTTGGCAATCTCTTGCATGGACGCCCCCGTGACCTCCGCCGCAACTGGTACGGGAATGGTGTACGAAGTCCGGCCCAGAAAGTTGTTAACAATCTCCTTTCTTTCTGGTTCCATTGTATTGCCTTTGAAATGTTGCAGAAGATGTTGGCTGTTACGGAAACAGTTAGGCACAACGCCGCGTGCGTTGCAAGTATTCCTTTTTTGCCTTGCCTAGTTCCGCGCCGCGCCCACGCTTTAACGGAGGAATTCAGGACCGCGCGGTGTCGAATTGCACCGGCTGCCCCAGCTTCTGGGTGGCTACTTCTGCAATCATTGAGGCAATCGGCTGTAGGCCCCACTGCGCCAGATGGCGCTGGGGCTCCCGTGCAAGTGGCCCGGCCGTCTTAGGTGAAGATAGGTCGGGCAGGATGCCAAATGCTGTGTCGATCGCATTGCGGTTTCGCAGGCCATACTCCGTGAAAGGTCCGTCATAAAGTCATGGGGCTTCCAGTCCTGCCAGAAAGCGGATGCGCTCGAAGAACTCGAGCTAGGCGTTCTCATCTGGCGCGACCTTCTGGATCTCGGCGAAAGTGATGTTGTCAGGAGCTTTGCGACCTGAGCAGTGAGACGTGGCCAAGTAATCTTGGCTGAGGTCTCAGATCGAGAAACGAAAACACTAGATTTTGTGGCGCGGGATAGTCTTGACCTGCTTTGACTTTCAGCGATTTCCGGAAGGGGCGCTCCTTCGTTGGCAGAGGCTCGGTAGCATAATGTCGCCGAGCAGGACCAAGTGTCGAAATGACAATTCATGAATCAAAAATGTCGGTTAGGCTAATTGGAGATGCGAGCGCGCTCTCCGGGGTGATGTGGGAGGAGGGAAGAGTTACTTGGATGGAATCATGAAGACGCCTAGAGAGTGTGACCGTTGCAGGGTAGGAGCGCGGACCTTGTGCAAAATTGCGTGCACTGGTGGCAGGCGCTGGAAGCCTCATGAGCGCGGGATCCGGTCAATTCCCGACGACGGGACAATCGTCCACCAGGGGGGGGAGGGCTCTCTGGTGGTATGCATTGGGGGGGGGGTTGCGGCAAGCGTTGCGAGCCTGAAGGGAGGTCGAGCTCAAATCGTGGCACTTCATTTCCCTGGAGACATCGTCGGGGGCTCCCGAAAAGGCATGTCGATGACTGAGCTGCGAGCTGTAAAGGGCTGCCAAGTCTGCATATTCGATGCGGCTGTATTTGCGGGGATGGTCGAGAGCAACGTTGAACTGAGATCAATGTACATCGAGCGCGCAAGCGACGACCTTCGTGCCATGCGCCAGTGGATGACGGTCTTAGGGAAAAGGAGCGCTCGCGAACGTGTGGCAAGCCCAGCTTGAGCGCAGCGCTGATCGAAATGCGCGAACTCATTGAACAAGCAAAGAAGCAATGCGATCCAGAGTGGCCATCCTGGATGGAGGACCTCGCCATCTATGAGGCTCCGCCTGATGCGGAGGACCCGATCGAAGATGGGAGGCAGCTCTACACGACCAAGGCTGTGAACGTGCGCGCAGCACCCGAGGGGAGCGGTTGTGACTATTTCTGCGACTACGTACCGGGGGTGATGCGCGGATGATGAAACTTTTTGAATTCGAGCGCTGGGCACGGATCGTGAAAACTCTTCGGTTCGGCGTCCTTCTGATCCCTTTCACATTGGGCGTCTACCTGGGAGAACCACACGGCATTATTGGCCAGGCAGCCCTCTTCGCGCTGGGCGGGTGGTTCGCCATATGCGCGCTGATCTTCATGGGGTGGCCACAACGCACTGACAGAAGCCCTTCTCCGACAGTCGTCTACCGTCGTCTGCCCGAGCAAAAAACGCACCTGGCGATCGAGGACAAGCGTGAGAGCTTCGCGGATAGGTTCCGACGTACGCACGAGGGAACCGCCACGATCCAATAAAGGATTGAAGGGTTGCGAGTTATTCTTTTTCATGCCATCATTTGAGCAAGTAAAAGGATAGCTTCATGTCTGGTGATTTTAAGAAACGCGCCCTCTCACTTGAAGGCCACGTGGCCTCTTTTCGAGATGCTTGGGCAGATGAGCCCTCTATCGCGCCGCACATGGAAAGCGCGCCGGGAATGACCACGGGAGGGGTGCTCTATGTTTTCTCCGAAGGCTTGGCGCTCGTAAACGACCTGCTATCCGAACTCGACACCGCTCATGCGGAATCCCAGCGCTGGGCGAACCTTCTCGGTCCGGCGGACGACATGATCGCTGCGCTGGGAACAGTGCTTGTGGAAGCCGGGCACATGCATGCGGGAAATATCACCGGCACGGCAGAGGAAAGCACGACAAAGGATTATCAAGCGGCTTGCGCCAATGTCCTCGCTGGCGTTTCCAAGGCGCTCAATGAGAACGCTCTTCTCAAAGATGCGTCGCAAGCTCCGCTCGATGTCGCCAAGCGCATTGTGGCAGACGCAGCCTCCGTGATCGCAGCCGAAGAATGGGACAGCGAAATCGACGACGCTGACGATGTGGCTCAGTGGGCTCATCTGTCTCAGCGCAATCGCGACCGGATCATGAAGAACGTGCTCGGCGCGATGTTCAGCGACATGGACTCCTCCGTCCACCGAGCCAAAGAAGCCGAGGTTCCGCCCGCAAAGGTCTTCTCGCCCGATGACGTTGTGAAACTCGGGAAGAGCCAGGTAGATGGCAAATATCATCCCTACACCTGCGCGAACCGCGGTGATGGAAAGCACGGTACCGTTTATGGTGATCTCGGGGCCCTCATTCCCACCGTGAACGGGTGGATTTGCCCGTTCTGCGACTACAAGCAGGGCTGGGCACATGGCGTCGCAAATCCTGAGCAGGAGGATAGTCAGCACGTGACGCAGTCCGTCGTCGATAACGGGGATGGGACCAGTGATGTGACGATGAGTCTGCCTCGCGTAGCACAACCGAAGACGAGCCAGCCAATGCGGCATGATATCGAACACGCGGCAGAGATCGTGGCTCTCCATAACCGCGCGTCGACCTCCTTCGTTCAGATGCGGATGAAGTGCTCCAATGCGTATGCGCGCCTTCTCATTGAGGCCCTCGAGAAGGAGGGCATCATCGCTGCGCCGAACCATGTCGGAAAGCGCGAGGTGCTCGATTTCAGCCCTCTAACGAAGGCGGGTGGCTTTCGTGCGGTGAGCAATCTGTAAAGATCACGGAAGTACGAGATCCCCATGAGCATTGTGCAATCTGCCCAGCGCAGTTGGTCGAGCTACGTTGTCGCTGTCGAAGCGGAAGCTTTCGAGACGCTGAAGAAGGCTGAGCAAAGATTCAGGATCCGCTCTGAAGACAGCCTTCACGCGCGCCTCGAGGGTGGCGGACCGGCTGGAGGTACCCGAGAGGTCGCGGGGGTCTTTGACGTCGACTACAGCGGCCATTCAGGGCCCGAGATCCACTACAGCGTAGACGCAAAAAACGACACCGACGCACTGCACGTTGCTGTCGAGGGGATCATTCAGAGCCAACTTGATAGGGCCAAAAGCCTGCCCAAGTCGGTTCTCCCATGGCGCCGCAAGCAGAGCGTCGCAGCATCCTGAAAATGCGAGAGACACCGCTTACCAGAAATTCAGGGACTTGGTTCCCGATCCCAAACGAGAGGACATCCGAATGACCTACAAGCTCCACTACCCCATGCTGCTCCCGATCAAAGGCATGATCGACGAGGGCGGTGTTGGCTTCACTGCTGAAAAGGCGTCTGCAGCCCTGCGTGCCATGGCCGATCGCCTGGAGGCAGACCCGAGCATGCTGCAAGAGACATTTGGGCGCCAACCGGTTGCCAGTGACCGTGAAAACCGCTGGATCCTTCGATCAACCACGAAGCCGAATGTGGTGCGCAAGGCAGACCGGAGCTGGGTTGAGGTCGCCCCCAAGGATATCGATCTGGCCGATACCCTGAATGCCGACGAGGTCGCAAACCTGAAATTCGGTTTCTACCAGGCCGACGAGCACAGTGTCTGGGTGCGCCCAGAGGATATTGGTGGCTTGCCGGTTCTCGCAACACTACTCGGAGAGCAGGGCGAGTTTCTCGGACAGGTCGACCTGCGCAGTTGGCTTGCGTGGGAAGAGGAGGAGAACATCGAGGTCTCCATCGCTGCGGGATGGGATTTCACGGAAGCCGTCGAGGAATCCCAGTGTGACGAGGCTGACCCGTTCTACGATGATGCGAACCTCGTGAGTTTGGTGCGCCGAGACCTCTCCTTCACAGCTCGTGTGCAGGAAGACATGATCCCACGCGCCATCGCTTACCTCGATGAGTTGCGCCCTGGCTTCATTGACCTGATCGGCGCGCGTCCGGCGGATGGAGGTCGCCCGAAATGAGCACGAGCGACCTTTATATCGTCAACGGAAAATCTCTGACCCATCTGGCCGAGTTCGACAACGGCTGGGGGTCGGGCCCGGCCTGCTGGGACCATCTCTCTGAAAAGTACCTTGGGGACCGTGCCCCCCTGGGAGGAAAGCGTTCCGAGAGGCTCTGGGACCTCTTCGATGAAGGGCGCCTCGAGGTGCAAGAGATGATCGCCCTCATGATGACCCGGGAGCTGTCCTACATTCCGCTGGGAAACCTCGAGGATGCTGCTCAAGCTTGTGCAGAGTTTGGCGATGAGTGCCAGCGGGAGGGCGAGGTAAACCACTGGCCTGCGATCGCCGAGGAGCTGCGGAAGGCTGCCACGCTCAAGCACAGCAAGCACGCCCGTGGCATCTGCCTTATCTGTACATCATCAGGGTCGGATTGGGAGGACGATCCCAAAGCCTTCGAGAAGGCATGGCCCATTTTTAAAGAAGAGACCGCAGCATGAATCAGTATAAATTTTTCAGAACGTTGCACGATGCTGGTGGTCTCCCCGCCGTTGCGTGGGCCGGCTATTTCCTTGTAAAGATCGGAGCGGGGGCGCTATCGATCCTCATGGTCGGTCTTGCACTTTGGATTTGCATTGCCTGGTATCATGAAGTCGTCCTTGCAGATGACCCTAAAGCAGATGTCGGGACTGATGCGGTCTACCGCTATGTGGAGGCCGTGCTCTTCACTGGTATCTTTGTGTTCGCCCTTTTTCAGGGAATTTTTCTGCTCGCTGGTATGATGGTGCTTGCAATCTTTGGGGCTGCTGGACTCGGCTGGTTGGGTGGCGGAGCGAGTCACATGAAAACTGTTCTTAAAAAGTCAGAATAGAATGTTAACCTTTGCTGGTGGAGTGCGTATTCAGGCAAGGAAAGACGAGCTTCGTGCCTTGATCTTGTAAGAATTCAGAAAGGAATACTTATGTCTACCCTCGTCAAAGTCGCCGCCGGCATCGCTGCCCTGGCGGCTGTGATCGGCCTCACTGTCGGGCTCTGCCGCCAATACTGCGGGCCACCTCGTCGCAATAGCTGCCGACCCGTCCCGGGATGGACGCCCAGCGCGAGTTCAGACCATTTTCCTGCGCCCCGCGCGGCTCTCTCATTGCTCAAAGGCCAGAGCTTTCCAGCCCGATCCCGTCCGGTTGTTCACAGGCCCGCACCTGCGTTCCCGAGGTCGTTCTGGCCCGGCGCTCGCCAAAATATTGAGCGTTGTCAGGTAATATGCCGTCAAAAAACTTGACTCACATGCAGTCCGGCATCATATTCGTCCGTGAAGGCTTTGGAACGGTGACGTTGCATTGCCTTTTTTTTATTTCGCCATCGCTATGCTAGCTCCTAGCTCGCGCGGTCTGAGGTCCTGCTGAATGCAGCCCTCAAGGATCACGTAGCTGCCACCCACGCTGTCTGCGACCATTTCACAGTATCCCACCGCATCATATCGCGGGACCGATTGAGCATGCGCTGGCGAGAGTGCCAAGCCAAATCCGGCAGTGACGACGAGACCAAATATGCGTTTCAAAGTGGCTACCCTCCAACGAACCTGTCACAGGAATGCCACTTTACGTGCTCTACGCAAGCCCAGGCACTATCGTCTTCCGCCAGCTGTGTTCATAGAGACGCGTGGTGCACGTTCCCTCGTGCGCTGAGGCCGACCTTTTCCCCAGATTGCTCGGTCGCCCGGGTGCCTACACCGTCCCGTGAGGCGCCCGGGCTTAGCTTCTGGCGAGGCAGCCTGAACCGGAAGGGCTCTGCTTTCGCCAAGCCGCAGACGTGCAGGCCATTCATGAGGCGGCCCCTGGAGGACGTGTGATGGTGTCCGTGAACGATCATCTTCGCCCCCATGTCGTCCGCCAACTGGTCTAGGGCCATGAAGCCGAATTTCGTCATGTTTGAAGGTGCTTCGTGCGTCAGAAGAATGTCCGCACCCAGGTTGCGGATGCGTTCGGCATCAGACGGGAAGATCGAGCTCCAGTGGCGGAGTGGAAGGTCGCCTCTCCACCGGGTCTCCGTTTCCGACATGAAATGCTCTGGGCTGTCGTACCGAGCTGCATCCTCGTAATCCATCTCCGGAAACCAGATGGCCCCGCGGAACACCCCGCCCAGCGCGCCCACGCGCAGTGATGAGCCCTTGAGCGTGCGGACGTCGCCGTGCAGATGGCCCTCCGGGTAGCTTCCGAAAGTGGCATCGAAGATTTCTTCGGAGTCTGTGTCGTGGTTGCCGTGGGTCCAGATGACCTCGACACCATCACGCACCAGCGGGTGTCAACGCCGTCTTAATTTTCCCCAAAAGCGCCGAAGTAAAATTCCCCACTACGGCGGTCGCTGCGATCAGCCGGCTTCAGAGATCGGCGCCTCCGTTGTGATGCTTTGGAGGACGCCCGCGACGCTTGGGGGGTGGCGGCGGAGCGATGGGTGCGTTTGCCCTGACATGCTCTGGAATGAGCTCGGCATGGGCGCGTAGCCGATAGCTGGCCCCTTCGATCTGGATAACGACCGCATGATGCAGGAGGCGATCCAGCAGGGCTGTCGCGACGACCGGATCTCCGAACACCTCGCCCCATTCGGCGAAGCCACGGTTGGAGGTCAGGATCATGGCGCCCTTTTCGTATCGGGCATTGACGAGCTGGAAGAACAGATTGGCGCCGCCGGTGGTGATCGGCAGATAGCCGATCTCGTCGACGATGAGCAGCGCAGCCCGGGCATAGAACCGGATTTTCTCAGCCAGTCGTCCCTCGCGTTCGGCCTGGCTCAGCGCGGCGATCAGCTCTGCGAGGGTGGCGCGATATACGCTTTGCCCGGCCTTGACGGCCGCGACGCCGAGAGCGGTGGCGAGATGGCTCTTGCCGGTGCCCGGCGGCCCGAGGAAGTGAACGACCTCGGCGCGCCGGATGAAGTCGAGCTGGGCCAGTGCCGCGATCCGCTCCCGATCGAGCGAAGGCTGGAAGCGGAAGTCGAAGCCTTCGAGCGTCTTGACCGGCAGCAGCTTGGCCGTGCGTAGCGCGACGTCGATCCGGCGCGTCTCGCGGGTGGCGTACTCCTCGCTAAGAAGCCCGTCGATCGCTTCGATCGCGGTGATCTCGCCCGCCTCGAGCTGCCGCACCGTGTGATCGAGTGCCTCCAGCGCACGCGGCATCTTCAGGCCGACGAGGGCGCCGCGGATGCGGTCCAGAAGATCGCTCATGATTGCGACCCCGCAGCGGCCAGGCGTCGGCCTACCGCATCATAGAAGTCGAGCGGGCGCCGAAGCCCTTGCGATGACGGCGGTGGAGCGGGTCTCCTCGGCGGCGCCTTGCGATGAGCGGGGTCAATACGACGGCGAGCCTTGCCTTCCAAGATCGGGTGGCGCGCAATTAGCTGCCCGTCCTCGAAGATCCGAAGCTCTTCGGAGTGATGCTGGACCTCGAGTGTCCGGCGGCGGGTGGTGTCGGGCACGGAATAGAAGTTGCCGCCGACCGAGATCATCCCCTCCTTGCTCACCCGCCGCTCGACCGTCAGCACGGCGCTGTAAGGGATCGCCGGGAGCGGCTTCAGGCTTGGCTGCTCGTCGGCGAAGGCCGCGTCCACCACGCGTCGGGTCGTGGCATGAACCCGGGAATTGGCGACCTCGGTCCGCCAGGCCTCGAACTGGGTGTTGAGATCGTCGATGTTGCGGAATGTGCGAGCCAGGAAGAAGTCCTGCCGGATGTAGCGGAAGGGCCGCTCGACCTTGCCCTTGGTCTTGGCCCGATACGGCTGGCAAGCCCGCGGCACCGCGCCGTAGTGGTTCAACAACGCGACCAGCGCGGCGTTATAGGTGACCACTCCGGCCTCGTCTTCGCCGATCACCGCAGTCTTCATCCGGTCATAGAGGATCTCCTCCGGCACGCCGCCGAGCGCTGCGAAGGCCGCGATATGGCAGCGCAGCACCGATTGCAGGTTCTGGCTGGCGACGAACCGGCCCCAGAGCCAGCGGCTGTGCCCCAGCACCAGCGAGAACAACCAGACCTTGCGCACCACGCCCGGCTCGTCGGTGAACTCCACCGTGAACTCCGCGAAGTCGACCTGGGCCTGCTTGCCGGGTGGGGTCTCGAACCGCCGCTCGAACGGGGTGTGCCGCGTCGGGCGCACCTCGCGCAGGAAGTCCGTCACCGCGGTGTAGGCGCCCTCATAACCCAGTTCCCGGATCTCGCGCAGAAGCCGTGCGCCGCTGAGATCGGGAAAGGCCTGAACGCGTTCCTGGAGATAGCGCTCATAGGGTTCGATCACTCGGGCCCGTGGCTGCCGCGGCCCATAAACCGGAGCTTCCAGCCCCAGCTCGAGATATTTCCGCACCGTCTTCCGGTCGCAGCCAACCTTCCGCGCGATCGCGGTGATGCTGAGACCCTGGTTCTTCAAATCCTGGATCAAGACAATCTCCCTCAGTCCCTTCACCTGCCTGCCCCTGTCGTTCTCCGTTCGGAGCATCAGGCCTGTGTCCCGCGACAGAGCCAATTCCGAATAGATGAAGTTCGGAATTGGCCCTGACGCTCTCGTCTGGGGAAAATTCAAACGGCGGTTTCGGGGAGATTACGTCCGGCGGTTACAGCGGGTCGATCGCTTCCCGAATGGGGACGATGCGGTCGGGCCCATCCTTGGGGCCGGTCATGTCACCGGCAATCAGAACTGTATCGGGTCGCTCTTCCAGGCAGGCGGTGATCAGAGGGGCGTAGTTGCCGTGCGGGTCTCCGTAGAACAGGATGTTGTGGTCGTCATTCTTCATATTCTTGAGCTTTCCTAGTGCTCAGGAAGATGACACAGCGAAGTAAATTTCTGATTTCGCACGCAGTTTGATTGGGGAAGGCAGTCCTGGAACTTCTCATCAGGCAACGCATATGCTCGAGCAGAGACAGAGAGGCCACATGAGCAACGTGAACACCGCAGAAGATATTCTCCAGGCGATCGAGGCGCGCCTGCGTGGCGATTGGGACAATCCGAAGCTTGCGCAGTTTGGTCCCCACATGGCCGATACGATGGCTGACATCCGCGATTTGATTGATCAGCCCCGGGTCACTGAGGCGGAAGTGGCCGGCGCGCGCGAGGGGGTGGCTCAGGTCTTCATCGTCAATACATCGGACCGCAACGACGAAGAAACCATGAGAGCCTTCGACGATCGCCACAGCATGGTTGTCTATGTGGCCAACACGTTCGCCTACGACGGAGATGCCGAGCTCGACACGGGGGAGTTCTGGGATGAGATCTCAGAAAACTACGACCTTGGCGAATGGAAAGCGTTCCACATCGGCGTGATGGACCCGAAGACTCTGAAAATCGAGACCTTCCAGCAGCCGACGGCCTTGCGCTTCGCGGCCGGCATGTGACGCGTCTAAGCCTTCATCAGCCTGAGGGATGCGCGTAGACATTTCCTGGAGAGAGAGCCTGAAAACGACCCCGAGGGATGCCTGCAGCCTCTAGGCTTTGCGCGAGCAACTCAGCTGGCTCATCCCGCGGCTCATCGGTGAGCTGGAACGTCCCCCAGTGGAAGCCAAGTGCCTGGCCAGCACCGATGTCATTGAAGATCTGCACGGACTCTTCGGGAGCAACATGCTGGGGGGCCATGAACCACCGCGGCTCGTATGCGCCGATCGGGATAAGGGCGATTTCCGGAGAGCCGTAGCGGCTGCGCAGACTCTGAAAAATGGAGCCATCCCCGTAGCCGGTGTCCCCGGCAAACCAGATGCGTTCTTGCGGGGTCTCAATCCAGAAGCCGCTCCACAGCGCCATGCGGCGATCGCCTAGGCCGCGGGCCGACCAGTGGTTTGCGGGAGTGAGGGCCACGGTGACACCATTGCCGATCTCGAATTGGTCGTGCCAGTCGCCGGTACTGATCTTGGCGCCTCGCACCGCACGGCCGACGGTAACGTCCGTCCCGAGTGGCATCACCATCTGCGGGCTGTGGCGGACCTGCAGACGCTTCAGGGTGGCGACATCCAGGTGATCATAGTGGTTGTGGCTGACCAGGATGACATCGATTGGAGGCAGCTTGTCGAAGTCGATCCCGGGTGCAGTGACCCGCTTGGGACCAATGAAGCTGAAGGGGCTGGCACGATCTGACCAGACAGGGTCCGTCAGGATGTTCAGGCCGGCAACCTGGATGAGCACCGAAGCGTGGCCGATCATCGTGATCCGTGGCGCTTGGCTGCGCTCCACAGGGATGGCCGGCGTGATTGAGACATGCGTCGGCCACTTTGCCCGCTGCCCACTCCGGTGCCATTTCAGAAGGTCCTTGAAAGAGCGATCGGTGCGGTGAGCTGGTGTCTGGAACCTCTTCCCATCAAAGTGGGCGCTGACGGGGCCGGAGTAATAGCGATTGCGGGGCATGAGGATCCTGAATTTTGGTACCTCATTCATGTGGTAGCCTGGCAGGGCCGCGCAAGTGGGGAGGTCAGATGACCTCGCCCGCGGTCAAAATCCTGAAAACACCATGTCCAACGCGCCACGGATCTCATAGTCCCACCCGGTAAGGTCGGTGACGGCGGGTCCTTGGATCAGGGCTGCCGGGATTGCGGTCATCTCCCCAGTGTGTAGGACGTAGCGCTTCCCCTCGACTTCCAACACGGGCTCAAGCCGCGTGAAGGCTTTCGGCCCCTCTCCCTCAAGAACGAGCGGGGCTACTATGCGAGCGGCGGTCTCGATGAGATCAGATTGCAGGTCCAACACAAGAGCACCACCCGGAAGGCGATAGACATGAAACTGCACTACTCGGTCTTGAATACTTGGTATTTGGCCAGAGGCATCCCGTTTTTGTCGATCCATTTGCGGCGCTCGTCCAAAGCTTCGGCGTTCTCCTGTTTCCAGGACGTCGCATTGGTCTCCCGCACGGCGCAAGCTAACGCAGCTTCACTAATGGCAGAAACGTTCAACTTCAGCGCGCGTGCTGCGGAAAGAGTATGTGCATCGACCGAAATGTTGGTGCGCGTTTTCTCAGTGGGACGGTGCATCCGAATACCTCCTTGTTCACTCGCACGATACACACGTTGAATGTGCCTAGCAATGCGCACGTTGTGATGCCTACGAGTGATGTCAGTGTATCTCCCTCGACGACAGCTTGTCCATTTCACGCACACGCCTGACCTAGGAACTCACAGTCTAAATGGAGAAGGCGTCGCGCTTATCGACCCATCTCCTGAGACGCCCGAGCCCTGGCCGCCACAAGGAGGACACCGCCATGGTCGATTTCCGCAAGATGATCTCGGCGAAATCCCGTGCCAAGTACGATGCCGCCCGCGAACAGATTGCGGCTTTCCAAGACCTGGACCTCGCCGGTATGGCGCAGGCTCTGCTGGAGGCGCGCGACACGCTGGTGAGCAGCGGCACTCTGAAAGCTGAGACCGATTGGAGCTACGACGAATGGGCCCTCCATGCCTGTGTGCCGGCCCTCGCGAAGCGCCTCGATCCATCTCTGGGGCTCCAGCTGCGTGAGGACTTGATTTCCGCACGGGACGATGAGGATCTGGTGCACTCGATTCAGCTGGTCTTGCCGCACACCCGTTTCACGCAGGCCACGGAATCCTCGGATGAAGCTAAGGCCGCCGTCGAGTTCCTCTTTGGTGGACGCATCCACGGTGGAGCTCTCGCTCTCGCGCTGGATACCATCGTGCCAGGATACCACCCAGGCCGGGTCAAGGTTGACTCGCGCGCGCCGTTCTCCGGCGTGCAACTGATTGGATCCTACGGGGATCACGACCGGGTTCTGTGCTATGCGGAAAGCGAAGAAAAACTCGATGATCTCTACCAGGCGGCTGCGGCTAAGCGCCAGTGCGAGGACCTATCTGGTGAAGAGGAGGCGCTTCTGCGCGAGCTTCGCTGCTGGCCGGAGCGGCTGGATTTCGATACCCTCAGCATTCAGACCTTCAATGGCACCGTGCTCCGCGAGCAGAACTTCCTGCGTCAAGAGTTTAGCGTGCCGTATATGTGATCAGAGGTATGGCCAGCGGTGCTGATGGTGCTAGTGATGTGTGTCGCCGGAGGCATGGCGGAGTTCTGCCTGCGTAAAAGAGTGACCTCAAATGTCTCTTGCTGCACTGCAGCGCAGTGAGCACACTCATTCGAGACTACCCATCCAGATTGAGGAGCTCGTCATGGGTACTGCTACTGATTTCACCAAAGCCTTTTCCAGCCTTCCCAACGTCTACGATAGTGATGCCTTCAAGGGCGCATTCGCTTCGTTTTCAGACTTTCAGGGGAAGTTCTCGGAGATAGCTATCGCTTCGGCGTCGAAGTCCACGGATGTACTTCTGAAGGGAACGAAAGATGCCTTGGAAAATGTCAGGACGCTCACCAAGGCGCGTGATCGATCCGACTACGCCCAAGCTTTTTCAGATTTTATGCAGGCCCAGGCAAAAGTCGCGCAGGACACTGCGGCGTCCCTTTCCGAGATAATGAAAGGAAGCGGCACGGAGATCGGTGAACTCTCTACTGAAGCTGTTGAGGAAACGTCTGAGGTTTTGACCGAAGCTCTCGAGGGGTCGGTTGAGGCGACGGCGAAAGCGCACGACGTAGTCGAAAAGCCTGAGCCTGAGGGTGACCATACCGTGAAGTCGACGCCGGTCTAAGAGGTCGCCGCGAGGGCTCCATAGCTCCGCGGCGCTCAAAACGAATTCAGGAAGTTGCCCTCAGGTGGTTGAAATGCTGCGCTGCAGCATCCAGGTTTTGGCGTGACTTGAGCAAACCACGAGGAGGTAACCAATGACTGCACAACCCGATTTCACCAAGTTCTTCAGCGCGATCCCCAATGTTTGCAACCCGGATGCTGCCAAGGGCGGTATGGCCTCGGTTGCCGAACTCAACGCAAAGGTTGGCACCGTCGCATTCGACGCAGCGGAGAAATCGACCGATGTGATGACGTCCTCGACGAAGGAAGCGCTGGGCAACATGCGTGAGCTGGCAGAGGTGCGTGAACCGGCAGCATATGGCGAGGCCTTCACTGGCTTCATGCAGGCCCAGATGCAGCTTGCACAAAGCACGGCCGCCGCTCTCTTTGAGGTCGCGCAGGGTGCCGGCGAACAGATGGGATCTGTTGGGAGCAACGCAGTAGATAAGGCGACGACGACAGCCAAGAAGACTACCGGGACATCGTCGACACGGAAGACGTCTGCTACGGCCGCATAAGGCTGTTTCAGAGCAGTTTTACTGGGGGCACGTCCGCGCTGGGCGTGCCCTTTTGGATTCGACCCTCAAGGTTCCGGTTCAAGCCTCACTTTGACAGTGGTGTTCCCGAGGTACAGTGTCAGAGATCGATTTCGGAAAGGACCGCGAGATGAGTGCCAAGCTGTCGATTTCTCTTACGGATGAGCAGGCGGCATACGTGAACTGGCTCGTAGAGGCGGGGCACTTCCCCAGCTTGAACTCAGTGATGCAGGAAGCGGTCGAACTGATGCGACAGCAGAACGAGATTGCAGACACCCTCAGTCAGCTCCTCGAGGAGCGCCGTGCCGGAGAGTTCATCGAGAGTGACGAGGGTAGGCCGCAGAGCGAAGAGATGATCAAACAAAATCGGGCGGAAAGAGATCAGGGGAAATCCTGATAATCAGAGAGGTTCGTAGCTTCCCGCAGGCGGTTCATTCCTCAGAAGCCGTGAAGGATGCCAGGGGCACGCCACTTGCATTCGTCAGCTCGAGTTCGGTGCCCGACAGCTGGTAGCCTTCCGCCTCGCCCATCACGTCGACCATGTCTTGTTCCAGTTGGGTGCGCCAATCTTCGAAGCAGAGTTTTCGAGTGCTCGCCATGGGGCCATCTAGCATGAACGTTGTCTCTCCGATCACGGCTTTGCCGTGATGGGTATTGCAGCCGGCGAACATCGAGAAGCTGCCGTCGTCTTGGAATTGGACGGTCGGAGGCTGCCCAACCTTCAGCTCGTTTCCTTCCACCTTTGTGGCGATCCAGGTTGTCCTGGAGAGCGAGAGCTCGTCAGTCCCCGGGGTGCAGGTCGCACCTGAGAGGGTCGTCACGGCCATCGACAAGAACGCCACGACTCTGAAAATCTCGGCCATCTCTGCTTTCTCCTCCTACCGCATTCTCTCCTAGATCTTCAGATGGACACCCACTCCTCTACGTCAATGCATCGCTCGCCATGATGGGCGGCTGCAAGAGCCTAGCACGGTAAGGGCCAGCAGCCTATGTAGAGAATAGGAGCTCACCAATGCCGGACGCAAACGCCCACATCGAAAATTCTGTCAGAAGCCGCACGGTAGCCGCTGTCATTGCCCGGTTCTGCCGCCAAAAGAGCTTCGTCTCTGAGGCCACCTACGGACATGTCTTCGCGAAGAAAGTATCCGAGCTGTCGGGGGACGATGTCGAACTGGACGAGACAGAAGAGGTCCTCGTCACCTTGAAGCGAGGTAAGGTGATCACCGGGCGCCGGATGGTCTCCCTCCTTGGTCAGCACCAGCGCGAAGTTCGAGAGCACCGCAGATGAGCAGGCATCACTCGGGGAACGCTGAGCGGCATTGAGCGACCTGCGCCTGATAGGTCACCTGCTCTTGGGCAAAGGCCTCTCGGAGTTGCTCTAGCTTGGCGCGCTCTTCGTTGACGTTGATCGCCACGGCCTGCTCGCGTGGTCCGTTGTCAGTGCCGATGCACGTCGAGATGCCGATGTTACCGTGGTAACCGCGGCCGTATCCGTTCCCGGTACAGAAGCCCACGGAGGCTCTGGGCTCCTCTGAGACGTGGATCGCATATCCGCGGGAGATGTTACCCTCAGCGGTCTCAATGCGCTCCTGGATGGCGTTCAGGCGCTCTCCTGCGCGATCGATGCAGACCTCTTGCGTAGAGGCACAGGCGCCCAGCGCGAGCATGAGGGGGAGAGCGAAGTACTTCATGGTTTCACCTTCGGAGCCCGTTCACGCACTTCTTGGAGCAGGTCCCCATCTTCAGTTTCCGCGTGCCGATAGATTTGTATCGCCTTCCAGCCGGTTACCAGGCAACCCCACCTTTGAAGGCTAACTTTGCTTCCTAGGTACTCGACTTTGGCGTCTTCAACAATCATAGCCTCGCTATTAGGATGGTTCCTGATGCGAAGCGTTTGTCCTTCTGATAGAAGCCCTAACTTAATCATGTCCGGTACACGTATATCGGAACGTTCGGTTTTGCCTCGACGCCGAGAAGGTTTCGGGGCAGATTTGGAATGGGATTGCGCTTCGTCGGCCAGATTGGCTTCGAGGCTGGAGCACCCATCTCTCTGTACTTCTTGAGCTAGGCCTATCGCTGGGAAGAGGTCGCTATCACTCCGCCAGTCAGCTCGAAGTCTCAATCGTCTCAGTGCTGACTTGACCTCGCCTTCTGATAGGTTTCCACCGGATGCCTTTGCCATTGCCCGGACCGCACTGCGGTTCTCGGGCAGCTCGTCGATGATGCGCCGCATTTCGTGGTCAATCGATGTCTCGCGCCAGAGCTGGTCTAGGGCTCGAGTTGGGGACATGCGATCCCGACCGAGCATGGACATCCGTCGTGCCGCCGCAATCGCGTTGCCTGTTATGTCCACTGTGAAGAAGAGCTTTTCTTCAGCCTCGGCCTTGTGGTGAACATTGTACACCCTCCACTCGCGACCGTTGGTGAGTGCCGCCCACTCAACGTTGCAGACGTTTGCATAATTCAGGGTTTGAACGATCCACTTTCGGTCATCGAGATCCTTGTCGAGTGACTTCACTTCGACGAATAAGTTGGGAGTCCCATCGATCAGTAGAGCGAAGTCTACTGGGTTATCTGAGGACTTGTGGCGATACTCACTCTGAACCTCGTCCAAGTCGTGTATTGGCCAGCCCAAAGCTTCGATCATGGGTGTTACCAAAGCCCTGATCGTATTGGACTCGTTCACCGTTCCTGGTCGGGAAGCGTAGGAAGCTATAAGGGAGCTAATTCTCTCGATTTGGATAACCAGATTGCCGTCTGGTGCCTTAGGATGGGCCATTCTGTCTTTCTTCACCATCACTACACGATGGTCGCAATCAGTTAACTGGGGATTTCTCGTGCCAATAGACCGATCTAGCGATCCCTATACAAGGGTATGGTGCGTAAAAAGTTCTGGCAAAGCGTGTTACGACGACTCTAGCCGCTAGAAGGTTCTGAACTGAGCAAGCTGCAGGCCTTCGCGAGCCACCTCATCGGCGTAGGCCTCTAACGCCTCACGGTTCTCCTCGCGCCATCTTCGGTTTAACTCGAGCTTCGATGATCGCCGCTTCGGATATCCTCGACATGTTCAATCCTAGATCTCGCGCGGCCGCGGCTACGTCAGTATCGAGCGTTAGATCTACCTTATTGCGTGCCATCGAGACCTCACGGTGCATTCGTATGAAGCAGGATCATATGCTATGGCGCCAACCGAGCAAGTCCAGGTCCAGAGCGTCTCGTGGTCAAGGTGAGGGGGCAGCCGGCGCGGCAGTAAGATCGCGCGCCTTTTCGATCTGATCACGGATGATTTCGCGGACCTGCTCGTGAAGTTCCGGCGTGTCGTCCTCGTCATCGACAGCGTAGAAGATCGCTGGGCCGAAGTGACCGTCGTACTCGACACTGTGGACGTGTTTGACCTCAGCCTCTTTGGCAGTGCCATCGCCCTGGAGTCTGAAAACGAGGTGGTCGTGATAGTCGAGGAGGAAGTCGAACTCGGCCTTCAGGATGGCTCGCATGTCGGAGACGTCAATATCGACGCAATAGGACCTCTTCTGAACCTCTGGCTGCCCGATCTGAATATCAGATGTCATAGCTGCGGCCTCCCTTGGCATAGTGAGCCCGCAGCTCCGCCGGGGTCGGAACCTTGCTTTTCTCGGGATCTCGTTTCTCTAGGCGGAAGGCACCAGACCAGGACCGTGTCGCGCGGTATTGGAACCGTTTGGTTGCGTTTTCGAATTGAACACCTTGCGCCAACCGGTATCGCGCTGGGCGCCTGGCAGTCATTGCGATGGTGACGCCGTTGCGGGCGGCACGGGTGGTGTCGAACAAGGTCTGCAAAGAGAGGTCCGCACTCATCAGAACCAGCTTGTGGCAATCGCCTTGGGATCGTTTCTCGCGAGCGCAGAGAGAGTTGAGTGCCGAGGCCTGGTAGCGATCACCTCTGAAATCAATGAGCTCCCAGGGGCGATCGTCATCATGCTTGCTGGCGACTGCGTCCAGCAGGGCAGTTTTGGCGCCCTTGAAGCACAGGTCCGGTGGCCGCACGAGGATGTGCTGACCAACCATGCCTGTTTGCTGATGCCGGCGGAGAGGATTCAGAAGACTCTGAAAAATCATGCGGCGGTCCGGACCTTGTGCGCGTCGTAGCCCTCCCGGTCGATGCTGATTTCTTCTTCTCGCGGGACGTGCACGCTGAAGTATTCGGCGGAAGCGCTATGGGAGATGTGCGCGTATAAGATGCCTTGTGCGAGTTCGAGCAGAACTTGCCGACCGTCATCCAGCTTGAGCTCGAGTCCTGTGTCCAGAAGGTGCAGCTCAGCGCCCACTTCAGAGGGGATGCCGGCGGAGGGCTCTTCGTCTTTGACGGTAACTTTAGCTACGTAGGACATGGGTTCCTTTCTTTGGATCTTGGGTGGTTTCAGAATTTTTCAGGTTCGTTCCCATTCAGGGCGCTGGGCCAGCTGACGCCTCGAGTTCGGGCGCGGTCACATCAACGTCCAGAACGACGGTGTCCTCGCTGAAGGAGATCGGTTCCGGGGACACAATCAGCGACCGCCCACAATGGGGGAGGTCCGCCTTGAGGCCACTGCGTTCACAGGCGACGTCGAATTGGTCGATGCTGCGGCCGTGGGGGAGGTAGAGGTGGACGCGCTCGGGAAGACCCTCGAAGCGGAAGGCGTCGGCGTATTGTCCTTCAGATGCCTCTTTCAAGATCGCCTGTGCGTCCTCACGGCTCACGTCCTTCTGCGAACAGACGAGATTGAGAAGGTGTTCTTCAGAGGCGATCGTGAGGCGCTCCAGCCCGGAGCCATCCAAAATCTCGAAACGGGAGTCTTCAGGCAATAGGTAACCGCGTAAAAGGTCTTTGTCGCCCTCAGCCTCAAGCTTGCTCGCCTCGTCGGCACTGACGACCTCGCCGTAGTTGAGTAGCATGACGCGGCCGGTTGCTTTCTCGCGCACGGGCTTCGGGAAGTAATCCCCAAACGAAATCCTCATCACGCCAGTCTGCTCATAGGTCTGGATCGACCACTCGAGAGCGCCCACGTCAGCATTGAACCTAACGGGAAGGTCCATGTCTTTGACATGTGCCGCATGGAGCGCTTCGGTGAAGGCCTCCATGTCTGAGGCCGACAGAAGGTAGAATGCCGACCCCGCTTCGATCTCCATGTGAACCACTTCGGGGAAGCGCTTATGGAGTTCCAGCGGTCGGCGCTCAAAATTGTCCTCTGACCGGGTGGTGTAGAATTTCAGATTCCAGTCCTCGAAGTCGGCATCCAGGTGCTCGCCGGCTTTGAAGTCCCAGTATCCGCCATGGCTGGTGGTGATCTTGTGAAGTTTGTCGCTCGGCATCTGCCCGGTCGAGATGCAGAAGTTCGTATGCGCCGTAATGCCAGGTAGCTCGTCTTCAGAGAGTTCTTTGAGCTTGAAGGACGTTGATGCCGCCTCAACAGCACCCCTCACGATCGGGATGAGCTCACTTGAGAGCAGGCCGGTCTCAACGAACGTGTTCCAGCTTTCCACGGCGCGAATGCGCCCCGGATCGACGCCTTCAACCTTGGAAAGCTTCCCCTCGGCTTGGCGGCACATCAGCTCACCGAGAGCGGTCGCCATCTCCGGGCACTCTCCAAGATCTTCACTGTGAGGCACTCTGCGGAAAGAGAACTCGCCGACCCAGTGAGTGAGGTCTTCAGGCGTGAGTGTGCGGCGAACCGGCGGGACTGAAGCGAGGAGATCGGTGTAGTTGGGGCCGAGCTTCCAAACACCTTCAATTTCGATGAAGGCTCCTTCTTCGACCAAGGCGTCGAACATAGCGCGAGCGCGTTTGCCGTCGCCATGTTCACCAAAGAGGAGGGCCTCCAGGTTCTGCAGCGCCATGCCGAGATAGATGCTGCGCGCACCTTCTTTCCCGAATTCTTGGGCGCCCCATAGAAGCATCTGTCGACGTGCGATCGCGTTTTTGTCCATATTCTATTCCTGCTTGATGTTTTGTGGGGCGCGGGTCGGGATCACGGCGTCGGGAGGGCAAAATCTTCTGTGGGGCTGTGGTCTTCGCTCACGGGTCCCAGCGTGTAGATGTCGTGGAGGAAGCGATCAATTTGAATGCCTCCCTCAGCGGGGACCTCAAGGATCAACGGAACTTCCCTGGTCGCGTTGAAGGCTTGAACTCGAACATGGCTCACTACCAGATCGAGTGCGACAATTCGACTTTCACCGATCCGAACGACCAACAAGTCATCGTGGCTTTGGGAAAGCTCGACATTTATCGCCTTAGAATGAGGAACCCGTTCGTCGGACAGCGTAAACGGTCCTTTATTCTCGGCATGGTAGGGCCCTTGGTAAAGGGTTCCGGCCGCATCGATGAGACCACCATATTCTTGACCATGACGGTATTCAGGAACTCTAATAGCCCAAGGGGATACCGGGGTGATGTCGCCCTCAAGGTCGTACTCGTTTCTATCGACACGAATATCCCCATCGACAGGGACATCTAGCGTCATGGGAGCGTCTTTTGTTGAGTTGAAGGCGTGAATGCGGACATTGTCACGGTCCATTTCGAGCCGGACAGCGCGGCTGCTTCCGATGCGGAGCAAAAGCGTGCCTTCAGTTTCCTGAGAAGCCTCGACGTTCAAAACGTCAAGGGGTGCATCTTCAGAAAGTTCCTTAAGTTTGAACTGGTTATCTGTGGTCATCGTAATCCCCTCATCTTCATTCGGTAATTTTTGTAGTAGATGTCACCGCATATGCAGTAAGCAACGTGGCTTTACAGCTTGGGCGCTGCGGCCGGCTCGGCGTGGATGTCGTAGTCGTGCCGGTCGATCTGGATCTCGCCCTCAAGCGGGATCTCGAGGTTCATCGGCGCATCGTTCGATTGGTTGTAGGCGTGAACACGCAGCGTTCCGTTCTGGAGCTCGACCCACACTGAGCGACCATCGTCGGTATGCACTTCGATTGCGTCGTCTTTTAGAGACAGATCGACATCGAGGCTCTTTGGGGCACCTTCGGCGGTGCGTCCCTCAGCCTTGTTGTCCTGAAGCCGTAGTTTCGCTGCTGTAGTCATCGTTGAATTCCTGTTCTTTGAAAAAGATAGGCGAGGTCTCGCCTCTGTGGATGTAACCGAAAATATGAATTGAAGAGCGTCAGGGCGCGGGAGAGGGGGCTGGTGTGCGTGTGAGGACAATGGGCTCGACGAAGCTCTTGGTGTAGGCGCTATGGTCGGCGTTGTTCCAGACCTCTTTCCCGTGAGCTTTCCAGTGCTCTGTAATCTCTGAGTTGGACATCAACATGCCCTTGACGAGTTCGGGCTCTTCTTCACGCCAGCTCGCTGGCTGCGATCCGTTCCACGAGCGAGTTGACCGCCAGCATTCGGACGATCTGATATCTGAAGGCGAGGATGTCAGTGCCCTCGCGATTCTGAATTTCAACGATACCAGAGTCCACGGAAGTGCTTTCCTGCTTCACGATGGACAGATAGAGAGAGCGAACACTCAGGTCGGCATCTCTGCTGGTCGGGCAACTCCATGACAAGCGTTCGCCAGATGTCGCGAGCAGAGAGCAGTTCCAATTCTCAGCGGCATCCTTCTCAACCGAGAAGCTTCCGATAAGCGTGTCGAAGCTGACCTTATCCTAGACATCGCGAATGCCACTCAGGGCTTTGAGCTCTTTGAAGGCCCGGAGCATGGACGCAGCGAATTTAGGCTTCTTGGGATCAGTGATCACGGATTGGTTCTCCCCGGGTATTGGGCGCTCAGGATGAGGGCAGGATGCCGCGGGTCGTAGAAGTCTTCTGCCTCGGCCGGCACGACCCCCTTAGGTCTGGCGATTGCTGCATGGAGGGCGGTGCGCAGCCTCTCATTTTCAGCTCGCAAGCGGGCGGCTTCCTCGCAGGTATCGCAGCTCACGTGGGGGCCTCTTCGTTCTGATCGATGGGTCCGAAGCCGATGGCAAAAGGCCCCACATAGATGCCGCAACCGCCTTCCCATCGCTCGAAGCCGAGGCGACGATCAGAAACCAGGGTTTGATGAGTAGCGTGCAGCCGAGATTGCCGGCCACTCGGAAGGCCGCAATCCCCCGGAAGCCGGCGTGTCGGAAGGTGGTAGTCTCGTTCCAGGCCATTAAGGCATCCTTTCTGGGCGTGGTGTTACCGTGGAAACAGGGCGCGCTGGGCGCGACCTGTAGGGGTCAGCGGCCTTCGCCTTCTCGACCACTCAAGGCGCTGAGGGCGGTAACGCCCAGTGCCGCCATCGCGAGGCCGGGAGACGTCGACTGTTCGGCAGCGAAGTCCGGGCTGGGGCGCTGCTGGTGGGAACGCTTGCCTTTGTTGGCAGCCTTCTCCTTGAGGCGCAGGCGTTCTTTGCGGGCACGCGGGTTAGGCTTCTTGCGCGGCATCTTGGCCTCCTTCAGGTATTCACGGACAGGCAATCGGTGCAGAGGTCTGGACGCAGGGGCGCCTTCTCTCCGCAGCCCGGACAGTAATCGGTGGGTTCCGGTGAGACGTCCAAGCGTTCGAGCCCGATCTTCAGCGAGCGTTCGAAGAATTTGGAGGCGAGCATGTCAAACTCGCCTACCGTCATGCCTCCGAACAGATCATCGGGATCGGCGTCGCCGTGCCCGTGGGTGCCGCCCTCGCTCATGGCGTGACCGCCCACGTCCCGGGCACCGGGATGTCGTCTTTTTCAGGGTCGGTGAGCGGGATGGTCTCCTTCAGCAGTCCAATCTTGGCCTTGCGATAGAAGGAGTCACGGCAGTCATTCCATTCGGCGATGAGCTCAGCATCCGTCATGTGGTTGAAGCCCGTGCAGCCTTCCAGCTTGGTGTTGCTGATGAAGTCGGTAGCCTGGTGGTCTTCCCAGGAAACGATAGCTTCTGACACTGCGGTGATATCCAGCCGCGTGATCAGTAGATTGCGCTCGATTTCGATCTCGGCGTCGTCGAGGCCCTTGATTTTCAGGAAGTGTTCAGGGAACTCGGCGGGGACGACCTCAGGTTCTTTGTGATCGAACACAAGGGTGCCAGCTGCGCGCATCCGCTCGTATTCTTCCCAGATGTCTCCCCACTGTTTGGCGAGCGCCACGTTATCCCATCTCGCAAAGCCTGGCGTACCTTGGTCTTCGATCATATGCAGAAGGCCATCATACTCACCTTCTTTGGCGGCCTGAAGCAGCGAGGTCACTTCGAAGTTGGTGCACATCTTGATGATGTCTTCACGTGCGTAGCAGACGAGGTCTCCCTCGGGAGAAGTGCAGGGGATCGGGGATTTGGGGTGCATTCATGCCTCCGTTCGTTGGGTCTATTCATGACATATGCTTGAGGCGGTCGCAAGTAATAAGAATAGAGTTGACTTGCGGGGTGGGTTCGGTGTGTAGCGGAGAAAGAATAGATGTGGAGGGGCGCATGTCGGACCTTTCGAAGAAATCCAAATTTATCGCGCGCGTCCTTCGACATGACCCTAGCCTGATCGAGGTCGAGTTAGATGAGGGTGGATGGGTCTCAGAGGCTGATTTGCTCAACGGTATGCGAGGCGCTGGCATTCAGATCACGCGCAAAGAGCTCGGAGAGATCATATCTCTGGATGAGAAGGGGCGCTTCACCAGAGAGGGCATCCGTATCCGGGCGGCGCAGGGGCATTCGATCCCGGTCGATCTCGGGCTCGTATCCGTCAAACCTCCGGCAACGCTTTGGTATGGGGCCGACGCGGCTAGCCTGAGTGAACTGTTTAAGAGAGGGCTGGAGCGTCGTAAACGCAATCATGTTCAGCTGCACGGCGATATCGCGAGTGCTCAGCGGTTTGGCCAGCGGCACGGTTCCCCAGTTGTTGTCAAAGTCGATGCCGAAATGATGGCCAGCATCGGCTTCGAATTCTACCGCTCTGAAAACGGTGTGTGGTTGACGCAGGAGGTGCCGGCGAGCTTCTTGTCGCATCACACTGACGGTGGAGAAGTGGCGGCCTGAGAAAGCTACCGGCGCGGCACCTATCGTCGGCGGTAAACCGCGGGACTCTGAAAATGACTTGGAGCGGCTGCCTGCTCGTAGTATTTTGTTTGACAACCTTAAATCTGCCTGGGGCCAAGATGATCAGATCAGAACTCATCGATACGATCGCCGAAGAGAACCCGCATCTCTACCGCAAGGACGCCGAGAGGGTCGTGGATACGATCTTTACAGAAATCGTTGAGGCCATGGCCAGGGGCGGTCGGGTTGAGCTTCGAGGTTTCGGTGCATTCTCCGTTAAGGATAGGGATCCTCGGCAGGGGCGCAATCCGCGTACCGGCGAGGCGGTCGACGTTGAAGCCAAGAGCGTCCCATTTTTCAAAGCGGGCAAGGGAATCAAAGACCGTCTTCAAGAGGCTGCGCTAAAATCCGGTGCGCTCCCAGTTTCCGACAAAGACTAAGGTTGCGAGGAGCCCGTGGGCTCCCCGCAAGTTAGCTCACCTGGACATGCCCGGAGTGCTGTTGTTTTCGGTCACCATGCTTTCATCGAATTCGATAGCAATTCGATTGTCGGGGTGAAACGAGAGGCTTTCCGGATCGATGGCAACCCGATCGGTCTTCATCTTGACCTCCTGCTTGGTGTGATCCATCGCGACCTCCAGCTGTTCGGCGTCTAGGGTGACCTTTTGGCCAGACGGTTCGTCATCAAAGCTCATGGCCGCGAACTGTTGTGCGCCCGCCAGTTCGACACCGAACTCCGCTTCGAGTTCAGGTCCAAGAAGTTTCGCAATCTCTTCGTAGCCTTCCGTTGGTGAGAAGGTTTGGGTGTCCAGATTTCTGGCCTGCGTACTCACATCGCTCGGCACGCGGGGGCTGTCCTCTGTCGGAGGATCTAGCTGAGCACTGTTGGATTGGTCGGCGCCCATGTCACCGTCTAGGGGGACGTAGCGTCCATTCCATGCTTCGGAAGTCCCCGGATGCGCAGATGCGATGGCGTCTTCTTGCGCTGCGGTGAGCCCTTCATTCTCATATTGAGCGACGGCTTCATTCACGCTCTTAACAAGAGGATGCTCCGCCATCCTCTTCGAAGCACGGTCTGACGCCTCATCGTGGGTCAGGAAGCTGTCCATCGAGGCTTCGTTGGCCCCGTAGTCGCCGATGTAGGTGGTTGTCAGGTACGTCGGCGCCTCACCGGTCAGCACCGGATCGGAATTCGCGTGCGAAAAGGATGTCTTGATGTTGGCGCCGTCGCTCTCCACGGTAAGGACATCGTCGTTGCGGAACATCTTCATCATGACGTTTGCGTTTTCGCCAAATTCTTGGGTCCAGCTATGACGCAGCTCTTCGGTGTCGGTCATGGCGCGCTCGACGTGGGCGCCGGTGAACTCCGAGCTATATGCCGCGGCATCTGACGCCACGCCGGCCAAGAACTCATCATTGAGGCTGCCGGTCATCTCGTTGAAGCTTCGGTCTCCATTGAGATTGCGCAGAACGGTTACCTCGTTTCCATCGATCTGAGCGATGTCGATGTGGCCTGTTTGGTCATCATACATCACGCGTGTCATTGCAGGGGCAGAAGAGTCGAATGGGTTGTAGTCGTTCAGGGAGCCGGGAAGCGATGCAAGTGCCCCGATCGCCACTGCAGCAACAGAGACAGAACCAACGAGCTGCTGAAAGAGAGGGGACTTCGCAAAATTCGCGATCGCTTCTTTCAGTCGGCGCCCCAGTCCCGGCGCCGGACTATTGGTGAACATGAACGGACGCGTGCTTGCGGCCTGCTGCGCGATGTAGGCTTTCTCATCTCCGTGCTGAAGCGTCATCCACACCGCAGGAGGTCGCCACTCCCTACCGGTTGTCTGCTTTTCAACGAAGCAGGCTTCTTTGAGCATGTCGGCGATGCGGTTCACATCTCGGGAGCCGGCGGCGACGCTTCGTTGTCGGATGCTCTGCAGAGCGTCGGCGCTGGACATATCCTGAACGACGGAGAATGCCTCGTCAGAGACCTCCGATGCCACAGGGCGGTTTGCGCGATGTGAGTCATCCCGCTTGAGAGACACCTCTCCAGAGGTGCGGATCGAGATCTCGTCGAATGCGCCATTGGCGTGCGCCAGATATGTCTTGCCTGATTTCCCTAGGAAACCAACCGTACCGTCTAAGTGATACTTTTTGGCCAAGTCTGCAGACACCTGAATATCAGTTGTCGCCTGCCAGAATTTCTCGAGCTTGAAGAAATTTCCCTGCTCTTCCGGGCGTCGTGCACCTCGAGATGTTTGCTCGGCATTGAAGCGTTGGCGCTCGGACTGCGTGTCGAGAAACATTTGTCGTGCGGTGGCGGGTGTCAGTTGTCTAGCCATGCCGGAAACCTCTTTTCGTTCCCATGAAGATGGGAACGAACCTGCAAGAAAGGGTTTCGACTGCGCCTTTGGGCTACTCGCGGCCGCTGCTCGAAGTGATCATGGCGCTGTAGATCGATGGGTTGGTGACCTTCACGTTGCCAGCGTCGTCTATTTCAGCCCCCGCCACGTAGCACTCATCCCTCTTCAGGCAGTCTTCGACACTGTTGCGTCCTTCATGAAGCGCCAAATTGGACGTGCGCTGGGCGGCCTCGTTCACCCCTGTAGAGAAGAGGTTCCAATTTTCAGAGTTTCCCTTCGTCGACATGGATGGGGTTTGGTCGCGTCCGGCACTGGCCAGAGACGTCTTGGCTGATGGGCGCCGGGGGATGTCTTCCGGCGCAGGGACGTCGTTCCCTTGAAGGTGGGCGATGTCATCAATCATCTGCTGCAAAACGCCGGAATCCTTGGCGTAGAAGTTTTCAGGAAGTTGAGCGAAGAGAAGGGGCTTCTGTGGTGGGCTGATGTCGTCCCCCCGCGGGTCGACCGGGCGCAGTTGTGGATGGAGATCAGAGCTCCATGAGACCTGGACCGGTTCCACCCAGACCTTCCGATCGAGTTCGGCCATAACCCTGCGGCCGCTACTGGCTCGTGGGAACGTCTGGGTCATGAGGCTCGCCATTTTATTGTTGCGCTGGCCCGATGTGCTGGCGCCAACGACCACTGCGATCAAGTGGCGACCGGACTTCTCCAGGTTAGTCACCAGATTGAACCCAGACGCGCGCGTGTAGCCTGTCTTAATGCCGTCAACGCCTCTCCATTTTCCAAGAAAGGGGTTATGACCTCCGATCCAGTGACCGTGGTAATCGAACCCAGTCTTACCGAAAATCTTGTACTCCTCAGGGAAACGATCCTGCAGCGCGAGGCCGAGCCGGTACATGTCGTAGGCTGTCGTGATCTGCCGCTCGTTGTGAAGTCCCGAAGCGTTGGTGAAGGTGGTGTCTCTCATCCCAAGCTGGTGTGCGGCCTCCGTCATGGTGGAAGCAAAGGCGCTTTCAGAGCCAGAGTAGTTCTCGGCGACCACGGTCGCCACGTCGTTTGCCGACTTGATTGCCAGGGCGTGGATAGCATCTCTCACAGAGATACTGGAGCCGGCTTTCACATAGAGCTTGGATGCCGGCTTGGCAGCGGCGTTGTCCGAAACCCTCAGCGGCGTGTCCATGGTCCAGCGCCCCTTCTCGATCGCATCAAGGGCCATGTAGATGGTCATCATCTTGGTGAGAGATGCCGGATGCCGCGGTGCCCGGGCATCATGTTCGGCAAGGATGCGCCCTGACTTCGCGTCCACGGCGATCCACGCAAGACTCTTGGGGGCCGCATGGGCTACGCTTCCGGATGCCGCCACAAGCGCTGCTGTGGCTCCAGAAATCAGAATCCGTCGAATAGCGGGTCGCAGTGGCATAGGTCCCATCCTTTCGGGCGGGAACCTAGCCCGGTGATGCTTCCAGCGGGTAAACGGGAGGATCAGGGGATGAAGTTTCCGATCCAGTTACCGTGGGCCCATCCAAGAGTGTTGTTGGGCCCGAAGCTTATGGCGTGCCACGCCCCGCGCTTCCCATAGGTCCCCACAATGTCGCCGTTGTGCACTTCTCCGATCTTTCGGTACTGGGAGCCCGGTCCGGTGCGGACGGAGAGAAATCCATCCCCGTTTGGATTGAGCCCCATAACTTCCGCGCGGCCGAAGCACTCGATTTCAGAGTCTGGAGGGCAGTAGGTGTTAAAGGGAACATCCAGCTGCTGAGCAAGCGCTGGCAAAGAAAGGGCGGCGGGGAACAGGAGGGCGGTAATGGCCCACTTCGCAAAGCTTTTGGTCATGAGCGTCTCGCGTAAATGTCGAAGAGGAATGCGCCCAATGTAACTGGGAAAAGGGATTCGATGAAGATCTTGTGGCGAATGAAAAGAGCCCGGCGCTGGGCACCGGGCTCTTTCGGACAGATTATGGTTACGATCAGCTTGCGCCGAAGCCGAACTTGCCCACCTTAGTGATCGGCTTGTTGTCACTGGCCAGCTTGAGTCCGGCGATGCAGCGCATCAGGGTCCAGACGATCCATGCCAGGCCAACGAGCCAGCCGATCAGGACGAGCGAGAGGACGCCGCTGACGAGAAGCCAGAGAAGCCCATACCAGAAGGTCTGGATAGCGAAGGACATGTGGCTGTCGCTGCCCTCACCTTCGCCTTTCGACATGTATGCGTAGACCAGCCCGCCGAGTGCGACGAACGGCAGGAAGAAGCCCACCAGGTAGAGGATGTAGACGATTTTGGCTGCAGAATAGCCCGAGGTCGCGCTGGTAGCGGGGGCGGTGGCTTCGGGGTTAGTCGACATTAGGTACTCACTCCATGTTGGTCATTGGACCTTTATTCTTTTTGAATAGTTTATCAAAGATAAAATTGATTTCGCGGCACATCTCTTTCGCAGGTCGTCTCTTCTTCATCATGGTGCTGTCGGCGTGACAACATTGCGTGGCCAAAACTTACAATTTTCTTTGGAACTACCGCCTTTCGACAGTCGGCATCTAATCTCTCTCAGTGGCCGGCGCCGACGTGATCTCTAGGAGGACCGCCGCCGGCAAAACATGGAAGAGCTCATGCAGCAGGTGTCGGATCGCAACGCGTTCAGAAACTGCAGGCAGCGTCAGGGACACCCGAAAGCGATCATCTGCGCCGACTTTGAGGTAGGCGTCCTGGCCAACGGCGAGAAAGACTTTGTCGAACACCTCATAGAAAGCGCTCGTTTGCTCTTCCTTTGTTTCCCGACCGCTGATCCAGGGAGCTTGAATGAGAATGCTCAAGTCGAAAGATGTTGTCTCGGTCATTGGTAAACGATCCTCAGGTTTGTCTGGACATGTGGGCAGACGGCTTCTGGATCAGATCCTTCGACCCAGAGTTTCTTTCCCACGGCGATTTCAGTTGCACCGAGCGCATCTTCTCCGCTCAGCAGCCCAACGCAGGCGTCCCGGTCTGCCGGCACGCTGATGCGAAGCAGCCCATTCACGCCTGAGATGGAGATGGGCTTCATGTTTTCAGAGATTTTGATCCCGTCTTGATTGGTCTCAAAGCCGGCGCTGGCGAGAGCGTCGGAGGTCTGCTCGTGGAGGTCGCCTGCCGGGAGGTCACCCTCGAACTGTGTTTTGGCGATATCTCGAATTTTCAGAATGTCCGCGATTTCAGAGTCCATGCCCGCGACTTGCTCAACGATGACATCGGTCTCGCTTTCGTCCTCTGGAAGCTCAGGGATCGTGCCATATCGGGCCGTTTCGACCTCTCCGAGGCCTTTTAGGCGTCCTTCTGCATCGACTTCGAGCCAGGACAACTGCATGGACTTGGCGGTCTCAGCTGACAAAGCGATGGCTTCGTCCACACAATCGAGATCGTGGGTTTTGGAGCAGGCATCCTTCAGGTTCTTGTATAGAAGGTCCGCGTAGTCGGCTGTGTAGGTCGCACTGAGTGCGTAGGTTGCTGTGGCCAGTGGTTCCGAAGCTTCCTCCCGGCAGTCATCCTGCAGGCATTCCTCCGATTCAAGGGCCTCCATCGCAACGAAAGCGAGCCCAGCTCTTCGCGCGACCCGGTGCCGAAGAGAGCAAGCATTAACGATCCGGTGCACATCTCTGCGGCCGAGGGCGCCGGTCTCCTCAGTGGTCGAGTTCACAAGGCCATAGATGATGTCAACGTCGCCAGAGCACCTTTCCATGACAGCTTGTTTGACCGCAAATACGTAGGCCGCTTTGGGCGATGGTGATGCCACCGAAGGGGCGGCGGTCGTCATGGCCGCGGCTGCCAAGACGGCGAGAAGGGGGGCTGTTCTTGCAAACATGTGGCTTCCGTACATTTGAATGCCGTAAGCAATAGAAGAGAATTCCTAAGAGGGATGAAATGGTGGCGCCCCTGGAATGTTAAACCGCCTTTAGAGGTCTCCGAAAATCTCCTGTGCGTAGCTCGATGAATAAAGAATAGGAGTCACTACGATGAAGAGCCCGAAGAAGACCCTGAAGTGGGCAGCGATTGCAGCTCTTCTGCAGGCAGCCGCCAGCCCTGCGCTGGCCCAATCAGAACCCGGTACAATCGGCGCTGTCTTCGACAAGCTGGCGCCACAAGCGCGCAGTGCGGCGGATTTTGCGTTGGCCGCAGCGTTTGCCGCAGGCCTGTTCTTCGTTGGTATGGGGCTCGCGCGCCTCAAGGCCGCGTCGGATAGCCAAGGACAACAAGTCCGTTACGGCGAGGGTGTCTGGCGCATCGCGATCGGCTGCGGCATGGCGGCCATCCCCGCCGTGATCGTTCTCACTCAGCACACCTTCGGTCTTTCGGACTTGACTGGGATCAGCTTCGCGAACGGCTTCGCAAACTAAATCTCAGGGGCCGCGTTCTCTTAAATCCATTTAAGGAACTCATTCGCATCTCCCGGGCATGGCTCGACGGCGAGAAGCCAGGATTTATACAGGAGATGACAGTATGAAGAGCATGATTTCGAAAGTGCGGAACGCCCCGCTGACCGCGATGACGGCTATGATGGCGTCCTTTTACGCAGGGCAGGCAAGTGCTCAATCGGATGAAGGGACGATCGGCGCGATCTTCGATGGAGGTGTCGATCAAGCGGAAAGTGCTGGCACGTTTGCCCTCGCGGCTGCCTTCGCGACCGGGGTTTTCTTCGTGTTTATGGGGGGGCTGAAGCTGAAGGCCGCTGCAGACACTCAGGGGCAGCAGGTGAAGTACGGGGAAGGTATCTGGCGTTTGGGCGTGGGAGCGCTTCTCGTTGCGATCCCGAGTGTTATTGCGATCACCCAAACGTCGGTTGGTATCGACGGCAACGCAGACATGTCGTTCAGCAGCGGCTTCTCCGGCGGCTAAAGTACCGAGATCAATTTGAGTTTGTGAAAGGTCGCCTGCGGGCGGCCTTTTCTTATTTAGGGGAGAAAATCTGGTTTAACCACGGCCTGTCATCCTGTTCTAAGAATAGGCCGCAGGTAAAACATGCCCATCTTGGAACTCGCTGGCTCCGGTAATGAGGTTTCGGAGAACCTCTTTGGAGGAAATATCCTCGCGCATCGGGACACCCTCGATGACGTGGTCAACTATGATGAGCTCGTGGAAGACCTTGGGGTTCACACCCTCCGCTACCCGGGCGGATCGGTGACCGAGACCTACTTCGACTTCGCAGAACCCGATCGGGCATGGGTCGAAGATCGCGATAGTGGCGATGGGCGAGACTTCATTCCAATTTCAGAGTTTATGGGTTTCGCTGAGGAGGAGGGGCTGAATGCGGTGCTCGTGCTGAACACCCGAGACCAACTGACCCAAGAAACCGACGCGAACGGGGACAGGTATGCGGACATCGATGAGGACGGGCTTCGGCAATTCGTGAGTGATGCTGTCTCTGGCAAGTGGGGAGACGTGAATATCTCGGGCTTCGAGATCGGCAACGAGTACTGGGGCTCCGGGCGGATGACCGCGAATGAGTACGGCAGGGTCGCCAGCGAGATGACTAGGATCGTGGATGACCAGCTCCGCCAGCTCGAGGGCGATTTCCCCCAAGCGGCGGAGAGCGACGTGATCGTTCAGATGGGCACGAACTTCAACTATTCCAGCTTGGGCGATGACTTCGACGGCATGACCTCAGAGGAGACGCTTGATGCTCTGAATGATCGCTACGATCTGGACCTCGATCGACTGCCCAATTGGACCGACGTCAACAACGAGATCATCATGTCTCACTTCGACACCCCCGAAGAGATCGATGGCATGGATGCGGTCAACGCCCATGTCTACTCAAAAGGGGAAGAGATGGCGTGGCAGCGCAGCTACATGCTGGACTCCATCGACAATACCTGGGGGCAGGACGAGCGCTTTGCAGACAAGGAAATCCACGTCAGCGAATGGAACCAGTCGGGTGTCAGCGGCGCTTTCGAAGATGACGACTATGGTCTGAAAAACGGCCATGAGCTGCTCAACATCCTGGAGGAGTTCGCTGACCATGGCGTGGATTCCGCACAGGTATGGCCACTCCTTCAGTGGAGCGACAACACAATGAGCCAAGGCTTTGAGCACGACGGTCTGACACCTACGGGCACTATGTACTCGATGCTCTCTGAAAACCTGCCTGGAAAGAGCGTGCTGGATTTCCGCGGAGATGGCGAGATGGCCGATAACGCATCGTTCCCCGATATGGATGCGCATGGCTTCTACGGTGACGGCGAAGCTGTCTTCTACTTCGCATCCAACAGTGAGAGCGACATCCGCCAGGAAATAGACGTCTCGGGCATTTTTCAGGATGTCGGAACGCTGGAAGCTCAGGTGCTCGGTGTTGCCGACGGTGAAAACCCAGGCGACCCCTCTTCGGCACCGATTGTGCGCGATCTGGACCCAGAGGAAGTTTTCGGCGACGGCTTCATATCTGCCGACCTAAAGCCCTTCGAGATCATGCAGGTGAAGGTGACAGAGTTCATGCCGACCGAGCCAATGCAAGCCGCCATGGATTCGATCGACAACGGCACAGAGGATGGCGAGGAGGTTCCGGATCTTCCGGTGACCGACCCAGATCCAGAAGACGAGCAGGGGGATGAGCCAGACGAGGAAGAGCCCGAGGAGGAGGGGGGCCTCGCCGGGCTCGATGGGATCGCCTGGGCTGCAGCCTTACTGCCTCTCCTTGGCCTCGCGATGCTCGGTGGATAGGGGTCAGGCGGCCCTTGTATCGGTTTGACTATGCGGGGTTATGGCGGACACCATAACGCTCAGGCGCATGATTTCGTAGAAGTCCCGGCGTTCCAGGATTTCCCGCGGCGAGCGATTGCCCAGCGCCGCTTGAGGGGAATTTAGGTAGGCTCGTTCCAAGTCTGTTGCCCCTAGCTTGAGGCGCAGCAACTTCCGCAAGGACCGAACCGTATCGAAACCAACCGTCATCATATCACCTCCCTTGTGCAGGCACCTCCTCCGTACCTGCGTACCGCTACTTTAGTATGACACATGACCATGTCACGCCGCGCCGCAGCGCCGCGATGTGGAGATAGGCGGGCCTCTGCCGGCGGACATTGATCGAGGTCAAACAGACCTATGAGACAGCGCTCACAGTCTCATAAAGGCGGATTTGTGGCTGTCCGGCATATAGGGTTAATGGTTGGCTGGTCGGCGCATCGAGGAACGGAGGCGCGGCATGAGTGCAGGTTGAAAACCTCTACACAACAATGTATATGTTCTAGCATATACAGCTTTAGCTGGAGGGGCTTTCATGCCGCATCCGCACCCAGATTCAGAGCCTCGTGAAGCCAAGCTATTCCGCAACAACAAGAGCCAAGCCGTACGTATTCCCGCAGACTTCGAGCTGCCGGGAGATCGGGTGAATATCTATCGTGACGGGAACCGACTTATCATCGAGCCGGTACGCCGCAAGAACCTGCTTGAAGTACTGGCCGGACTAGACCCGCTCGGTGAAGAGGATCAGTTTCCTGATGTGGACGAGACGCTTCTCCCGTCCAAGGAAATCGACCTTTGACCCGCTACATGCTCGACACCAATATTGTCTCCGATCTGCTGCGGCATCCTGACGGCGGTGCGGTAAAGCGAATTCGCGAGGTCGGGGCGGATGCGATCTGCGTGAGCATTATCACAGCCGCAGAGCTACGGTATGGGTGCGCCAAGAAGGGGTCTGCGAAGCTAAAGCGGTTCTCGGATTTTGCCATACCAACACACTACCCCCCCCCCCAGACGAGCTATCCTTCAACGAGTTTGCATTAGCTACATAATTCCGCGCGGGATTAATTGAGTGAGGGCACGTCGATTGATCTTCCGTGAATTCGGCATTGATTTTGAGCGCAAATAAGAATAGATGCTAGGTCATGACGCGCATGATGACCCCTTCGACCTTCTGGTGGCTGGCTTCCTAATACAGGCGGCCAGATAACTCATGCATGCAACACTGGGCCGCCGCATTGGCGGCCTTTGTGTTTTCAGAGTCTTCTCGTGCGGTGTCCCTCCACGCCAAGAAAGGGCACCCCCAAAATGACTAAGAAAACCATTCTCACCGGAGACCGGACGACCGGGCCACTGCATCTCGGGCACTACGCCGGCTCACTCAGAAACCGTCTGAGGTGCCAAGAGACCCACAACCAGTTTCTGCTGCTCGCTGACATGCAGGCGCTGACAGACAACGCGCATGACATTCGCAAGGTGCGCCGCAGCGTTCTGCAGGTGGCCATCGACTACCTCGCTGTCGGCATCGACCCCGAGAAGTCCGCCATCTGCCTGCAGTCGCAACTCCCGGCGCTGGGCGAGCTGTCGATGCTCTATCTGAACTTCGTGACCCTGGCTCGGCTGGAGCGGAACCCAACGATCAAGGAGGAGGTCCGCTCGCGGGGCTTTGGCAGAAGCATTCCTGCAGGATTTGCTTGCTATCCGGCTGCCCAAGCTGCCGACATCACCGCCTTCAAGGCGGAGGTCGTGCCCGTCGGAGAAGATCAGGCGCCGATCTTGGAGCAGACCAACGAAATCATCCGGAAGATCAATGCAGCTGCCGGCCGCGAGGTGCTGCCGGTTGCCAAAGCCATCATCCCGTCAGCGGGTCGGCTTCCTGGTATCGACGGGCGCGCCAAGATGTCGAAGTCCGGGGGTAACTCGATCCCGCTGTCTGCCTCTCGGCGAGCTCTGAAGGACGCAGTGAACGCGATGTACACGGACGAAAACCACCTAAGGGTATCGGATCCGGGCAGGGTAGACGGCAACGTTGTCTTCACCTTCCTGGACGCGTTCGATCCGGACAATGAGGCCGTCGAGGAATTGAAGGCTCACTACCGCCGTGGTGGGCTCGGCGACGGAACTCTGAAAAAGAGACTGCTGTCGGTTCTGGAAAGCTTCCTCGGGCCGATCAGAGAACGCCGCGCCCAGCTGGAGGCGGATCCTGATTTTGTTCGGGATGTCATCCGTGAGGGGACGGCGCGATCTCGAGAGGTCACGCAGCGAACGAGAGATGAGGTCTTCGACGCGATCGGGATGTTCCCCTTGTGACGTTTGCGGTCCCGGCCTTGCCGCGCTACAGGGAGCCATGATGGATGATTTTCAGACTTGGCTCGCTCAGCACCGTAAGCGCCGCAAACTCGCAGCCCGTGCGGTTGCTTGGTGTTGGATAGGGATCGGCCTGCTGACCCTCAGCATCTTCTTTGCGCTGTTCGGGTTTGGGCAACTGCTCTCGCCGCTCATGCGGGTAGTCATTTCCCTGATTGCGAGCGGCATGGGGACGCTGATGGTCACGACACTGATCAAAGCGAAGACCCTCACTCGCAGCCTAGACGACCTCGAGGCCTCGCGGCGGAAGCTTGAAAGAACGATCAGCGGTCAAAGTGACTGACTGAACCGGCCCTTCAGTACCAACCTTAGGTGGTAATTCCCGGGAGAATTGTAAGATTCCCTGCCCTTGTATGGCGGGGGACATACAGAGGCGCTTTAAGTGAGACCGACAGAATTTCGCTTCAGGGTCCTCATGTATCGTTCTCTTCTTATGTCCGCCGCCGCCATCGCGCTGAGCCAAACCTCTGCTTTGGCTGCGCAGGAGGCTCACTATTCAGGTCAATCGTACTGCGGCAGCAATTTCCGGCACACCTATGTCATCTCGTCTGGGGACGATGGATTCCAGGTCATTCGGGAGAAAGACTTTTCAAGATATGATGTGACCTCCTACCCCGAAGCCTTGGGATCGATGCGGCACAGCTACGGCAGAGCGAGCTTTGAAGTTCAAAGTGCAGATGACGGTAGCCTGGCTCTGTATTGGATGGATGGTCGGTGCCAAGGGAGTAGTGTTCTCGCCCCGATGCCATCTGACCCCGTATCGGCTTATCAGGAGGTCGTCAGCTTTGCGTCTAGCAGCGAGACAAGTCCGAAGAATGCGGTGAAGCTTAGCGATATGGTCTACAACCTGCCCCCGAGTGGGTTGCTGCCCGACTTGGACCAAGCAACTTTGCCCAAATCCACCTATGACGCCGTGAATGAGTTTTACGGGGAGTATCTGACCCAGCAGGACGCGATCATTGATGAGATGCCGGTGACGAGCGAGGACGAGGCTAAGGCGCTCCTCTCCAAGGTAGCAGAGGTCTACGATCCCAAGCTTGGCTTTGATCTCAATATTTTCGAGGAGCGGAGCCTTAAGGATCGCTACCAGAGGAAAATGGAAGACGCCGCCTTCCGGGTCGCTTCCGCCGGATACGAAGTTGCTCCTATGAGCGGTCTCGAAGAGGAGCGGTTCTGTGCGCTCGTCGACACGACGATTTTCAATCGTGCCGATCGGATGGAGCCTCTCTTCGGGCTTCCTTTTGCCTACTGGGATCGGGAGTTTACAGAGGGCGCAATGGCACGGCTCGAGGAGTGCGGGAACAAGTGGGGTGCAGAGAAAGCAAAACGCCTTGCCAAGCACTACCCGCGAATTGTGCAAGCGTCTGAAAACCTCTCCGAGCGCTTGGCAGCTGCAGAGAAAGACAGGGAACTGCTCGCCGAGATCGAGAGCAATGTGTCTGAAATCGATAAGTTGCCCAACGAGATCGGGGCCTACCTCGATACGAACGGCTATCGGGATTTTCAGAACATCGAGGTGCCTCGGGGCTCGAGCCGCGAGGTGCGGGAGGCAAGTTCTCAGCTGCACAAGCTTGTCCGAGAGCGTCAGAAGGCGGCGCTTCCGGTCATCGGCGCCTACGCTCAAAAGGAGCTCGAGTTTTCTGAGGACCAGTTCATGTCCGACGATTGGGAATTCTCCGCAGCCTACGACGACCCGCGCTGCGAAGTGCCGGGGCTCCCGGCAGACCTTGACTTTGACGCTAAGAACATCATCCGCGGCGTTTGCAGCAATGCGATCATCAAAGCCAACGGAGAGCGCAATGAAAGGCTGTGCGAACTCACCCAAGAAAAAACCGGTCTGAGTTCGGAAGAGCTCGACACACTGCTGATCGTGAATGCCGCAGAAGGCGCCGAAGACGTCGACAACGTGAAGCTGGGAAAGCTGATTTGCGAGCTTCGCGGGCGCACCGAGTTCTCCTGGTCCGAAAACAGCGGGTTCTTCTCGTCGGGTTATACCCTCGAGGCCACGGACAAGCACGACCAGTCCCTCACGACGACCGTCACCTTCGAGGAGGAGGAGGAGCTCGGTGGCATGGTGCCCCAAGAGTACATCCATTCCACCGGAGGTAACCTGGAAGACCGGTCTGTCCGAGATCAACTGACCTGCATGGCGAGCCCGGGCTACCAGGGGTGTGCAGCCAGCTAATCTGTGCAAAGAACTTGTCCGATCCTGAAAACGCGCCATCCTCTAGGCGGGAGAATTCAGGATCGGGTCCATGTGCAATCTCTATGCTTCCACGATGCCACAGGACGCCATGCGAAGCCTTTTCAAGGTCGACGCTGGCAACGACGCGCTGGGCAACTTTGAGCCCCGAAAGGCAATCTTTCCGAAGTACGATGGTCCTGTCGTACGCGTGAACGAAAGTGGTGAGCGGGAGCTTCTGGACATGCACTGGGGGTTCGTCATGCCTCAGAAGTCGAAGAAGACCGGCAAGCCCATCCAACCGAAAGCGATCAACAACGCCAGGGACGACAAGTTGCGCTCGAGTGGCTTCTGGCGCGGTAGCTTCGAGGAACGCCGGTGCCTGATCCCTGCGACGTCCTTCTGCGAGGCCAAGGGGCGCTCGCCGGCGACCTACTTCTGGTTCACGGTCGTAGGTGAGGATGGAGATCCAGAACCTTATGCTTTCGCGGGCATCTGGCGGCAATTTAAGGGCTACTACAAGGATGACCCGGTAGAGATCGATACGTACTCGATGGTCACGTCCACGCCCAACGCTCTGGTCAAGGACGTCCATCCGGACCGGATGCCGGTGATCCTACCGCGGGAGGACTACGACATCTGGCTCACTGGGGCGCCGGATGACGCCTTCGAGTTACTTAAGCCGTTCCCGGCCGAGCGCATGAAGGTCACGGGGCAGGGGGAAGATCTCAAAAGTGAGCCAGCATGATATTCTTGAGGCCCCTTGGTCATCCTTTCAGGGACGGGCCTCATTCGTCTGCAGCCGTCCTGCGCCGTTCCAACCGGCCCGAGATGCGCAGTGCGTTCGCCTCGATCAGTTCTGCAACTTCGCCAACATTTCCGGCTGTCGCACCGGAAAAGGACGTTACCTCGGAGGTCGTCTTCACCCGAGCCGCGACTATCCGATCTACGAGCAGCGGACTTCTTCGAAGCTCTGCTGAGCCCGGTGCCGCGGGAGAAACCAGCGAGCCAGCAGCCAACTCGCTCCGTCGCTATGGGATCTAGGTCGTGGCCGAGTTGTCGGGCGCGGCGCTCAGTGTCGGGATGGCCGACACATCGACGTCGCGGGTTGCATGCCAGGCATCATAGGCCCCCTGCATCCTGATCCAGACCAGTGGCGCGGTGCCGAATAGCTTACCAAGCCGCACGGCGACTTCCGGGCTGACGGGCTTCCGTTCGGCCAGAAGGTCATGCAGGTGCTGGCGCGAAATCCCCAGAAGGCGCGCGATTTCGGACTTGGATTTCCCGGTCGCGGGGATCACATCCTCGCGGAGCAGTTCGCCCGGATGCGTCGGGCAGCGGTTGGGGTTGCGGCTCATCCTCGCCTCCTAGTGATATTGCTCGTAGTCCAGCACATAGGCGTCGCCGTCGCGGAACTCGAAAGTGATGCACCACGGGCCGTTCACATGGACGGTGTAGCGCGTTGGAGTGTGACCTCGCAGACTGTGAAAGTCGAAGCCCGGCAGGTTCATGTCTTCGGGAGCGGTGGCGGCGTCGAGCGCATCCAGGCGCCGCAGAATGCGGCTGTGCATGCGCGCCTCGATCTTTGACTTGCCAGTCTCCCAGAGGGCTTTCAGTTGCTTGTGTGCGAAAGTCTTGATCATGACCTTATGTAAGCTGATAGGCGACAGGTGTAAAGTGGTTCACTACAGGTTCTAAGTCGCGAAAGACCATTCGCGGCTGTGCAACGATCTTGGCGATGTGTTGCAGCTTTCGCCATCCCGGCCGAAAGGGTGCCCTCTATGCAGGTCCCTCGCCAACGCGCAAAATATCACGCGTAAGCATTGCCCGTCTTCACTGGTGCGCAAGGCTGGTACCTCTACGGCCGTCAGCTTCCCATCCCCGGCAGAAAAGTCTCCGCAATCCCCCGCCGGCCATCCTCCCTTCCCAGCTGGACCACCACATCGATGCTGTGGGCGCAATAGCGGCGGACCTTTTCGAAACTCATGTTGAGCCCGGTGCCAAGCACCATCATCGCCAGCCGATCGATGATCCTCCCGCGGGAAGATTACGAGACCTGGCTCGGGGGCTCGTCTGTTGATGCCTTCGAGTTGCTGAAGCCGATCCCGGCTGAGCCGCATGTAGGCAATCGGTCAGGAGGAAGCTATAATTCGTCTTTAGACGCCGGGCGCCGTTCCAACCGGCCCGCGATGCGCAGTGCGTTCGCCTCGATCAGTTCTGCAACCTCGTTAACATATCCGGGTGTCGCACCGGAAAAGGACGTTAACTCGGAGGTCGTCTTCACCCGAGCCGCGACCATCCGATCTACGAGTAGTTGCACCCGACCCATCACGTCCGCTGGTCGAAAACCGGACGTCTCCGCGATCACCTTCCAATGACGCGCGGCCATGTCACCGGGCTTCCGGCGTTTGCCAGCAAGCGACTGAGCAAACTTCTGCACGACGTGTGGCCAGGGAAGAGCCGTAGAGACATCATAGAGCGGCGACAGGTGAGGGGCATCGCGTAAGGGAAGGAGCAGCGAGTAGTTCTTCGCGTGTCCGTCCGTGTTCGCAATGAGGGCGTTAAAGATCACCTGATCCAGGAGGGCTAGGACGCTGCGTGGGCCCAGGCGGCGACCGGTCTCGAAGAGATCATGAAGCGAAAGGCCCGGAACGGTACCGTGCTCATACTTGCGGCCTGGTGGTAGACTGTTGGCCTGAGCGAAGTCCTCTTGGTGAAGGCGCTGAATGGCGCCGGTTCGCGTAAGGCGGCGGTCGTATCGCAACACGCCAATGGCCGTCCGCGCCGGGGTAGCAATGATTGCGGCTTCTGCGGCCGGGATCCCAATCGCGGCTGCTAGGCGCAGGCAATATACCACGTTCTCCGCAATGCCGGGAAGCCGTGGGTTGTCTGGCTTCACGATGATCGTGGAAGGCGCCCCGGCAATTGGAACAGCCAGCTGGTCCCCCTCTCGCGGAAGTCTCAGTACCGGGTTTCCATCAGCATCGAGGACCGCCAATGCCGTCTTTTTCTGGCCGCCGGCCAAGGACCAGCGGACGCCTTCTTCTCCGGCGAGGAATGGCCTGTTATCGAGGTCCGCGAGATGCTTTTCAAGAGCTTCTGCGGCGTCTTTTGTCTCGTAAAACTCGGTAAGCGGGCTATACCGCCAGGCGTTTGGATCGCTTGGATCTCGAAACGACAGCGCCCCAGCTGTATCACCGCCGATGTCGGAAAGGAGGCCCAGAATATCCGCTCGTGATCGCCCCAGAGAGCGCGTCAGCATGTCGAGTTGCTCTTCCTCGGGAATGAGGTTTGCAAGCCAGGGCGAAATGATGCTTGACGCATAACCTGCAGAGCTTATCGGCATGCTGAGCGAGATCGGGAAGGTGCCTTCGGTGGCTTGCCACGCGGGCTCATACGAAAAGCTCAGGTCGCCTTCCGGATCCACACCAATGCGCCCCACAAGGAGGCGGGCAAAGTAGACTTTGACCACGGTCATTCGAGGCCACTCAGATCATAGCCTGGGCCCTTATCCCCGACCTGAGCAGGGCCGGCTTCAGTCGAGCGGACGCAGAGTGTTGAGATGTCGGTGCCAAGTGATCGCGCGATCTTATCAAGAGTGCTCAGCCGGGCATCGCGTTTGCCGGTCTCAATCAGCGAGAGCGCCGAGCTCGAGATGCCGGACAAGAGTGCGAGGTCATGCAAGCTAAGAGCAGCGGCCTGTCGCTGCCGTCGGATTTCAGCCCCGACCCGCGTCAAGATATCTCCGTTTTTATTGATGTTCATGGCGCCGTCTCTTACCGAATACGGTAAACGGTAAGCGAGATCGCACCGAAGAGCAACGCACTTATCGTTTAAGGTAAAATTCGACGCTTACGGCTCGTTGCGAGGTGAAAATTCCTGTATTCGGTAAAGTATGGTGAGGTCGACCAGATAGCCATGGGCAGACTGGGCAAGATCGCACCTCGCTTGGCTTGTGTTTTCTTAGAGCGGGGCTGGTTGCACCCAAGCACGCTCACTTTGCCGATCGCCGGCACCGATCTGAGCAGTAGATGACGTGCTCCCAATCCCGAGCCCACTTCTTGCGCATTTTCATGAGCGTACAGATTAGGACTTTGCCTAGGACGAGAAAGTAGTGACGCTGTGGCACGGTCGACTACCAGCCCTGAGCTGCCCTCCGAGCTCGCCGCAGCATCACGCCAGGCGCCGGTAAAGAGGGCGGATGTGGCGGAGGATCAGCCGTCGGAGCCGGGCTTTGTCACGGGCACCGCCCCTGCACCGCGCGCCTGCGCCACATAGATCGCCACCGCCAGAAGGTCGGGCGCGGAAGTGAGCCAGTCTTCTTCCATGATCTGCGCAAGCAGCGGCGCCTGTGACCAATCCTGCCGCGTGACGAACTGCCGGGCGACCAATGGCGCACCTTCCGGCCGTGCGTTGACGAACCGCTTCAGTGCGTCGGCGATCTGCGTGCGGACCTCGGGCGGCGCCGCGCCATGCTGGATTGCCAGAGCCTCGACCACCTGTTCGAGGTTGGCCAGCGTTTGGCGCGGGTTTGCAAGGTAGTGCTCTTCGAGGAAATCCACGCCCGCAACGCCGTTCAACTCTATCTCTGCCGTGGCAAAGGCGCCGAGGTTGTTCGCCCACTCCCAGTCTGCGACACGCAGCAGGAAGTCCCGGACCTCGTCTCGTGCCGCGTCGCTGTCGCTCAGGCCCAGCAGCAGAACCCGGATCGGCTGGTAGCCATAGGCAAAGGGGGACCAGAGGTCGCGTAGCAGGTCCTCGGGCGTAAGCCGAAGGTCCATTTCCCTGAGCATTCCATAAGGCGCCTTGTCGATCTCGTTCAGGGCCAGGAGGCGCAGATCGATGTCGGGGCTGTCCTGCAGATCGGCGAAGATCGCCAGCCGTTCGGCGTTATATCCACCGTCCCAGCCGGGCGCCTTCGCGAGGATCTCGGTCATGATGGGCCTGAAAGTCGCGTCAACATAGGCGAGGATCAGCCAGCTGACGCCATCATGCGCCAGCAGCACTGTGTCGTCGGGGTGGTTCAGCAACTTGCGGCGCAGATCGCTGCTGACCAGAAGGTTGATCTCGGGCGCTTCCCCCGCGGTATGGATCACCTTGGTGACGTGAAAGGAGAACTCATTGTCTGGATCGGGGCGGGCCAGCACGACCTCGGTGCCGTCGACCAACCAGTCGCCGACGGTCTGCTCCGGCAGGTCGGTGTGGAAGGCACAGGCGGCGGTCTGCGGCGCCGGCAGAAGCGCCAAGGCGGAGGCCAGCAGCACCCCGGCGATACGCGGCCTGATCCATGTGGAAGTGGTGCGGCTCATGCGGTACTCCCTTGGGCTGCATCCAGCTTGCAGCGTTCTTCAGGCCTTGTCCATGTCCAATCCTTGTCGAACTCTGGACCGCGCCGCGCGGAGCCCGGACAGTCTCAGCCCTTGTAGGGCTCGATCCTGTCGGCCGAGAGCGCATAGCCCACGTCGGCCAGTTGGGTGGAGGTGGCGGCGGTGCCGAACATGCCGGTGACCGTCACAGCCTCGAAGAGGCCCTCCGACTCGTAGGGCTCTTCGGTGGTGACGAAGACGAGCTGGTTGGCTGGCGGCGGCGGCACGTGGACGCAGGCCCCGACGTAGGGCACCAGCATGAAGGCGGTGACCCCGGTGCCCTCGTAGTCGAGCGGAACGATGAAACCCGATATTTCCACCGTCTCGCCGTTCCAGTCGGTCCGCACCCCCGACGACTCGGGCTGCTGGGCCGCCAGCGACGCCTGATCGTGCTGCACCAACCCCTGCAGCCCGGGCGGCAGCGCGGTCTCTCCGTCAGGCAGCAGGTCCTTCCACGTCAGCACCGTGGCACTGGCCGCGCGCAGCGCAGTGGCTGGCAGCGCCGCGACAAGCGCCAGTCCGGCGCAGAACGCGCGCCTTGTAACGGGTGTCTGCATATCGTGCTCTCCATTGTGTCCACGCAGATCAAAAATCATATGCGCACCATCATGCCATCGGCGAGCGACAGGCGATAGGCCCTGAGCGCGGGCAGCAGGCTGGCCAGTGCCGCCGCGCCGATCACGGCCAGTAGCCCCCAAAGCTCGCGCAGCCCCGGCGGTTCCAGCGGCAGCCAAAGGCCGAACGCCGCATCTATGAGAGGCCGCGCCAAAGCCAGCGCCCCGTAGAGCAGTGCCATGCCCAAGAGCGCGCCCAGTGCCGCCATCAAGACCGCCTCCAGCACCAAAAGGCCAAGGATCACCGCCGGGCGCGCACCCATGGCGCGCCAGATCGCCATCTCGCGCCGGCGCTCGTTGAGGCTCGAAAAGATCATCGCGGTCATGCCCAGCAGCGCCGTGACCACGACCATGGCCGAGACACCCACCAGCGCGGTCTCGGCGATGCCGACAATTTGCCACAACTCCTGCAGTGCGACGCCCGGCAGCACCGCCAGCAGCGGTTCCTCGGGATACTCGTTGATCCAGCGTTGCAGCGCAAAAACCTGCAGGCGCGATTTCACTCCGACCATCGCGGCGGTGATCGCCTTCGGGGTGAGGTCCATCTGCCGGATTTGCTCGACCGGCGTGGCAGCGCCGGATCGCTGCGCACCGCTCTGCCAGTCGACGTGGATCGCCTCGATCGCTTCGAGGCCGACGATCACCGTGCGGTCCACCGGCGTGCCGGTCTTGGCGATGATCCCCGCCACGCGGAAGGGCTGGTCGTCATGTTCGGTGAAAGAGGCGAGCCCGTGCGAGACCACGATCGGATCGTCCACCGCATAGCCGAGCGCCGCCGCCACATCCGCCCCGATCACTGCATCATAGAGGTCGTCCAGCCCGTGCCCCCGCGCGATCTCCAGCGCGCGGCCGCCGCGGTACTTGTAGTGCTCGAAGAATCCGGGCGTGGTGCCCATCACCCGGAACTGGCGATGGCTGTCGCCGAGGGAAATCGGCACGATCCAGTCCACTTCGTCGCGCGCGGCGAGGTCCTGGTAGCTTTCCCAGGTGACGTTGTTGGTGGCATTGCCGATCCGGAACACCGAGTAGAGCAGCAGCTGCACAGAACCCGAGCGCGCCCCGACGATCAGGTCGGTGCCCGATATCGTGTCGGCAAAGCTGGCGCGGGCCCCGGTACGCACTTTCTCGACCCCGAGGAAGAGCGCCACCGACAGCGCGATGGCGAGTACCGTCAACCCCACGGTCAGGGCGCGGGCCCGCAGCGAGCCGAAAGCGAGACGCAGGATCATGCGGCGGCCCTTTCGGTATGGGCGATGTCCTCGAGCCGCAGCACGCGGTCGAAGCGCGGGGCGAGGCGCTCATCATGGCTGACCATCAGCAGGGCCGAGCCCGCCTCGCTGGTTTGCTCGAAGAGCAGGCCGAGGAAATTGTCCTGCGTCGCTGCGTCGAGCGCCGAGGTCGGCTCGTCGGCGACGATCAGCGGCGGGCGCCCGATCAGCGCGCGCGCCACGGCGACCCGCTGCTGCTGCCCGACGCTGAGCCGCCCGGCGGGGCTGGCGAGCAACCCGACCGGCAGGCCAAGGGCTTTGCACAGATGCTCGGCCCCGGCGCGGGCGTCCCCGGCACGCCGCCGCCGCTCCGGCGCGAAGCTGAGCGGCAGCAGGATGTTGTCGGCCACGCTGCCGTAGGGCAGCAGGTTGAATTGCTGAAAGATGACCCCGATATGCTCGGCCCGGAAGCGGTCCCGCGCCCCGGCCCGCAGGGTCGCGAGATCCGTCCCGCCGACGGTGACCTGTCCGCTCTGCGCCGTCACGATGCCGCAGATGAGCGACAGCAGCGTCGACTTGCCCGAGCCGCTTTCCCCCAGCAGCAGCACGCTCTCGCGGCGCGCGACCTGAAACTGTGGCACCTCGAGCGCAAAGCCCGAACCTCGGTCCCAGTGGAACCGTACCCCGTGCAGCTCGACGGCCGGCTTTTCCAGTTCAGAGCTGTCCGGCAAGGTCGAGCACCGGGCTGCCTCGGTCGACTTCGAAGGCCTGCGCCCCCTTGTCGGTCAGCAGCTGAACTTCGATTTCGCGCGCATTCGGGAACATGTCGAAATAGGCAAAGCCGATCTGGGAAAGGTCAGAGGGGGACGCGCAATCGAGGGCATATTCGGCATGGAATTCTGTGTGCCCATCGTCGGCGTGGTCGTCATGGTCGGCGTCATGCGCGTCATGATCGTGATCATCATGGTCATGCCCCTCATGATCTTCCTCCGCATGCTCCTCGTGATCGTGGCCTTCTTCATGCACGTGCTCATCCGCCTCCAGCGCGGCATGCGCCTCAGCCACGGTACAGCCGGCGGCCTCGGGCATCACGAAAAGCTCGAGCGGGCGCTCGAGCACTGCCAAGGCCGTGTCCACGGCCTCGCGGTCCGCCGCAGCGCTGGCCGCATGTTCAAAGCCGACGATATCGGCCCCGGGCGCCTGCAACTCCATAGAGATGCGACCGCCTTCGATTGCCATGTTCAGCTGCCCGATGCCGTGCTCATGCGCGCCAAGCTCGCGGTGGTCCTGCGCGAAGGCAGATGTCTGCGGGACGGCCAGGAGGCTGGCGACCAGAGAGATGTGAAGTGTTTTCATCGTGAGTCCTTTCGCAATCGATTAGGGACCTTCAAACGCTAGAATGCAACAATGCTATAACATTGCGCTGTGAGGTTGTCTTACAAGTCAGTCGCATCGCGAGCAGCGCTGACAAAACGCTTAGGGCGGAAATATGTTGTTTCATGCGTGGCGCAGCGTGCCATTCTCGGGCTCCTCGGGCCTCAGGAGGCGATCGAGCACCTGCAGCGAAAGTCCGGAAGGTCCGCGCACCGCCGCCCTATGCTCTCGGGGTGAAGGGCGAGTTAAGGGCTGGCAGCGGTCGAATGCATCCGCAGCGAAGCTCCCGCTCTATCTCGGTGAGTTAGGGCTCGGAGCGGCCGATCGCTGCGCTTAGCCGCCGGAGGGCCAGCAACGGAGGGCCAGCAAGAGTTCAGCAAGTGAGGCTGCACACCCTCCATGGTGCGCCTTCGGTGGTGCAGTGTTGAAGCCGCACATTTGGCAAAGGGCCGCCCCAGGTTTGGATGGCCCCTTTGCTTCTCTACTTGGCTCGCCGTCCAATCTCTCTGACGATGTCTTCTGGATGCGAAGCTGGCTGGCGATGATCTCGCCGCGGTATGCGTGGCGATTGGCTTGCGTGTCGAAGCTGCCGACGCCCCCGGTGGAGGCCTTCCCAAAGCAAACCAAGCATCACAGCACCCGCGGTCGTTCGGCGTGCTTCCATACATTATCGGACATCAGGTCCTGTGGGGTACGCTATTGCGAGAGATTTGTTTGGCCCATAGATAGGGCGTAGGGTTCGGAATTGAGCCACAAGCTCATCTTTCCCTACCTCCGTGTTGAACTTTGGCCGAGCTTGTCTCGGCCATTTTTCGTCTGCAGCGTCTTTTCTGTGGTGTGTCAGCCTTAGCTGAGCGCCTGTCGCGCCAGCGCGGCGATCAGGTCTGTGCGCGTAACGATGCCGACGATGCGTCCGCGTTCCAGGACTGGCATGGCATCGACGTCCCCATCCGCCATCATCGGCAGCAGCGCGGCGACCGGCGTTGCGCGCGTCGCACGCGGGCCGGCAACATCCATGATGTCCGAGGCGGTCACCGGGATCTCGCGCTGGAGATCGACGAGCCGCCGAAAGGCGGGCAGGAGGCCCCGTTCAAGCCGCTGCGCATCCTCGCGGGCGCGGGTGATCAGGTGGATCTGGAAGATCACCCCAAGAAACCTCTGCTCGGGCCCGACCACTGGCAGCGAGGTAAACCGATGCCGCCGGAACAGGTCGGCGACCTCTGCGAGGCTTGTGCCGCCACCAACAGTGACCAGATTGCGCGACATGATGTCCTCGGCATTGAGCGGGCCTGCATGGTGACTCGCGGCTTGCAGCTCGGCGGCGCCGATGAGCCGGGCCAGGTCCTCGACCCCGAGGTTGAAGGACTGCCGGTAACGCTCCAACAGCCCGGAGAGTTCGGTCTCGGAGAGCCCGAGGCGGTCGGAAGGGCTGCGGTCCTCGGTGCCGTGCTGGCTGGGGGCGTCGAACTGCCGGAACGGGTAGTGCCGCCCGGTCAGCCGGGCGTAGAGCGCGGCGAGGACGACCAGCGCGGTGGTGCCCGCGGCGATCGGGGTCAGCGCGAACCAGAAGCCGAGATGGTCGATAGCCTCGGGGCTCATGGCGGCGGTCATCGCCACCGCCCCTGCGGGCGGATGCACCGCGCGGCAGACGATAGTCGCGGTGATCGCCAGCCCCACGGCGAGCGCGATGCGCAGCGCTGGATCGGCGACCAGCAGGCAGGTCGCAACACCCACCAGCGCCGCGACGGTATTGCCGACGATGGCGGACCATGGCTGGGCGAGGGGGCTGTTGGGCACTGCGAAGAGTAGCACCGAAGAAGCTCCGAAAGGCGCGACGAGATAGAGCCCGAGGCTCAGGTCGACCTGCGGCGAGAGCAAGAAGAGCCCGGTGACGCCGAGGCCGAGCAGCGCGCCGAGACCGGCGCGGAGCGCCTCGGCGAGGGAGACGCGCGCCACGGCGGGCCCGAGGGAACGGAGAATCTGCATGGCGGACTTCCTTCTGTGCATGCCGCGGAAAAATTCAGCATTCTGCGAAGAGTTCAACCGTAGGCCTGTGCGAAGAAGATGACGGTGGTGACCAGCCCGACGGTGACGATGAAGGTCCGCAGTAGCGAGAGGTCTTGGACCTTGCGGGCGATATGCGCCCCGAGGCGCATAGAGACGGAAAGGCTTCAGGTATTGGGTGCGGCTTCGACTATGACTGGTACGATGCGGTCTAAGAGGATTTCCAGCGCGTCGCCGAATTCCTCAGGCTGAACCTCAAGCCCCGAACCGTCCGGCTAATGGGCGGCGGCACACGGCAGGAACCCTGCATCTGGTTCCGAGGCTTCTTGAGCCAGGGAGATGGCGCGTGCTTCGAAAACTTCTATGCGTACCGCAAGGGCGCCCCACGCCGGATCAGAGAATACGCGCCGCAGGACACCGAGCTGCAGGGCATCGCGGCCATTGGTACCATGAGTACTGCATGGCGATCCCGGTCGAGTGTGACAGCCCAAGCGGGCAGGACATGACCGCCGATGCCGAGGACACCATGATTGAGGCGTTGCGCAATCTCGCCTGCTGGCTCTACCGCCAGCTCGAGCGCGAGTACGACTATCTGTCCCCGGATGACGTCGTCGATGAGGCCGTCACCGCCAATGGTTACACCTTCACCGAAGCGGGCCAACGGTTCGACCTCAGAACTCCTCCCGGAACTCCGCATAGATAGCTTCGATCCGGTCGGCCTCCGCGTCGGTCAGACCAGCGAAGGAATTCGCTCTAGCGCGTCCGGAAAGCCTGCCACCGTTCTGCTGCAGCAAACGAAACAGCCGGTCGAGCAAGCGGTCCGGCATGTCGATCAGGCCCGAGACGCGGGACTTGAACCCGTCATAAGCACGTAGGAACCGGGGCTCTGCTGGCAGGTTATGGTCGATTGTCTGGGCCACGCAGGCGAAGAGGAATTCGGCATGGGGCGTGGCATCGAAGAAGCGACAGAAATCGCCGGTGTCGTTCAGCACCTCGACGTTCCCGCGATCGGTTGGGCGCCAGCTGACATGGGGCAGCAGTCGACGCGAATAGCTCTCGAGGACCTGCCGGTAGGCGTCGATGCGCTCGAGGATCACCGCCGACACCGGGAAAACCAGCCTGGGCGGATTGAAGCCGCGTGCAGCAAGCACGTGGTGGATCAGGTAGCGATGGAGGCGCCCGTTGCCGTCCTCGAACGGGTGGAGATAGACGAAGCCGAAGGCGAGGCCGGCAGCCGCCAGAACAGGATCGAGCCCCGGAGCAATATCGCGGTCGAACGCTTCGAGTCCGGCGATCAGCGCAGGCAGGTCTTCGTGCCGGGCGCTGACGTGATCGGGCAGGGCGGCGCCGGTCGTGCAGTCGTGCTCGCCAATGAAGCCGCCCTCCTGCCGCAGGCCCAGATGGACGAAGCGGGCATCGCCGATGACGATGCGTTGCAGGCGTTCGAGTTCTGCCCGGTCGATTGGATGCCGTCCGGCTTCACCGATGATCTGGCCCCAGCGCCGGATGCGATCCTGGGGCGGGTTCTCGCCTTCGATCTGGAAACTCGACCGTGAATCCTTGAGTCGCAGGAAGGCCGCAGTACGCGCGAGCAGATCGGCGGGCACCTCGGCCAGCACCGCGCGGGCCTCGGCTGCCAGGTCGCGGGCGATGAAGGCCTCGATTGCCGGGGTGCGGAAGATCATCGGGCAAAAATCCGGGGTGCCGGGCCAGCCCTTTGCATGTCGTGGTACAACTCGCGGCTGATATCCCTGCGGGAATGTCCTTACGACCAATACAGTCTCCCGAAGAAATCTTCGGGGGCCTTCCCCGCCAGAGGTCGGCATTGCGGACTTTTCGGTCATTCGCGAAGCGGCAGGTGCAAATGCAGCATGACGGTGGAGTTGTTCGCAGCCGCAGCAAGTGGCGTCCTGCGCCGCAGCGCAGATCACGAAAGCGATCGTTCAAGGATTCACCGGACCTGGGAGCCTAAACCCACCATTCGCTGCGCCTTGCCGCAGCGCCGCCGATGTGGACTTTGCTGCCATTCATAATGGGTGAGCAATTACCACCTCGCCGACCCGTTTATTTGATCAGCACCGGCTGCAGCATCGTGACTGCGGAACCACCAGAAAATCGTCGCTGGTCAGAGCGCGCGTGCTCGTCAGCGTTTCGGGGCGAACCTGAAGCGCCGACGCCAGCCGCAGGACCGTGTCTTCGGTACGTGTTCCTTCGGACGGAATGGCACCTTCAAGCCGCGCGATCTGCCGCTCTGTCAGTCCAGACAGTTTGGCAAGGCGCGGGCGCCCGACGCCGCGTGCCTTGCGGATTTCGGTCAGGCGTTTCGGCTGGATGGTGAACATCATTGGGCTCCTTGTTTGGCGGCACGCAGCACGGGGATGGGCATCGAAGACCCGCTGCGCCATTCGCGCGTTGCATCCCGCATTACTTGGGCGGCACCATGCAGGGCAAGGCCTGCCATCAGCGTGGCGACGATGAAATCGGGCCAGCCCGTGCCAGTGCCGAAAACCCCGAGCGCGGCCAGCAAAACCGCCACATTGGCGACCACATCGTTGCGCGAGCAAATCCAGACCGAGCGCATGTTCGCGTCGCCTTCGCGAAACGCGGTCAACAGCAGAAGGCAGATCACATTCATGATCAACGCCAGTGTCCCCATCACCCCCATCGTAGGCGCATGAGGGATTGAGCCGTGCAGCGCATGCCAGATCACCGTGCCCAGCACCCACAGGCCGAAAGCCCCCATCGACGCGCCCTTGACCCAGGCCGCGCCCGCCCGCCAGCGCAGGGTCATCCCCAGCACGGTCAGGCTGATTGCATAGTTCGCGGCATCCGCAAAAAAATCGAGCGCATCGGCCTGAAGCGCGGCCGAACCCGCAAGCATTCCGGCCGCGATCTCGGCCACGAACATTCCGGCGTTTATGGCCAGTACGATCCAGAGGACGCGACGGAAACGGTGAGATGATCCCGCGGTGGAGGAACAGGCATCGGAAGAGCAACAGGGCATGATCGACTCGCATTATGGTCCAGTTGCCGTCATATCTACAGTCTATAGCAACTATAGGGTCAAGACCATGAGTGAGACGTATCGCATCGCAGATCTGGCCCGCCTGACCAACACCAAGGTGGTGACGATCCGCTATTACGAGCGCATTGGTCTGATGCCCGAACCCGAGCGTAGCGCCGCGAACTATCGCCTCTATTCCAAAGTGCATCTTGATCGTCTGCGCTTTGTGCGGCGCTGCCGCGATCTAGGATTCTCGCTGGAGCAGGTCGCCGATCTTGCTGCGTTGTCCTCAGATCGACAACAGTCGTGCCGTGACGTGGACGATCTGACGCGGGTGCATCTGGCCGAGGTTGAGGCGAAAATCGCCGATCTTAACGCGCTTGCCGTAGAACTCCGAAGGATTGGGGCGCAATGCACAGGCGGCACAACGATATCCAACTGCCGCATTCTGGAGGCATTAGATCGGAGCGGAAGGTCAGCTTAGGGCTTATTTCGTTGAAAAACTCGGCTCGGTGATCGCGTTGCCGCTCGCCCAGGATTTGCGGTGCCTGTGCCTATCCTTCCTCAACAGGCGACCTGTGGGA
>NZ_JBSWYX010000021.1:0-76652 GCF_056161345.1 Salipiger sp. ABF4_146 | reverse complement strand
TCCGAACCCGGCCGTTAAGTGCTGCCGCGCCGATGGTACTGCGTCTCAAGACGTGGGAGAGTAGGTCACCGCCAAACCTAGTAAAATCCACACAAACATAACCGTATCTCTCAAAAACGATCCTCCCAAAAATACCGAAACCGATGCGCCAGACTGGTCGGCTCGCGTCCAGCGAACGCCGTCCTCGATGCAGGGCGCCCGCGTCAATACTCTCAAATCCCTCCACCGCGGTAGTTGACTTCGCGCCACCCCAGCAGCAGCGCTCTGGTCGCAGGTTCGGCGACCACTATATTCATTTCAGGGGACTTTCTTGGAAGGTGTGGGATGCTTCGACAGCAAGGCGCTGATTTCGGGCCAATGGACTTTCTCTCCGGCGAGGGAGAGATGGCGCGTCGCATCCGCGAAACCGACTGGACCGAGCATCCTTTTGGCCCCCCAGAGACCTGGCCCGCCCCGCTGCGCGCGGCGCTTTCGATCTGTCTCAATTCTGCGTTCCCCACGGCCATATATTGGGGTCCTGAGCTGCGGCTGATCTATAACGACGCCTGGGCGCCGATCCCCGGCCCGCGCCATCCGGCGTCGCTGGGGGCGCCCGCCCGAGAGGTCTGGAGCGATATCTGGTCGATCATCGAGCCGCAATTCAACGAGGTGATCCGGACCGGCAAGGGCCTCTTTCTTGAGGACCAGATGCTGCCCATGCAGCGCTTTGGCCTTCTCGAAGAAACCTATTGGAATTATAGCTTTACACCGCTGCGGAGCGAGCAGGGCGAGATCGTCGGCATCTGGAATTCCGGCAGCGAAACGACCGAGAACGTGATCCAGCGGCGCAACGCCGAATGCATGGTCAAGCTCAATGAGGCGCTGCGGCGGTGCAAGGATGCGCAGCAAGGTCTGCAGGTCGCACTCGACCGGCTGGGCACCCATTTGGGCGCCGATCTTCTTGGGCTGATGGAGGCCGATGCCGAGGGGGTCTTGGTGCCCGCCACAGAGGTGTTCCCGCCGCAGTCCGCCGCACGCAGGCCAGACGTGCAGAGCGCCTTCGGTTCGGCAGCTTTGGCGGACTTGCGCGCCAGGCGGGACGTGTTCGTCAATCGCGCCGATCAGGCGCTGGAGCCGGAGACCGCGCGCTTTTTGGTAGACCGCAACGTCAGCAACGGTTTGCTGGTGCCTTGGGTCAGTGGTGGCGTCTTGCGAGCGGTTCTTCATATCCACTGGACGCGGCCGCGGGCCACCGGGGTGCTGGATGTGGCGCTGGTGGAAAAGGTGCTTGAGACCACCATGGCATGGGCGGAGTTGGAGCGGGCCCGGGCGCGCGAGGTGGTGATGATGCAGGAGATCGATCACCGGGCGCGTAACCTCTTGGCCATCCTGCGCGCGGTGGCACGGATGATCGCGGCCGAGACGGTGGCGGACTACAAGGCCAAGCTGGATGACCGGATCTCTGCGTTGTCGCGCATTCACGGGCTGCTGTCGCAGCGCAAGTGGGACGGGCTTTCACTGAAGACCGTGATTGAGATGGAGTTGGAAACATTTGCGGGCGCCGAAAGCCTGCGGGTGTCGCTGTCGGGCCCAGAGGTCTTGCTGCCGGCAGCCGATGCACAACTGTTGGCGATGATGGTCCATGAACTGAGTACCAACGCCCTGAAGCACGGCGCATTGGCCGATCCGGAAGGTGTGCTGGACGTGAGGTGGCAGACCGATGGGCCGAGTGGTGAGATCGAGCTGACGTGGTCCGAGAGGTCTTCTGCGATCAAAGCGCCGGAAGAGGCCGAACCGATGCGGCGTGGCTTTGGCACCATTCTGCTGCAAAGGGTCGTGCGCGATCACTTTCAGGGCCGCATCGCGCGGCATCGGTCTGCCGGAGAGCTGCGCTACGAGATCGCGCTCTCGGGCGGGGGGTGGACGCAGGAAAAGACATCCGATCCTGCTGCGATCATCGCCGAGGTCGACGCGCCAGCGCGGTCGGTCATGATCGTCGAGGACGAGCCGATCATCGCGCTCGATCTGGCGGGGATGATGGAAGATGCGGGCTACGCGATCTACGGTCAATTCGGCACCGTCGGGGCGGCGCTCGATGCGCTGTCCGAGGCAAAGCCCGAGGTTGCGCTGCTCGATGAGAACCTCGGCGGCGAGCGATCGACTCCGGTGCTCGAGAAACTGATGACGCTCGGCGTGCCGGTGGTGGTCATTTCCGGCTATGATGGTGAGGCGATGACCGGCGTGCCACGGCTGGCCAAGCCGATCTCCGAGGCGGAACTGCTGACCACGCTGAAGAACCTGTAGCCTTACACGCCCTGCGTCATTGGCAGGTGGTCCAGCAGGCGGTCACGCCCCGACGGTAAGCTCGCCAAACAGCTTTTCGAAGGCTGCGGCTGTGGGGGAGGGCGCTCGTCGCGCAGGCGTCAGCAAATAGAGTTTGCGCTCGAGCCGCAGGTCGGCCAGCGGCACGAAGGCAATGGCTGGGTCATTGAAGAGTTCGACCGCGTTGCGGGGCAGAAGTGCAATGCCCACGCCTGCGCGGACGAGGCACAGTTGTGCGATTGTCGAATGGCTGCGCAGTGGCCCCGCCTTCAGCCGCGCGGGAAGGGCGGATCCGGCAAGCAGCCGTGATGTGCCGGTTTCGGCACCAAGGTGAATGAGCTGCTGCGGATCAATGGCGTCCACCGGCACCGGACGGCCGTCCAAGGCCAGAGGGTGATCAGCGGCGCAGGCCAGCCCGAAGAGGTCGGTCGCGATTTCCGTCTGGATGATGTCAGGCGTGCTGCGCGCGCGGCCTGCGATGGCGATGTCGAGCCTGTCATTGGCGACCATTCCGGCAAGGATTTCTGCCACGTCATCGTGCAGCAACAGCTCGACCTCGGGATGGCTCTGCCGGAAGGCGGCAATCGCCGGGGCGACATACGGCGTGATTGCCGATGGAGTCGCGCCGATCCGCAGCGTGCCGCGCAATCCACGGGCGCGCTGGCGCAGGCGATCAAGCGCGCGATCCAGCCCGTCGAGCAGCGGGGCCGTCTCGTCAAGAAATTCCTGCCCCAGCGGAGTTGGCGCGGGCGGGCGGCTGCGGCGGTCGAAAAGCGCACCGCCAACGATTTCTTCGAGCTGCCGCACCGTTTCGGTCAGCGCCGAGGGCACGACCCCCAGACGCTCGGCCGCGCGGGCAAAGCTGCCCTCGCTTCGGATGGCATGGATCGCGCGCAGGTGTCGCAGATTGAAATTCGTATTTTCTGAATCAAGCTTCATAAGTTTCAATTTCAAAGAACCACGCGCTTCGGTCAATATGCCGCCAGACAGGAGACCAGCATGACCGCCACCGACCGCGCCCTATCCGATGCCATTGACCGACTTCCCCGCGCCCTACAGGACGCGGGCTTTCGCGGCGAGGTCGAACGCGACAGCGCGCTGCGGGCGGCCATGTCGACGGACAATTCGGTCTATCGCATCCTGCCCGACCTGATCGTCGCGCCGCACGATGCCAAGGATGTGGTCACATGCATGTCGGTGCTGGAGCGCGCGGAGTTCGCGCAGGTCCCGCTTACCGCGCGCGGCGGCGGCACCGGCACCAACGGCCAGAGCCTCAATCGCGGCATCATCCTCGACATGCGCCGGCATATGCACCGGCTCTTGGAAATCGATCCCGAAGGTCAATGGGCGGACGTGGAGCCGGGGATCGTGCTCGACGACCTCAACGCTCAGCTGCGGTCCAAAGGCCTGTTCTTTGCGCCAGAGACCTCGACCTCGACCCGCTGTGCGGTGGGCGGCATGGTGTCGACCGACGCCTCCGGCAAGGGGTCGCGCATCTATGGCAAGACCTCGGACAACCTGCTGGGTGTCGAGATTGCGCGGGGGCAGGGCCTGCTGTCGAGCCTAGGGTCTGCTCCGGACTGGGCGGCGCCGATGCTGAAGGCGGCCGAGGACGCGGCGCGGGCCGGGCGCGACGCTTTCATCGCCAATACGCCGCGCCTCAACCGTCGCTTCACCGGCTACGATTTGGAGCGGGCCTGCCCCGATGCGGTTGGCTTTGAGTGGTGGCGGCTGTTTCCCGGCTCGGAAGGCACGCTTGGCCCGATCACCCGCATTCGGGTGAAATTGCGCCCGCTCCCCAAGGAAAAGCGCCTCGTGGTTGCCGGGTTTGCCAGTTTTCGCGACTCGCTGGCGGCGGCGCTGCCGCTGCTCGAGGACGATCCAACCGCGATCGAAGTGATGGATGAGCGCGTGCAGGCGCTGGCCGAAGACGCCGGTCTGCTGGGCAGGCTGCCCGAGGCGCTGCGCCCGAAGGGGGGCGAGGCGCTCGCCTATACCTTTGTCGAATTCAATGGCGATGAGGCCGAGGCGCTGGATGCGCGCAGCGCCGCCTGCGAGGCACGGTTGCACGGTCTGCCCGGTATACGCGCCGTGCACGTTGCCTCGGGTGCCGAGGAAATCCGCGAGCTTTGGGCCATCCGCTCCGCCGGCGTCGGGCTTCTTGGCAAGGTCGAGGGGCGCGAGCGTCCGGTGGCGTTCGTCGAAGACTGCGTGGTGCCGCCCGAAACACTGCCGGACTTCCTCGACGGGTTTCTCGACATTCTCACCCGGCACGGGCTGAGTTTTGGCATTTATGGCCACGTCGATGTGGGCTGCCTGCACATCCGTCCGGCGCTCGACATCGACGCCGAGGCGGGGCGGGCGCGGCTGGTGCAGGTGTCTGACGAGATCTTTGATCTGGTGAACCGCCACGGCGGCATCTTTTGGGGCGAACACGGCAAGGGTGTGCGCGGGGCCTACCTCGAAGGCTGGATCGGGCCCGAAGCCTATGCCGCCCTGCAAGGCGTGAAGGCGGCCTTTGACCCTTCCGGGCGGTTCAATCCCGGCAAGCTGGTCGCCATCGGGGCGCCTGTCATGGGCATCGCCAGCACACCGTTCCGTCCGTTCAACGCGCCCGACGGCGATCCGCTGGAAAAGGCCTTCCGGTGCAACGGCAATGCGCAATGCCTCAGCTACGCCGCCAGCGTGCCCATGTGCCCCTCGTTCAAGGCGACCGGAGACCTGCGGCATTCGCCCAAGGGGCGGGCCGATGCGCTGCGCGCGTGGCACGAAGGCAAGCGCAGCGGCACGGTGACAATGGATGAAGGCGATCTGCTGGGCACGCTCGACACCTGTCTGGGCTGCAAGGCCTGCGCGTCGAGCTGCCCGGTGCAGGTAGATATCCCGGCGATGCGCTCGGCCTTCTATGAGGATGTCTACAGCCGCAAGGCCCGCCCGTTGACCGACCACGCCATGTTGCTGGCCGAGCGCCTTAGTCCGTGGCTGCTGCGCGCGGCGCCGGTGCTTCGTCCTCTCTGGCCTCTCGCACGGCGCGCGGCGGAGCGCGTGCTTTCGGTGATGGACCTGCCCGCCGACCTCGCGCGTCCATTGCCGCCGGAGGCCCGCATCTCACTCAGCGAACTGGAGGCGCGCACGCTTCCAGAGCGCACGGTTTTGGTCTGGATGGACTGGTTTTCGGCGCTCTACGACGGCGGAACGCAGCGAGATGTCCTGCGCGGGCTCAAGGCGCTTGGCTACCGGCCGTTCTTTGTCGAGATGCTGCCCGCGGGCAAGGTGGCGGGCGACCTTGGGGAGCGCGCGTCCTTCGCCAAAATGGCGCAGCGGCTTGCTGCCGCGCTTGGCGCCGGGGCGCGCAGCGGCGCGCCGATGATTGGCCTCGACCCGGCCTTCGTGATGGCGCTGCGGCAGGACTACCGGAAAGCCGGAATCGAAGTGCCGGAGGTTCTGCTGCCGCAGGAGTTTCTGGCCGCAGAACTGCGCGCGGGCGCGGATTTTCCGCACCTGCCGGGCGGCGCGCTGAGCCTGTTCACCCATTGCACCGAAAGCACCGGCGCGCCTGCAGCGCGTGCGGCGTGGCAAGAGGTCTTTGCCGGGCTCGGTGTGGCGATCGAAACGCCTGCCACCGGCTGCTGCGGCATGGCTGGCATCTTTGGCCACAAGATCCGGCATCAAGACATGTCGCGCAGCCTGTTCGACATGTCCTGGGCCGCGCCGTTGGCACAGGCCGACGAGGCGGTGGCGACGGGCTTTTCGTGCCGCTGCCAGTCGGAAAGGCTCGCCGGTAAACCGCTGCGCCACCCGCTCGGGCTCATCGCGGACCGTCTGGGCTGAGGCGCAGGCGAGCGCACCGCGCGGGCCTTTTGCCCCGTAGTGACGCTGCGGCAGGGCCGCAGGATTCAGCATTCTCGCATAGATCGACGCCTTTCCGGCGTCGGTCTTTTGCATTCCCGTTGCAGAGCTGTTGCGCTTCGGACAACCTGTGGAAACAGTCTATAATATGACCAAGCCGTCATTAATAGGGCGGCTTTTCCGGGGGAGGGCCAAATGAAACCAGCAGCGCGGCGCGACATGATCGTCCAGCTTGTCGAAGATCTTGGGGAGGTGCTGGTCGACAGTCTCGCCGACCGGTTCGATGCGTCCCGCGAAACCATCCGGCGCGATCTGAACGAGCTTGATGGCGCCGGTCGCATCCGCAAGTTCCACGGCGGCGCCCGCAAGGCACCCGCGCTTGGTGAGACCGGGCTCACCGAGGGGCCGTTCGACGCGCGTATGGAAACCCTGCCGGGCGAAAAGGCAGCCATCGGGCGTTGCGCTGCGGATCTGTTCGAAGAAGGGGCAGTCATTTTCATCGACACCGGCTCGACGACGATCGCCTTCGCCCGGGCGCTGGCGCGGCGTCGGGGCCTGACAGTCATCACCAACTCGCCCGAGATTGCCAAGCTGCTCTCGCGCCCAGAGGCGCAGCACCGGGTCTATTTGGTCGGCGGCGAGATCGCGGCGGAAGGCCGCGAAACGCTCGGCGCGCTGGCGATCGAGCAGCTTGGCCGGTTCAAGGCGCGCCATGCGGTGCTGACTGTGGGCGGGGTCACGCAGGGCGAAATCATGGATTTCGATCTGCGAGAAACCGAACTCGCCCGGGCCATGGTCGCGCGGGCCGAGCACGTGACGGTACTCGCAGATCACAGCAAACTCGACAGTGCCGCAGTGTTCGAGGTTGCCCCACTTGCAGACATTGACCGCCTTGTCACGGATCAGCCGCCGTCGGAAGCGTTGCAGGCTGCGCTGTCAGCGGCGCAGGTCGAGTTGCTCGTCGCTCCGGGCGGGTGAGCCGCAAAAAAGCAGAGCCAAAATTTCCGGCAAGACCCGCCTTTTCAGGCGGGTTTTTTACTTCAATGCGAATGTATGATTGTGGATTCGGTCACATATATGCACGATCAGTCGTAACCGAAGCAGCCTAGCGCGCCACGCACAGCGGCGCGGCGGAGAATGACCTTGACCACTTCAGCCCCCGATCCAGCCCGCGACCTGCCCTCCGAACTGGACGTCGTGATCATCGGCGCGGGTGTGGTGGGCTGCGCGATGGCGCGGCGCTTCGCCCTCGAAGGGGCCAGCGTGGCGGTGATCGAGGCGGGGACGGATATCCTGTCCGGCGCGTCCAAGGCCAACAGCGCCATTTTGCACACCGGCTTCGACGCGCCGCCGGGCTCGTTGGAACTTCGCTGCATGCAGCAGGCCTACGACGAATACATGCAAATCCGCGGCGAGATGAACCTTCCGGTGCTCGAAACCGGGGCGATTGTCGCGGCATGGACGCCCGAGGAAGAGGATCGCTTGCCCGACCTGCTGGCGCAGGCGCAGCAGAATGGCGTTGACGACGCGCGGCTGATTTCCCGCGCCGAGGTGCGCTCGCGCGAGCCTCATCTGGCCGACGGCGTGCGCGCCGCGCTGCTGGTGCCGCGCGAACATGTGATTGACCCGTGGTCGGCGCCGCTGGCCTACGCTACGCAGGCGCAGGCGCTTGGCGCGACGTTTCGCTTTGGCGCAGCCTTGCAGACCGCGCGCCGCGATGGGGGGATCTGGACGCTAAAGACCGCAGCGGGCGATTTGCGGGCAAGAACCGTGATCAATTGCGCCGGTCTCTACGGCGACCGGATCGAGGCGATGCTGACCGGCCAAAGCGGCTTTGAGATCCGTCCTCGCAAAGGGCAATTCGTGGTGTTTGACAAGGCCGCCGCGGCTCTGCTGCGCACGATCCTGCTGCCGGTACCGAACGACCGGACCAAGGGCATCGTTCTGACGCGGACCGCCTTTGGCAACCTGCTGGTGGGCCCAACCGCAGAGGAGCAGCAGGTGCGCGACCGCCCTGACGTCACCCGCCCGGAACTCGAGGCGCTCATTACGAAAGCCGGCGAGATGGTGCCGGGGCTGCGCGAGATGCCGGTGACGGCTGTCTACGCCGGGCTGCGTCCTGCCTCCGAGCGCAAGGAATACCGGGTCCACGCCCAAGCGGAGCAGGGCTACTACTGCGCTGGCGGCATCCGATCAACGGGGCTGACCGCGGCTCTCGGGATCGCGCGTCACGTGTTCGAGCTGTGGCGGCAGGACAATGCTGCAAGCAGAGCCGCCGTAGCGGCGCCCCCCGTGCCCCGCATGCCCAATCTCGCCGAGCATCTCGAGCGCGACTGGCAGAGGCCGGGGCATGATGGCATCCTGTGCCATTGCGAGATGGTGACAACGCGCGAGGTGCGGGCGGCGCTCGATAGCCCGCTGCCGCCGGGCGATTTCGGCGGGCTGCGGCGGCGCACCCGCTGCGCGATGGGCCGCTGTCAGGGGTTCAACTGCCTCGCACGGGTCGCCAGCCTGTGTGAAGGTCGGCTGCGAACGCCGATCGTCGCGGAGGATGCAACATGAGCGGCGGCGCGGATTACGACGTGATCGTCGTTGGCGGCGGGCCCGCCGGGTTGTCCGCCGCAACGGCCCTGAGGGGCCACGGCGTCGAACGGGTTCTTGTGCTCGAACGTTTCGAAGTGGCAGGCGGTATCCCGCGCCATTGCGGCCACCCGCCCTTCGGCCTGCGGGAATTTCGCCGCATTCTGACCGGACCTGCCTACGCCCGCCAACTGGTGGCCGAGGCCGAGCGCGCCGGGGTGCAGATCCGCACCCGCTGCAGCGTTACCGGGATGGCCCGCGGCGGGGTCCTCGAAGTGGCGACGACGGAAGGAGCCGAACGGCTGAGCGCGCGTCGCATCCTGATTGCCACCGGCACCCGCGAGCGCAGCCGCGCGCAATTGCTTGCGCCGGGCCTGCGGCCGCTTGGCGTGATGAACACCGCCGCGCTTCAGTCCTTCGTTTATCTGGAGGGCAAAGCGCCGTTTGCCCGTCCGGTGATCATCGGCAGCGAGCTTGTGTCGCTGTCGGCGCTGCTCACGTGTCGGCGCCACGGTATCCGCCCGGCGGCGCTGATCGAAACCTCGGCGCAGCCACGTACGCGCCGCCTTTTCATGCAGCTTTGTCGTGCTCTGCGCGTGCCCGTACACATCGGGGCCGAGTTGGTCTCGATCGAAGGCAAAACCCGTGTCGAAGGACTTCGGGTGCGGCGCGCCGATGGCGAAGACTTGGTTTTGGCGTGCGATGGGGTGGTCTTCTCGGGCCGCTTCACCCCCGAAGCGACGCTGCCGCGACAGGGGAATCTGCGGATCGACCCCGGCACGCTTGGGCCGCAGGTGGACGGTGCTGGGCGCAGCTCCGATCCGTATGTCTTCGTCGCTGGCAACGTGCTGCACCCGGTGGAAAATGCGGGCCACTGCTGGACCGAGGGGCAGCGCGTCGGCGCCGCGATTGCGGCAGACCTCGGGGTCACGGTGCCGACCACGCCGAGCGGGCCTCGGATCAGGCTGGGCGAGGGGCTGCGCTACGTCGTGCCGCAAAGTCTTGCTGGTGCGGGGCAGGGCTGCGTGCTCAACATTCGCGCAAAGGGAGCCGCGCATGGCCGGTTGGTCCTGCGCGATGCGGCAGGGCAGCAGATCGCGGCGCGCCGGGTCAACAGCTATCCCGAACAGCCGCTACGTCTTAGAGTGCCAGCGCAGGTCAACGGCATGCCCGACGGCGATCTGGAACTGCGGCTGGAGCGGAAGGGCTGAGGGATGCGAATTCTGGCGCTGGATCAGGGCACGACCTCAAGCCGCGGCCTGCTGGTGGATGGAAGCGGTGACAGCCGGATCGTGAAGTCGCTGCGCCACGCGCAGCATTTCCCTGCATCCGACCGGGTCGAGCACGATCCGGCCGAACTGCTCGACAACCTGCGTGCGATCATCGCGTCTGCCGGGTCCGTGGATGCCATCGCGCTGTCGAACCAAGGCGAAAGCTGTCTCGCGTGGGACGCGCTGACCGGTGCGCCGCTGTCGCGGGTGATCGTCTGGCAGGACCGCCGCACCGAGGCGCGGCTGGCGCAGATGGCTGAGGGCGAGGCCTTGGTCCGCGCTCGGGCCGGGCTGCCGCTCGATCCCTATTTCTCGGCTTCGAAACTGGCGTGGCTGCTTCAGACCCAGCCAGCGGTTGCCGACGCGCATGCCAGAGGCCGGCTTCGGCTGGGCACCACCGATGCCTTCTTCCTGCAGAACCTCACCGGCGCGGCGCGCACCGATGTGAGCACGGCATCGCGCACGTCGCTGATGTCGCTGGACACCGGCCAGTGGGATCCGGAGCTTTGCGCGATGTTCGGCGTTCCGCTCGAGTGCTTGCCCGAGATCTGCGCCACGGTGGATGACTTCGGGCACATTGGCGCGGTGCCGGTCACCGCCGCGGTGGTCGACCAGCAGGCCGCGCTCTACGGACACGGCTGCCGCGCTGCCGGAGATGCCAAGATCACCTTCGGAACCGGTGCGTTCGCGCTGGCGCTCGCCGGTGAGGCGCCCCCCCAAGTGGAGGACAGCGGCTTGCTGCCGACGGTGGCTTGGCGGTTGCGCACGGGGACCCGTTTTGCAAGCGACGGCGGCGTGCATGCCGCGGGCGCTGCAGTGGAATGGGCGCAGCGGATTGGTCTGCTGGACGGCCCCGAGGCCCTCGCGGATTTCGATGCGGCGCCCGCCATTGATCGCGGGCTTGCGTTCGTGCCGGCGCTTTCGGGACTGGCCGCGCCGCATTGGGATGGCTCGGCGGCGGGGCTCTTTATCGGAATGACCGGGGCCACGACGCGGATCGATCTGGCGCAGGCGTTGATCGAGGGCGTGGCATTGCGGGCCGCCGAGGTGATCGAGCGCATGGGCGCGACGCAAGGCACAATCGACAGGATCTCCGTGGACGGGGGCCTGAGCCGATCGGCCTATCTGTGCCAGTTTCTGGCTGATGTAACCGGCGCGCGGGTCGTCCTACCGGGCACCGAGGAACTGACAGCCTTCGGCGCCGCGCAACTGGCTGCGCTGGGGCTGGGCGCGGATTTGCCCGCGCCCGGCCCGAGGGCAGAGATCTCGCCGCGACGCTGTGATCGGGCGACCCGCATGGCGCGGTTTGCGGATGCAGTGACACGTGCGCGGGGCTGGCGGACATGAAAAGCGCGTCACTTGCCTTCAGGTGTGTGTCGCCTGCCGAAAATTTTGCGCAAGCGGTCGGGAAATTTTGGATTCGGTCGTTCGTATGCCGACCGAGATTGACGCGGATCTCGAAGTGGCATTGCAGCAGGCAGAGCTGTGCAAAAAACAGGCCGTGGGTTTGATCGTCCGATATTTTTTTCGCTCTTCCCTTAACTTCCTAGGCCCGATGAACATACAGCGGGAAGCGGTCGCTGGCGGCCTCGCCTTGCGGTCCACGCGCCCGTGGCTCTTTGTTCAAAGCCACGCCTACGCGCAGACCCGCGGGAGATTTCCCGTGACGCAGGATCACCCCGGTCATACCCTGACCGAAACCACAGTTCGCCCGCAGATGGGGCGTGCGTGGCTCTGAAAGACCGAACAGGAAAGCAAAGCCCATGACCTCCGAAAACCCGCCGCTGCCTTTTGTCTGTCGCAAGACGCCCGCGCAGAGCACGCAAGGCATCGTCGTGACCAACCATCCGCTCGGCTCGGTGGCGGGGCATGAAATGCTGGCTTCGGGTGGCAACGCGGTGGATGCGGCTGTGGCGTCGCTGCTGGCGCTGACGGTGGTCGAGCCGATGATGGTGGGCATCGTCGGCGGTGGCGTGTCGCACCTGCGTCTGCCAAGCGGCGAGCACAAGGTCTATGATTGCCTGTCGCAGGCGCCTGAGGCGGCCACGCCCCACATGTTTCAGCCGGTTTCCGACCAGCTTCCCAACTACATGGAAACGGCGGAGCGCCGGAACCTCGTCGGGCCGTCGGCAGTGGCCGTGCCGGGCAACCTGCAGGGGTGGTGCAATATGCAGGCGGCGCATGGCGCGCTGCCGTTTGAGGATGTGATCGCCCCGGCGATCCGCTACGCGCAGCGCGGCTTTGCCGTGACAAATTATCTGGCGTCGAACATCGAGCGCCATGCCGAGGACATGTCGAAGGACGCCGAGATCTCGCGCATCTTCCTGCCCGAAGGCACGCCGGCGAAGCCGGGGCACCGGCTTGTGCAGGGGGACTATGCCGAAAGCCTCAAGCTGGTCGCCAAGGAAGGCGCGGCTGCGTTGCACGGGGGCGCACTTGGTCGGGCGCTGGTTGACCGGCTGGCCACCGGCGGGCCGGACGCCGGGCTGGTCTCGATGGCGGACCTCGAAGGCTATACCGCCAAGGAACGCGAGGCGATCTTTGGCAGCTATCGCGGTCATGACATCGTCGGCCCGCCGCCGCCGGCCTCTTCGGGGGTGCATGTGGCACAGATGCTCAACATTCTCGAGGGCTTCGATCTGGCGGCCATGGGCTTTGACAGCCCCGAGCGCCTGCACCTTCTGGCTGAAGCCATCCGCATCGGGTTCGAGGATCGGCGCGCCGCCTCCGGCGATCCCGACTTCGTTGATATCCCGGTCGAGAAACTGATCTCTAAGGCCTATGGCGAGGCCTGTCGCGACCGCATGCGGCCCGCTGGCGGCACGGGCCATGTGCCGCCGGGCTACGAGAGCCGCAACACCACGCATATCACCGTCGCCGATCGCGAAGGGCGGATCGTCTCGGCGACGCATACGATCAACGGTCTGTTCGGGGCGCGCTTCATGGTGCCGGGCACGGGCATGATCCCCAACAACTACATGTACAACTTCGACCCGCACCCCGGTAAGGCGCTGTCCATTGCGCCGGGCAAGCGTGTGCCCACGTCGATGGCGCCGATGATCGTGCTGAAGGACGGCAAACCAAGCTTTGCGCTGGGGCTGCCGGGTGCGGTGCGGATCTTCCCATCGGCGATGCAGGCGATCATCAATATGATTGATTTCGGCATGACCCCGCAGCAGGCGGTCGAGGCGCCCCGCGTGTGGACGGAAGGGGCGCATGTAGAATTGGAACCCGCCTACGCGCATCATGCCGAGGCGCTGACCGCGATGGGCCACGAGGTGAAAGTGGTGCCGCATATCGGTGGCGGGATGAATGCCATCGCCTTTGGCGACGCGGGCATGATGACCGGTGCCGCATGCTGGCGGGCGGATGGCACCGTCTCGGCCCTTGGCGGCGGACTGGCGGGCGAGGGCATCGCGTTCCATATCTGACAAGCAGCGGATGCGCGGCGTCAGGTCTTGGCGCGGCGCGACAGACTGAGAGGCACATGAGATGCAAAAGACGCTATTGCTGACCGGGGCGAGCCGGGGGATCGGCCATGCCACGGTGAAGGTGTTTCAGGCGGCGGGCTGGCGCGTGCTGACCGTCTCGCGCACCGGCTTTGACGACCGCTGCCCGTGGCATGCGGGCGCCACCGACCATTTTCAGGGGGACTTGTCGAACCCCGAGAACCGCGCCGATCTGGTGGCGCGGGTGCGCGAAAGCCTTGCTGGCGGGCCGCTCAACGCCATCGTCAACAACGCCGGGATCTCTCCGAAAGGGGAGGACGGCGCGCGGCTCGGCATCGCGGAAAGCTCTGACGAGGTCTGGCGGCAGGTGCTGTCGGTGAACCTGATGGGCCCGGCGGCGCTGATGCGCGACCTGCTGCCCGAGCTTGAACAGGGCAAGGGCGCGGTGGTCAACGTCGGCTCGATCGTCGGTTCACGCGTGCACCCGTTCGCCGGGGCCGCCTATGCCTGCTCGAAGGCGGCGCTGGCGGCGCTGACCCGCGAGGCGGCGGCAGAGCTTGGCCCGCGCGGGGTGCGGGTGAACATGGTGACACCGGGCGAGATCGAGACCGAGATCCTTTCGCCGGGCACCGAGGAGATGGCCGAGGTCATTCCGCTTCGGCGTCTTGGCAAACCCGACGAGGTGGCGCGCGTGGTGCTGTTCCTGTGTTCCGAGCAGGCCTCTTACGTCAACGGTGCCTCGATCGACGTCAACGGTGGCCAACATGCGTAACGAAAGGGGGCGGGCGTGACGCGACACGCCCGCCCCCGCGGTTTTGCTCCTAGGGTAGGGGGCGGCTCAGTAGCCGCGCCCCGCATCCGCCAGATCGGCGCAGGTGCCGGTGTCCTCGAAGGTTTTGAGGTTGGCGGCAATAATCCGCCCGCCGGTGGCCGCGTCGATTTGCGACGCCACATGCGGCGTCACGGTGACCGCCGGATGATCCCAGAACGGGTTGTCGGTCGGCAGCGGCTCCTGATGGAAGACATCGAGCGTCGCCTGCTTGATCTGGCCGCTGTCCAGCGCCGCCAGAAGGTCCGCGTCGACAAGGTGCGGGCCACGCGCGCAGTTGATGACGCAGGCACCCTCTGCCAACTTGCCGAAGAGCTCGGCGTTCATCAGGCCGCGGGTCTGGTCGGTGAGCGGCAGCAGGTTCACGAGGATCTCGCAGCCCGACAGGAAGGCATCGAACTGCTCGGGGCCGGTGAAGGTCTCGACACCCTCGATGGTCTTGGGCGATTTGGACCAGCCGCGCGTGGTAAAGCCAAGACCGGCAAGCGTCTGTGCGGCGGCAGTGCCGAGGTTGCCCAGGCCCATGACGCCGACGGTGCGGTTGGGGGCCACAGGAACGACGATGGCGTGCCAGTCCTTCTCGGCCTGCGCCTGCAACTGGCGCGGCATGTCGCGGTGGTGGCGCAGCACCTGCAGCGCTACGTATTCGCGCATGCGTTGGGTCAGATCGGTGCCAACGGTCCGGATGATCGGCACGCCCTGCGGCAGCGCCTCGTCAGCCAGCACGTGGTCGATGCCGGCGCCGATCGAGACGATGGCTTTGAGGTTGGGCAGCTTGGCCAGATCGCCAGTGCGCGGACGCCAGACGACGGCATAGGTCACCGCTTCGGGATCGGTGACCTCGTCGAGCGGCTGGACCGTCCATCCGGGCAGCAGATCTTGCAGCATGTCCACCCACCATTGGGTCTTATCGGCGAGGGGAAGATAGACGGCGACAGTCATGGGAACTCCTTGGGTGTTGCCTTGGTATCGGAGACAAGGGAATGAACTTCAAACAACTCGAAGCCTTCTACTGGCTTAGCGAGTTTCATAATTACAGGCAGACGGCAGAGCATCTGAGCCTGACGCAGCCTGCGGTGTCCGCGCGGATTCAGTCGCTCGAGAAGGATCTCGGCAAGACCTTGATCGACCGCGAAGCGCCGGGCTTCGTGCTGACCGATCAGGGGCTGGAGGTGGCCGAGTTCGCGGTCGACTTTCTGAACCTGCGCGAAGCGATGATGGGACGGCTGCAGGACAAGCAAAAGCGCGGCCTGAGCATTGGACTTGCGGGCATGGCCGCGCTGACATGGGGGCCGCTGCTGCGCGCGGCGGTCGAGGCGGCTCACCCCGACCTGATCCTCGATATCTATGCCGGATCGGATCTGCAGCTGCGCCGGTTTGTCGACGCGGGCACGCTGGATGCGGCCTTCACCGCCAGCGGCGACCGCGCGCGTGGGTCGGATTTTGCCGTCCGCTACGACGTGGGCTGGGTGACGCGTCCCGACGTGATCGAGGGCAGGGCGATGCCGATGACACCGGACGATCTGCGCCGCTTGCCCTTGGTTCTGTACCCAAAGACCTCGCCGCTTTTTAATCCGGTGGCCGACTATGTCGACGACATGCGCGAACGCCCCGCGCCGCGACACTACGGCAATTCGCTCTCGACGATCTGCGAGATGGTGCGCCGCGGCTACGGCGCCTCGGCACTGGCGCTGACGGCGCTGCGCGATGACCTGGCGCGCGGCACGATCGTCCAGATCGACGCGACCGTGCCGCTGGCGCCGCTGCACGTGTCCTGCACCCACCTCAATCGGGCCCGCCGAAAGCAGGTGGTCGAGGTGCTCGAGCTGGCCCGTGAGGCAGCCAAAGAGTGGTGCGCGGAACATTCCGAATACAGCTCCTTCGTCGAGTTCTGAGGGCTTAGCCCTCGATCTTGGCCTTGACCATCTTGGTGGCGCCGGACATCTCGCCCAGATGCGTGCCCGCAGTGACCTTGGCTTCGTTGACCAGGCCGCGCTCGGTCTTCAGTTCGCCTTCCGCCAGCACCTCGTCGAGGTCCTCGGGGGCGATGAACAGCACGCCGCTCTCATCGGCAAGAACCGCGTAGCCCGGCAGAACGGTGGCGCCGCCGATCGAGACGGGCACGTTGAAACCGCCGCCGGTGTTGTAAAGGCGGGTGGTGACCGGCGAGGGGCCGCGCGACCACATGGCGAAGTCCTGCTCCTTGATCTCGGCGGTGTCGGTGTGCGGGCCGTCGACGCAGCCGCCCTCAAGACCGATCATCGCGGCCATGCGGGTCACGCCGCCGCCCCAGCAGGCGTATTTGGTGTCGCCGAGGCGGTCCACGGCGAGGAAATAGCCCGGCCCGCACTGGCTCAGACAGTGGTGCAGCAGCGTGCTGTCGAGACCGGGGATGGCGAGTGTTGCGACGGTGGCCGCGACGACCTTGCCGGGCAGCACTGGCTGGATCGCGGGAGCGGCAAAGCCGTAGTGGTAGAAGTGGCCGATGGTGGCGGTTTCGAGCTTTGCCAGCCGGTCGAGCTTGTCCTGCGGGATGGGCTCGGGCATCGGGTTCAGCTTGTAGACGAGATTGGACATGGGTCTCTCTTTAGTTTTGTGGTCCGAGGATGAGGTCGGGCAGCAGCGTTACGGTCTGCGGCACGAAGGTCAGGAGGATCAGCACGCCGAACAGCGGCAGCAGCATTGGCAGCACGGCCAGCGTCACCCTTTCGAAGCGCACCCGGCCGACTTCGGCGACGATGTAGAGGCCGATGCCCATGGGGGGGGTGGCGATACCGATCAGCAGGCCAAGCTGCATGATGATCCCGAAGTGCACGCGGTCGATGCCATAGGCGTCGATCAGCGGCAGCAGGGTGGGCACGAGGATCAGCTTGGCGGGCACGCCTTCGACAACGCAGCCGACAAGCACGATGAACACCAGCAGCAGGGCAAGGAAGACGTTCTTGCTCTCGGTCAGGCTGAAGGTGAAATCGGCCAGTTTCTGCGGCGTCTGGTCGATGGCCAGCAGCCAGCCCATGGCAATCGAGAAGGCAATGATGATCATGATGACGGCGGTCATCATCGCGGTGTCCGACAGCGCGTTAAAGAAGGCGCGGAAGGTCAGCTCGCGGTACCAGATGCCGATGATCACGCAATAGATGCAGGCCAGCACCCCCGCCTCGGTGGCGGTGACAAAGCCGAACATGATGCTGCCGAGGATGATCGCCGGGGCGACCAGCGCCAGAAAGCCGTGCTTGGCGGTGCCGACGACCTGCCGCGGGGTGGCGCGGGGCTGGGTCGGGAAGTCCTGAAACTGCGCCCGGATGCGCACGTAGATCATCAGCGCAAGGCCGACGAGGATGCCGGGGACGAGCCCCGCGAGGAACATCCGCTCGATCGACTGCTGTGCGAGGAAGGCATAAAGGACAAGGCCGATGGACGGCGGGATGAGCGGGCCGATGACCGAGGAGGCGACGGTGATCGCCGCGGCGAAATCGGCTTTGTACCCGCTCTCGCGCATCGCCTTGATCTCGATCGCGCCCAACCCGGCGCAGTCCGCCACGGCGGCACCCGAGATGCCGGCGAAGATCATCGAGGAAAGGATGTTCACCTGTGCGAGGCCAGCCTTGAGGTGGCCCACCAGCGCGTTGGCGAAGGCAAAGATGCGCTCGGTCACGCCGGTGGCGTTCATCAGGTTGCCGGCCATGATGAAGAAGGGCACGGCGGTGAGCGAGGCCTTGTTCACCCCTTCCAGCATCTGCTGGGGAATGATCTGCAGCGCGTTGGAGAAATCCGAGGTCAGGAAGGTCAGCACCGTGGCGGTGCCGATGGCGATCGAAATCGGAACGCGCAGCAAGATCAGCGCGATAAAGGTGCCAAAGAGAATCCAGGCCATGGTCTACACTTCCGGATGGTGGTCGGTGACGTTCTCGGGCAAGCCGGCCAGCAGTTTCGCGATGTCGAGAACCGCGGTCAGGGCAACAAGAACGGTCGAGATGAAGAGCGGCGCAGAGAGGGCGAAACGCGGCAGCTCGCCGCCTGCGGGGAGGATCGCGCCGTCATAGATGCCGTTCGAGGTGGCGAAGACCATGGGCAGCTGTTGCAGCAGCACGCCGGTGACCAGCAGTGTCGCCGCGTCGGACAGGATGCGGGTGACGACGACACCACCCGGGCCAAGCCGTTCGGCCAGGAAATCGATGCGCACGTCCTTGAGACGGGCGTAGAGAGCGAAGAAGCCGAAGAAGCTGAGCCAGATGAAGAACACCATGGTCCATGGCCACATCCAGTAGGGTGCCATGCTCATCGGACGCAGGATGATCGTCGCGGTGGTCAGCCCCAGCATCACCAGAAGGCAGATGTTGGAGATCCAGAGGAACACGCCCGCCATGGACCAGCTCAGCCGGTCGAGGCGGTTGAGGGTCCGCTGAAGCGGACCCTCGGGAGAGATGTCGTACGGTGTCACTGTGCGGGTGCCCGTGCCGCCTCGACGGCCTCCATGAAGCCTTCGGGAAGCTCACCGCTCTCGGCCATTTCCTCGTAGAAGGCTTTCATCTTCTCGACCAGCGGTGCGGTGTCGATGACGGTGTATTCGGCACCATCGGCCACCATGCGCTCGATGCTCTCGTCGGCGACGCTGAACATCAGATCCTGCGACATTTCGCCAGCCTCTTCGTAGGCCTGCAGCAGCCCCGCGCGGGTCTCTTCGTCGAGCGCGTCGAGGGCGCTTTCGTTGACCATGAACCCGACCGACTGCCAGTATTCATCCATCCGCGCGATATAGGGGGCGACCTCGTTGAAGCGCATGGATTCGACCAGCGCGATGGGCGAGTTCACCGCCTGCACGATGCCCTTCGAGATACTCTGGTAGACTTCGGTCCAGGGCAGGGTGATCACCTCGGCACCAAGACGGTCCCAGGTGTCGATTGCCACCTTGTTCTCGTGCATGCGCATTTTGAGGCCTTCGTAGTCGGCGGCGGTCTCGACCGGGGTGTTCGACACGGTCACCCGGAACGGGCCGCGCAGCACGAGGGTCGGATCGCCCAGCGGGCGCACACCGGATTGCGCAGCGGCATTGTCGAACCAGCCGGTCACGGTGTCGGAGTTCATGAAGCGCTGCCAGTGGGCAAAATCGTCAAAGGCGTAGGGACCGGCCAGCCAGCCAAGCGCGGGCTCCCACTTCTTCATGTAGCCAAAGCCTTCGGCGTAGATTTGCACGATGTTGGCCTGAAGCTGCTCGAGAACGGCGTTCTCTTTGCCGAGCTGCTCGTTGGGGTAAACGGTGATCTTCAGTTCGCCGTCCGTGTATTCTTCGGTCAGTTCAGCGAATTTCTGAAAGACCTGACCTTCGGGGCTGTCCACCGGCATCTTGGTGGCCATTTTCCAAGTGGTTTCGGCATAGGCGGAGGAGCCGAGCACCAGCGCGAGGCCGGTGGCGAGGCCGAGGAAGGTTCTTTTTTTCATGGATCATTCTCCGTGTTGGGGGAAATGGCCGGGTTGTCCCGGCTCATTGTTTTGAATGCGGGGATCAGTCGTGCAGGCCCTTGGCGACATGGTCACGCACGAGGCCAGCGCCAATCTCGGCCAGCCGCGCCACAAGCACATCGCCGGTTTCAGCCGAGCACAGGGTCGGGTCGCAGGCGTAGGCGCCGGTCTCGGTGGCTTCCAGCGCTTCGATCGGCGCTTGGATTTTGGCGCCGTCGTAGACCACCGACGAGAAGCCGCCGATGTCCATGCCCTTGATGGTGCTGCCGGTGGGCGCTTCGCGGACAAGGTCCTTGCGGATCAGGTCGGGGTAGAAATGCAGGCCGACCGAGGTCAGCGGGTCGCCGCCGTGACCGGAGGACGCCTTGGCTTTTTCTGCGCCGATCAGCGCCGGCAACTGGCCGTAGGCGACCTGCCACAGATACATCGACGGCACGAACATTCCGGCCTTCTGGCGCCAGCGCAGCGCGACCTCGGTGATCGCGGGGACGTTGCCGCCGTGGCCGTTGACGATCATCAGCTTGCGGATGCCGTGACGGTTCAGGCAGGCGAACATGTCATCGAGGATGCCGCAGAGCGTCGCATGGCTGATCGAGATGCCGCCGTGGCTCGACTCGAAGTAGTCCTTGCCGCCAAATGGGATCACCGGGGCCACGAAGGTCGGCACTCCGTCGGCGCGCGCGGCCTTGGCGATCTCCATCGCCATCAGGTCGGCGGCAAGGTAATCGCCCATCGGCGCGTGGATGCCTTGGTCTTCCAGCGAGCCCATGGGCAGCAGCACCACGGCCTCGGAGGTCAGTTCCTGGCGGGCCTCTTCCGAAGTCAGCTCGGCAATGCGGATCTTCTCGATCATTTGGGGAGGTTCCTGTCGTTTAGGTCTCGTTTGACGTAGATGAAGCCGTGTCTGGCCGGAGGCGTCCAATTCATTCGGATTGCCTGCCCATAGAGAAAATTTTTCAATTTTCGCATGGTCTTGGGTGCGGTTTGGCACGGCTCCGCCACAGCGGTCACGCAGGGCGCGCCGCAGCGGTTGATGGGGCGTTGCCCGGCCCCTTCGACGGATCGGATCAGGGCCGGAAAACGCGGTCGCGTTGAGTTTTGGCGGTGGGGCGAAGGCGTTGAAGTCTCTCCGCCCCGGTGCCGGGGTGCGGGCTTAGCCCGTGGTCGTCTGGGGCAGGGGCCCCGCTTTGATACAGGCGGCGCGCCAGCCGGTGCCCACGGGCTCCAGCGGGGGCACCGCTGCGGCGCAGGCCTCTTCGGCCATCGGGCACCGCGTGCGGAACGGACAGCCGGAGGGCGGGTTCGCCGGGCTCGGCAGTTCGCCTTCCAGCACCTTGTCGCGCTCTTCCTCGCCGCGTGCTTCGAGCGAGGGCGTCGCCGCCAGCAGGGCGCGGGTGTAGGGATGCGCGGGGGTGCCGAACACCTTCTCTGCCGGGCCTTCCTCGACGATCCGGCCGAGGTACATCACCACGATGCGGTTGCACAGGTGGCGCACCACGTGCAGGTCGTGGCTGATGAACAGCATCGCAAGGTCGAGATCGCGGCGCAGGTCCATCAGCAGGTTCACCACCTGCGCCTGGATCGACACGTCGAGCGCCGAGACCGGCTCGTCGGCGACGATGAAATCGGGACGGGTCGACAACGCTCGGGCCACGGCGATGCGCTGCCGCTGTCCGCCCGAGAACTGATGCGGACGACGCTGCGCCGCCGAGGCTGGCAGGCCGACCTGTTCGAGCAGGCGCCCGACCTCGGCGTCGACCTCTTGCGCCGGCACGATATTGTGGGTGCGCAGCCCATCGGCGATCTGCGCGCCGACGGAGCGACGCGGATCGAGCGAGCCGAAGGGATCCTGAAACACCATTTGCATGCGCCGCGACAGGCGGCGGCGGTCCGCACCGCTGATGCCCGAGAGGTCGCGGCCATCGAAGGTCACCGCACCTGTCGTCGGCGCATCGAGCCCCAGCATCATTCGGCCCAGGGTGGATTTCCCGCAGCCAGACTCGCCGACCACGCCGACGGTTTCGCCGGGCGAGACGGTCAGGCTGACGCCGTTGGCCGCCCAGACGTCCTTTTTCTGTCCCAGCAGGCCCTTGCGCGTCGGGAAGTTGCGGCCAAGGTCCTTTGCCTCGACCAGCGGTGCGGTGGGTACGTCATGGATCAAGAGACATCCTCCCAGCGGAAGCAGCGTGTCAGCCGGTCTGCAGTGGGCTCTGCAGCCGTCGGTGCGTGGTCGATGCAGCTGGGCAGCGCATAAGAGCAGCGCGGTGCAAAGCGGCAGCCAGTGGGCATGGCGCGGGGCGAGGGCACGGCGCCGGGGATGGCGACGAGCCGTTCGGACCCACCCTCGGGAACCGAGGCGATCAGCGCCTGCGTGTAAGGGTGCTTGGGTGCGGCGAAGACCTCGGCGACCGGGCCTTCCTCGACCACTTCGCCGGCGTACATCACGGTCACCCGGTCGGCGATCTCGGCCACCACGGCAAGGTCGTGCGTGACAAAGATCATCCCCATCTCGGGCGTCTCTTCCTTGAGCCGCGCAAACAGCTGCAGGATCTGCGCCTGGATCGTCGGATCGAGTGCCGTGGTCGGTTCGTCGGCGATCAGCAGCCGCGGGTTGTTGGCCACGGCAACGGCGATCATCGCGCGCTGCCGCTGTCCGCCCGACAGTTCGTGCGGATAGGCCGAGGCGCGGCTTTCCGGATCGGGGATGCCGACATGGCGCAGCAGTTCAACCACACGGGTTTTCAACGCGGCATCGTCGATGTCGTGATGCGCCCGGATCGCCTCGCCCACCTGTTCGCCAACGCGCAGCACCGGGTTGAGCGCCGCGGCGGCGTCTTGGAAGACCATCGAAATGTCCTCTCCGCGCAGGGCGCGGAAGCCGTCTTCGTCCAGCCCGGTCAGATCGATCGCGTCGCCGTTGCGTGCGCGGTAGACCGCAGAGCCGCCGGTGATGCGCAGCGTGTCGGCCAGCAGCCCGGTCATCGCAAGCCCGGTCAGGGTCTTGCCCGAGCCGCTCTCGCCGACCAGCGCCACGGTTTCGCCGGGGCGCACGGTCAGACCGACGCGGCGGACCAGTTCGAGGTTGTGCGCGGCAATGGACAGATCCTTGATCTCCAGCAGCGGCGCGTCATCCTTGAGCGTTTTGGCGGGCGTCTTGGCCTTGTGCTTGTTGCGCGGACGCAGCCAGAGGGCGCCACCTGCGGTAAAGCTGCGCGGATCGAGCGCCGACTGCAGCCGGTCGCAGAGCAGGTTGAAGGTCAGAATCGTGCCAGCCAGCGCAAGCGACGGCCAGACCAGCAGCAGCGGGGCCACCTCCATGGCGCCACGCGCCGAGCGGATCATCAGGCCCCAAGACGGGGTGGGGGGCACCACGCCGAGGCCAAGGAAGCTCAGCCCGCTTTCGATGACGATGGCTGAGGCGACGACCAGCGACATCTGTACCAGCAGCGGCGGCAGCACGTTGGGCAGGATGGTCCGCACGAGAATGCGCAGCGGATGCGTGCCCATGGCGCGCTGTGCGGTGACAAAGTCGAGACCCCGCACCTGCTGCGTGGCGGCATAGACCACACGGGCGTAATTGGGCGTGTAGAGGATGGTCAGCGCGATGATCAGCGGCCATGTCCCGGCGCCGAGGATCGCCACCACCAGCAGAGCAAGCAGCAACGGCGGCAGGCACAGGATGATCTCGGCGGCGCGCACGGTCAGCAGTTCGACGACGCCGCGGAAATAGCCGCCGAGCAGGCCCAGCGTGGTGCCGATGGCTGCGGCGAAGAGCGCCGAGCCGACGGCGATGAAGAGCGAAGCGCGGGCACCCCAGATGAGGCGCGAGAGCACATCGCGGCCGAAGTCGTCCTGTCCCAGCCAGTGCTCGGCTGAAGGCGGTGAGAAACGGTTCGGGATGTCCATGCCGCGCACGTCCTGCAGCGGCAGCACGGGGGCCAGCAGCACCGTCGCGACGATCAGCGCGATGATGGTGCCGGGCAGGATAAGTTTGCGTGTTGTCCGGCTCATCAGCGCACCAGTGAAATACGGGGGTCCAGCATGGCGTTCACCACGTCGACCACGAGATTGAGAAGGACGAAGAGCACCGAGATCGTCATCACGATCCCCACCACTTCGGGATAGTCGCGCGCGTCGACGGCGGTCACGAGGTAGCCCGATAGCCCGGGCCAGTTGAAGACGAATTCCACCAAGACGGTGCCTCCGATCAGCGTGCCCAGCTCGAGGCCGAGGATGGTCAGCACCGGGATCAGCGCGTTGCGCACCACGTGGCGGCGCAGGATACGCGCGCGGCTGACACCCTTGGCCCGCGCGGTGCGCACGTAGTCACGCTCGAGCACCTCGAGCACGGAGGCGCGGCTCATGCGGGTGATCACCGCAAGCAGCGACAGCGCCACGGTGCCGGCGGGCAACAGGAGTAGTTTCAGATGTTCGACCGGATCTTCGGTGAAGGGCACGAAGCCCCCTGCCGGCAGCCATTGCAGCTGCTGCGCGAAGATCAGGATGACCACCGAGCCGACCACGAAGACAGGCGTGGAGAGCGCGGCGGAGGCAAAGAACGAGATCACGGCGTCGGCCCGGCCATCGGCGCGGATTGCCGCGAAGGTGCCCAGCGGGACGCCGATCGCAGAAGCGATCAGCGCGGCCGCCACGATGACCTCAAGGGTCCGGGGCAGGCGCAGCCCGATCTGTTCGATCACCGGCGCGCCGTCGCGGAACGACGCGCCGAGATCTCCGGTGAAGATACCGGTGACATGGTCAAGATACTGCTGCCAGAGCGGGGCGTTGAGCCCCATCTTCTCGCGCAGGGCGAGGACCGCGTTGGGATCGGCCGGAATATTGCCCTGACTCAGCAGAAGTTCCGCGGGATCACCGGGGATCAGGTGCAGGAGCAAGAAGACGACGGTAACCACGATCCAGACGAGGAACAGGGCCACCAGGCTACGGAAGGCGATGTATCTCAACATGGGTCTGCGATCAGCCGAGCATCGCTTCTTCCAGCGTGAAGCCGGAGTGGAAGGTCAGCTGTCCGGGCAGGTTGCTGAAGCCCGAAACATTGGCGGCCATACCGTAGCCCTGTTCGCGCCAGCACAGGCCCATGATCGGCGCGGTCTCGATGGCGACGCGCTCAAGTTCCTTGTAGATCGCCTTGCGCTCTTCGATGTCGAAGCTGGCGCGGCCTTTGGAGAACGCCTCGGTGATCTCGGGGGTTTCCATGCCGAAGCTGCGGGCATAGCTCGGGCTCAGCGAGCCGTCGAGCACGGTGGCCAGACCATCGGGGTCGTTGTTCGACGCTGCGGTGCCCATGACGGCGAGGTCGTAGGTGCCCTCGTTGCCCTTCTGCACGCGGGTCGACCATTCCGGCAGGTCGAGCGTGACGTTGACGCCGATCATCGACAGGTAGGCCTGACAGACCTCGGCGGTGGACTGGTGCATGCCGTACTGCGCGGTCGACAGCATGGTGCAGTCGAAGCCGTCGGGGTAGCCCGCCTCGGCGAGCAGCGCTTGGGCCTTCTCGGGATCGTAGTTCCATTCGTTGGCCAGCTCGGGGTTGTAGAACTCCGACGCATCCGGCAGCGGCAGGTGCTCGAGCGGCGCGCCGCGCTCGTAGAAGGCCGCTGCCGCGATGTCCTCGCGCTTGATCGCGTGGCCGATGGCGCGGCGCACCAGCGGGTTGTCGAACGGCGGCTTGGTGGCGTTGAAGGTCAGATACATGAACGGGCCGAAAGTGGTGTCGAGTTGCAGCGCGTCGTTTTCAGCGACCTGCTCCATCGCCTGCCACGGCACGTATTCCACGATGTCCACGTCACCGGCTTCCAGCGCCGCGACACGCAGGTTCTCGTCAGCGTAGACGATTGCCTCGATGGTGCTGACCTTGGGCAGACCTTCTTTGTAGTAATCGGGATTGGCCTCGACGGTGACCGACACACCACGGTCCATCGACACGATCTTGAACGGGCCAGCGCCCATCAGGCTGTCGCGTTCCGAGCCTTTTTTCATGATCGACATGTTGTAGTTGGCGAACCAGCCCGGCAGCACGGCCTGCGGCTCGTCGGTCTTCATCACCACGGTTTTCTCGTCGGGGGTTTCGACGGTGGTGATGGTCGCGAGGCTGGACTGCATGTAGGCGGCCGAGTCCGGCTTTTGTGCCTCGGTCACGGTCCATGCCACGTCTTCTGCGGTGACCGGGGTGCCGTCATGCCACAGCGCGTCGCGCAGCTTGAAAGTCCAGGTGCCGTCTTCGGCCACGTCCCAGCTTTCTGCCAGTTCGCCGCGGATGGCGCCGTCTTTATCGTAGCTCAGCAGGCCGCGGTGGCAGAGCACCTTGATGGTGCCGGCCGATGTGCCGTTCGAAGTCCAGACGTCGAAGCTGGGCGGGTAGGTCGACAGACCGAAGCGCAGCGTGCCGTTGTCCTGCGCGCGCAGCACCTTCGGGCCGAGGAAAGTCAGTGCGCCCGCGGCGCCCGTGGTGGCCAGAAAGCCCCGGCGGTTCATTTGGTTCTTCATCGTGTGGACTCCATGTTGAGGAAGATGGGCTCTTGTCGGCCCTTGAATGAGGTTTGGTGTCTGCCGCGTCATTCTGCGGCAAGATGCGCGGTATCGGTCCCGCTGTCTTCTTCGGGCGTGCCGTAGCCGCCGCCGCCCGGGGTCACGACCTCGAGCCACTCGCCCGCGCGCAGTACGCCGCTGCCGCGGTCGAAGGCTTCGGTCTCGGGGCTGGTGACATAGCTGCCGTGGCCGCCTTCACCGCCGCCCTGCAGGCCCCACGAGCGGGACTGGTTGCGCGAGATGTCGACGCGCACCATGCAGTCTTCGGTGGCGCGGTAGACCCGGCGCAGGCCCATGCCGCCGCGATGCTTGCCGGCTCCTGCCGAGCCGTCGACCAGTTCGTAACGCTCCAGAAGCAGGGGATATTCCAGCTCCAGCGCCTCGACCGGCAGGTTCGAGGTGTTGGTGGCATGCACGTGGATGCCGTCGAGCCCTTCGGCGTGCGGACGGGCACCGCCGCCGCCGCCGATGGTTTCAAGATAGACCCAGTAGTTGCCCGCCTCGGGGCCGGACTGCCGGGTGCCCGAGAACAGCGCGACGGTGCAACTGGAGTTGGTGCAGGCCGAGACGCGCTCGGGCACCGCCTGTGCGAAGGCGCCGATGATCAGGTCTGCGACGCGCTGGCAGGTCTGCACGCGGCCGTTCACCGCGGCGGGGTGGGCGCAGTTGAGCACCGAGCCATGCGGCGCGTTGACGGTGATCGGACGGGCGAGACCGGCGTTGGGCAGCACCGTCGGATCGATCACCGATTTCACGATGTAATAGACCGTGGCGAGCAGCGCCGTGCGCGTCATGTTGATCCCGGCGCGCAGTTGCGGCGGCGTCTCGAAATCCAGCGTGATCTCGTCGCCCGCGACGGTGACGGTGACCGCCAGCGGCAGCGGCGCGTCCAGATCAAGGTTGTCGAAGACGTCCTCGAACCGCCAGCTGCCGTCGGGCAGCGCGGCAATGCCGGCGCGCATCTTGCGTTCGGCGTAATCCAGCAGCGCCTCGCCCGAGGCCAGCACCGTGTCCACGCTATGACGCTCGCAAAGTTCCTGAAAACGCTGCACGCCGACGCGGTTGGCCGCCATCTGTGCGCGCAGGTCCGACAGGCGTTCGCGCGGGACCTGACAATTGAGCAAGATCAGCTCCTGCACGTCCTTTTGCAGTTTGCCAGCGCGGTATAGGCGGATCGGCGGGATGCGCAGACCCTCTTGATAGATGTGCGCATGTGCCCGGTCGACGAAATCCGAATGATGCGCAAGGTTGACTGTCCACGCGACCAGTTCGCCGGCAACAAAGATCGGCTCGGCCAGCACGATGTCGGGCAGGTGGGTGCCGCCACCGCGGTAGGCGTCGTTGCCGACGAACACATCGCCAGGCTGCATCTCGTCCGGGTCGTGATCGGCCAGCACCATCGGGATGAAGTCGAGGAAGCTGCCCAGGTGCACGGGGATGTGCTCGGCCTGACACAGCGTGCGCCCCTCGCGGTCGAAGAGGGCGGTGGAACAGTCGCGGCGCTCCTTGATGTTGGTCGAGTAGGAGGCGCGCACCAGCGCCTCGCCGGTCTCTTCCACGATCGAAGAAAGCGCCGCACCGATGACCTCGACCGTGATCGGATCGAGTGTGTGAGTGGTGGCGTTCTGGGTCATCGGGTTACCTCCAGAATGAGGTTTTCGGTTTTGTCCACCTTGGCGCGTACCCCCGGGGGGACCAGCGTCGTGGTGTCCATCTGCTCGACGATCGCCGGGCCCTCGAAGGTCATGCCGGGGGCGAGGCGGTCGCGGGCGTAGAGTGTTGTCTTGGTGAAGTCGCGGGTCTCGGGGTACCAGACATCGCGGCTGCCGATGATGGCGCCCGAGGCATCGGCGTCGCCGAGCGGGCGCTCGGGCAGGGCGGCCTTTTGCACAAGCCCCAGCGCCTCGGCGCGGAAGGTGACGCAGAGAATGCGCTCGCCCTCGACGGCAAAACCGTAGAGCCGGGTATGAGCCTCGGTGAAGCGCTCTTCGAGAAGCTTCAGTGCCGCCGCGTCGAGCGGACCTTCGGGCACCGGGATCGACAGCTCGTAGTTCTGGCCTTCGTAGCGCATGTCGATGCGGCGGGTGCTGCGGCGCTTGTCGGCTGCGATCGCCTCTCCCTCGAACCATGCGCCAGCTTCCGCCTCGACCTCGGCGAGCGCCTCGGCGATTGGCGCGAGGCTGGCGTCCTCAAGCGGAAGAATGCGGGTGGACGAAAAGTCGGCGCGCAGATCGGTCAGCAGCAGGCCCATGGCGCAGAGCGTTCCGGGCGTGCGCGGAATGATCACGCGCGCCATGCCCAGTTCCTGCGCCAGACGCACCGCATGCAGCGGCCCTGCGCCGCCGAAGGCCATCAGGGCATAGCCGCGCGGATCGTGCCCGCGCTGCACCGAAATCACCCGGATCGCCTTGGCCATATTGGCGGTGACCACCGAGATGATACCCTGCGCCACGTCCATGGTTTCCATGCCAAGCTGGTCAGCCATGCGGCCAAGCGCCTCGACGGCCAGATCGCGGCGCACCTCCATACGACCGTCGAGCAGATGGGTGGGGTTGAGCACCTGCAGCACGATGTTGGCATCGGTGACCGTGGGCTCGGTGGCGCCGCGGCCATAGCACACCGGGCCGGGATCGGCGCCCGCGCTTTCCGGGCCAACTTTCAGCAGGCCGCCGCTGTCGATCGCGGCGATGGACCCGCCACCCGCGCCGACGGTGTGGATGTCGAGCATCGGTGCCTTGATCGGATAGCCGTGCACGATGCTTTCGTTGGTCTGGGTGGTCTGCCCCGCGGCCATCAGCGCCACGTCGGACGAGGTGCCGCCCATGTCGAAGGTGATGATGTCGTCATACCCGGCGCTGCTGCCGATCACTTGCGCTGCGACAACGCCGGTGGACGGGCCCGACAGCACGGCACGCACCGGCGTCAGGGCGGCAGCCTCGAAGCGGACCACACCGCCGTTGGACTGCGTGAGGTGCGGCGGGATCGGCAGCCCAAGGTCCTTCAGGCGCGGCGACAGGCGGCTGATGTAACGGTGCATGATCGGCCCGAGGTAGGCATTGACCGTGGCGGTCGAGAGGCGCTCGAACTCGCGGAATTCCGGCGCGATCTCGTGGCTGGCGCAGATGAAGGCGTCGGGCAGTTCTTCCTCGACGATGCGCCGGGCGATGCGCTCGTGCTCGGGGTTCACAAAGGCATAGAGGAAGCTGATCGCCACGGCCTCGACGCCTGCTGCCTTCAGCGCTTGCGCGGCCTTGCGGACGGCGGTCTCATCAAGCGGCTTGTGCACTTCGCCGGTGTGCAGCATGCGCTCGGGCAATTCAAAGCGCAACTCGCGCGGCACCAGCGTCTGCGGCTTTTCCGCGAAGAGATCATAAAGGTCTGGCCGCTTTTGGCGGCCGATTTCCAGCAGATCGCGGAAGCCTTCGGTGGTCAGCAGACCGACGCGGGCACCGCGGTGGGTGATCAGCGCATTGGTTGCCACGGTGGTGCCATGGCCAAGATACGCGATCGCCGACGCGGGGTCGGCCCCGCCACCGGCGCGCTCGCGCATACCTTCCTCGACGCCTTGGGCAATGCCGCGCGACGGGTCATCGGGCGTGGACGAGACCTTCCAGATGGCGATCTCGCCGCTGCCCTCGTTGAACATGCACACGTCGGTGAAGGTGCCCCCCGAGTCGACCCCGACCCGCCACGTTGCGTCGGTTCCAGAATCTGCCGCTACGTCCTTCATGACTGGGGTGCCTTTCTTGCGTGTACTTCACGTATACATAGAGAAGTGATTGGTTCCGCCTGTCGAGACTGTTCGGGCGAAAGATGTCCTGTTCGGGCATTTTCTGAGGGGAGAGATGAATGAACAGACATTCTGTTGCAGGAAACCGCAAGGAGGCCGAGCCGCTGCGCCTGTCGGCGCGCGATCACGCTTACGCCGCGATTCGCGCTGGCATCCTCAATGGAGATTTCCCGCCCGGTGGATTCGTTGAAGAGGCCATCGCCTGCGAGATGACCGGCGTGTCGCGCTCCCCGGTCCGAGAAGCGCTGAACCGTCTCGCCGCCGAAGGCTACATCGATCTGCACCGCCGGCGGGGCGCCATGGTCCGCTCGATGACACCGGCGGAACTGCGCGATCTGCACGAGGTTCGGCTGATGGTCGAGACGCAGGCGGTGATCAAGATTTGCCGCGAGCGGCGCAACGTGCCGGATCGGCTGGTCGAACTGTGCGACGCGCATGAAGCGACGCCCGCGACGGACCTGCTCGCTTGTCTCGAGAACAACCGGCTGTTTCATCAGACGCTGGTCGAGACGGCGGGCAACACGGTGCTCGCGTCGGTCTACGATGGTCTGCAGGCGCCGCTGTCGCGGCTGGCGATGCTGTCGCTGCGCAAGGGCTTCGGCAAGAGCGAGGCCATTGAGCGCGAGCATCGCGATCTGCTGGCGGCGCTGACCGACCATGACGAGCCGCGGGCTTTGTCCATTGTCGAGACGCATCTTTCCCTTATGCCGCGGCTGGCCAGCGTGCTGCCGGGCTGACGATGCCGGGGCTGACAATTCCGAGGCGGGTTCGCCGGTATGGTCGCGCTGGGGGAAGGGAAAGTTCATCTGTGCCTCTGGCTTCGGACGGTCAGGCCTGCTGCGGCTTCATGCGGACGAGTGTGAGCGGGGGGACCCCCGGCCCGTCCAATTCAAAAGTTTTTTGACACTAGAGATTTTTCTTATGGAGCGATGTGCGGCGCCGTCTTGGAGACGTTACGCTGGCACCAACGAAAAGCGCCCGCGCCCTGCGATATGCGTGGTCTTGCCCTTCGCGCTGCGGTTTGTGGGGGAAGGCCGCCTGCATCACGCGCGGTCATCGCGCATGGGATCGGGTTTCGCGGAATAGTTTTCCCCAAGCGATGCAGCTGCACGCAACTTGAGCAGATGCCGCCATTTGGCGTGGTACGAGGTGCGGCATTGGCTCTGCGTGCCATGAGCGCACTCAGACCGAGATATAACAAAAGTGGATCGCAATTGAAGGTATTGATATTTGTATTATGACGCGCGGCAACCCTTAATCCCCGGTGAACTCCGAGGGAACAGGTGTGCAAGACGTGAGAAATCTGGGCGATTGGGACATCATCGTGGTCGGCGGCGGCCTTGTCGGCACGGCTGCCGGGCTTGGCATGGCGCAAGACGGCGCGCGTGTGCTGATCCTCGATGCGTCTGACACCAGCTTTCGCGCCAGTCGCGGCAATTTCGGGCTTGTCTGGGCGCAGAGCAAGGGCGCGGGCAGCCGCGACTATGCCACGTGGACGCGGTCCGCCGTGCGGGCATGGCCGGACCTAGAAGAAGAACTGAAGACTCTCGCCGGGGTCGATACCCATTACGAACATGGTCTCGGGCTGCACCTTTGCCTGACCGAGCAGGAGTTTGCACAGCGTGCCGACACCGTTGCCCGCGTCGCGGCGCATGATCTGCCGGGGGACGACGTCCGGATGATCCGCCGCGATGAGCTGGCCGAGATCATGCCCGGCGTCGGGCCGGAAGTCTGCGGCGCGTCGATCTCATCGCTGGACGGCGCATGCCACTCGCTTTCGCTCTATCGCGGACTCAGCCTCGGGGCGCAGGCGGCGGGGGCGACGCTGCTGTCGAACGTGGCGGTGAGCGCGATCGACAGCACCGGCAGCGGGTACACGGTCACGGCGGAGGGGCTGACGGCGCGGGCGCCGCGTGTGCTGATCGCCGCCGGGCTGGCCACCAACGATTTGGCGCGGCCATTCGGCTTTCCCGACGTGGTGCGCCCGCAGAAGGGGCAGATCCTTGTCACCGAACGCAGCGCCCCGATCCTGCCGGCGCTGACCTCGGGCCTGCGGCAGACGCCCGAAGGCACCATCATGATCGGCGATACCAAAGAAGAGACCAGCGAGGATCAATCGACCGGCGCAGGCATCCGCCAGCTCGCAAGCCGGGCGGTGCGGCTGCTGCCGGCAATCAAAGACCTGCGGGTGGTCCGCAGCTGGGCCGCGCTGCGCGTCCTGACCCCTGACGGCAACCCCGTCTATGATGAATCTCCTACGCATCCGGGGATCTTCGTGGCCACGACCCATTCTGGCGTGACCTTGGCCCCGGCGCATCGCGGGCCGCTGGCGCAGTGGATCATGAACGGGCAAAGACCGCCTGAATTCAACAGCTTCACCGCGCAACGATTTGCATAAGAACTGAAAGTCCAACAGGAACGACCCCATGAAAAAAACAGCATTCTCCCTTCTCGCTCTCGCCGCCGCAGGTGTGGTTGGCGCCTCGGCAGCCAGCGCGCAGGTCAGCCTGACCTTCGGCGGCATCAACCCCCCGGGCGCCCCTGTGACGCAGGCATCCAAGCACTTTGCCGAACTGGTGAACGAACGCACCGAAGGCCGCGTCACCGTCGATTTCTACGAAGGTTCGCAGCTTGGCTCGGGCCCGGCACAGATCGAAGCGATGTCGGCCGGCGCGCAGGACGGCTACATCTCGTCGGGCTCGAACGCTTCGAACCTCGTGAAAGAGTTCGGCGTCGTCGACATTCCGTTCGTGTTCGAGAGCCAAGAGCACTTCCTGAAATTCATGGAAAGCGATCTGGCGCAGGGGCTCAATGACGAACTGCGCGATGATTTCAACGTGCGCATCCTCGCCACCAACTGGTTCCGCCTGCCGCGCGTCTTCCTGACCAAAGAGGCCTGCGTCGAAAGCCCTGAGGACATTGCTGGCCGGCGCGTCCGCGCGCCCGGTCTGCCGATGTTCATCGCTGGCTGGGAAGCCGTGGGCACCGTGCCGGTGACAATCTCTTATGGGGAAACCTACATGGGCCTCAGCCAAGGCGTTGCCGATATGGCCGAGAGCGCGGGTGAGCAGATCTATTCGTCCAAGTTCTACGAAGTGCTGCCCTATGTCACCGAAGCCGAAATGATGTACCCGCAGAACTCGGTCTACATCGCCGAAAGCTCGTTCCAGCAACTGTCGGACGAGGACAAGGCCATCGTCACGCAGGCGGCTGAGGACGCCGGGGATTATTTCGTCTCTCTGGTCGAAGAGCAGACCGCGCCGAACCGCGCGACCATGGAGGCCGAAGGCGTGACCTTCTGCGACATGTCCGCTGACACCCGCGCCGAGTTTGCCGCGAAGGTCGCGGAGTCGGTGCCGTCCTTCGAGGAAGAAGGGCTGCTGCCCGAAGGCTGGTGGGACCAGATTCAGGCGATGAAGTGATCCTCCGCAACGCCTGAAGTACCCTCGCGGGCCGAAGGCGGCCCGCGACCTCAACTCCCCGGACCCTGCCATGACCAAGCTATTTTCCGGTCTGCACCGGGCCACGCTGTGGCTCTGCGCGGCGCTGGCGGTGGCGATCATCGGGGCGCTCAGCGTCCAGATCGTCTCACGCTATGTGTTCAACGCGCCGGTGCATATGACCGACGACATCGCAGAGATCTCGCTGATCTGGATGACCTTTCTCGGGGCGGCTCTCGTCTACCGTGAAGGTGGCCACATCGGACTGGACGTGATGTCGAGCCTCCTTCCGCCCGCCGCACACAAGGTGCTGCGCGTGGTGCTGCACGTGCTGGTGATCGCCGTGCTGGCCTATGTGCTGACGCAAGTGCGCCAGTTGCAGCCGCTGATGTCGCGGCTCGAGTTCGGCACCGTGCCGAACGGGCCCCTCACTTCGAAATTCATGCTGATCCTTCTGCCCTTCGGGCTCGGTGCCGCCATGACGATCCTCTTCGCGCTTGAGGCGATCTGGGGCGAGTTGCGCGGTCGGAAGGTGGAGGCCGATACATGACCACCGCGATCTTTCTGATCCTCTTCTTCGGCCTGCTGATCCTCGGCCTGCCGGTCGCCTACACGATGCTTGTGACCTCGGCGATCTACATCCTGATGGCGGGCTTGCCCGAGATCCAGCTGACCATGCGCGCCTCGGGCGGCATTGAGAGTTTCTCGCTACTGGCGATCCCGATGTTCCTGCTGGCCGGCAACCTGATGAACGGTATGGGGGTCACCGAGCGCATCTTCACCTTCGCCGGGGTGCTGGTGCGCCACATCACCGGCGGTCTGGGGCATGTGAACGTGGTGGCCTCGATCCTCTTTGCCGGGATGTCGGGCTCGGCCGTGGCCGACGCTGGTGGCCTTGGCTCGGTCGAGATCAAGGCGATGGAGCAGGCGGGCTATTCCAAGCGCTTTTCTGCCGCGGTCACCGCCGCCTCGGCCACCATGGGGCCGATCATCCCGCCGTCGATCACGCTGGTTGTCTATGGCTTTCTCGCCGAGGAATCCGTTGGGCGGCTGTTTCTTGGTGGCGCGCTGCCGGGGCTGCTGACCGGCTTTGCCCTGATGGTGATCATCTTTGTCCTGGTGAAGACGGGACGCGAGGACGGGCCGCGCCTGCCGCGTGCCGGCTTCTCGGAAGTGGTTCATGCCTTCTGGCGCGCGCTTCCGGCGCTGATGGCCCCGGTGATCCTGCTCGGCGGCATCCTTGCCGGGGTGTTCACCCCGACCGAGGCGTCGGTTGTCGTGGTGCTCTACATTCTGGTGATCGGCTCGATCTCCATGGGGTTTGAGCGCGCGATGATCGTCGAGGCGCTGCTTGGCACCGTGCGCACCTCTGCCTCGACGCTGTTCATCATCGCGGTCTCGGCGGTGTTCGGGTGGATCATCTCGATCCAGCGCCTGCCGATTGAGCTGGTGAGCATGATGCAAGACCTCTTCGTGTCGAAGGCCGCGGCCATCGCACTGGTCATCGTGATCTTGCTGGTCGTCGGTATGTTCATGGAGGTGCTTGCGGCGCTGGTGCTGCTGGTGCCGACGCTGCTGGCCATCGCGAGCAGCTTCGACATCGACACCGTGCACCTCGGCGTCACCGTCGTTGTCACCATGATGATCGGCACCATCACGCCGCCTGTCGGCCTCGTGCTCTACACCGTGATGACGGTGGCGCGCGTCGGCATGGGCGAACTCACGAGATCTCTGGCCCCGTTCTATCTCGCGATGGTCGTGGTGGCGCTGCTTGTCGCCTTCGTGCCGCAGATCACGCTCTTCCTTCCCGACCTGCTGATGCCGACGGCTCAGTAAGGCGCAGATTGCAAAGGACCTAACCCAATGTACCGTATCGGCTTCGATGTGGGAGGCACCTTCACCGACTTCACGGCGCTTGAGACCGGAAGCGGCAAGGCCATCCACTTCAAAACCTCCTCCACCCCGCATGATCCCTCCGAGGCGATCGAAACCGGCCTGCGCCATTATGTCGAGGAACTGGGCGTCGCGCCCGAAGACTTCGAATTCGTCGGCCATGGTACCACCGTCGCCACCAACATGGTGATCGAGCGCCGCGGCGTGCCCACCGGGCTGATCACCACCAAGGGGGCACGTGATGTGCTCGAGATCGGGCGGCAGACCCGCCCGCATCTCTACGACTACGCGATCACCAAGCCCGAGCCGCTGGTCGAGCGCTACATGGCACTGGAAGTGACCGAGCGCCTGAACGCCGACGGCGAGGTGCTGCAGCAGCTTGATGAGGCCGAGGTGCGCACCGCCGCGGAAACGCTGCGCGACGCCGGGGCCGAGGCGGTGGCGATCTGCTTCCTGCACGCCTACCGCGATGGCCGCCACGAACGCCGCGCCGCCGAGATCGTGCGTGAGGTCCTGCCCGACGCCTATGTCTCGATTTCCTCCGAGGTGTTGCCCGAGTTCCGCGAGTTCGAGCGCTTCTCGACAACGGTGATCAACGCCTACGTCGGCCCGCGCATGGATCGCTATCTGGAACGCTTCCTGCAGCGCCTTGCCGACATCGGCATCAAGAACGCGCCGCGCACCATCCATTCCAACGGCGGGCTTATGTCGGTCGACACCGTGCGCAGCTTCCCCGTGCGCACCTGTCTGTCCGGTCCCGCGGCTGGCGTGGTCGGCGCGGCGAAGGTCGCGGGCATCTCGGGCTATCCGAACATCGTCACCTATGACGTTGGCGGCACCTCTACCGACGTGTCGCTGGTCGAAGGCGGACGTCCGGCCTTCACCACCTCGCGGCTGGTGGCCGACTACCCCGTGCGCTGCCCGATGCTCGACATCAACGTGATCGGCGCGGGCGGCGGCTCGATCGCCGGGCTCGACGATGCCGGTGCGCTGAAGGTGGGTCCGCGGTCTGCGGGCGCCTATCCGGGGCCGGTGGCCTACGGGCAGGGCGGCACCGAGCCGACCACCACGGACGCCAACCTCGTGCTTGGGCGGCTGGACAGCGACACGTTGCTGTCGGGCCGCATGCAGGTCGACAAGCAGGCGGCGCGCGATGCCATCGAAACACAGATCGCCAAGCCGCTGGGTCTGACCGTCGAAGAGGCCGCGCTGGGCATCCTGCGCATCGCCGTCGCGAACATGGGCCGCGCGATCCGCGCCGTGTCGACCGAAAAGGGCCACCGCCTGCAGGACTTCGCGCTCTTTGCCTACGGCGGCGCGGGCCCGCTGCACGCTGCTGCCGTGGCGGTGGAGACCGGCATGAAATCGGTGATCGTTCCGGCACAACCCGGCACCATGTGCGCCCGCGGCATTCTGCTGTCAGACGTCGGCTTTGATTTCGTGCGCACCGGCGTGTCCAACGCCACGCCGGAAAGCTGGCCCGCCATCGGCGCGGCGTTCAAGGAAATGCTGAAGGACGGCGAGGACTGGCTCACAGGCGAGGGCGTTCCGGAAGACCGCCGCTCGATGCAATATGTGGTCGACGCACGTTACGACGGGCAGAACCACGAGGTGCAGGTCACGCTGGAAGGTGCCGAGGCGGCCTATGACACCTTCCTCGAAGGGTTCCGCGCCGCGCACCGGCAGGAATACGGCTACGACATCGAGGACCGCGCGGTAGAGATCGTCAACCTGCGGCTTTCGGTGAAGGGCGCTTCGGCAGCCGCGCCGGATGCTGATTACGCCGCGACCGAGGGCGATCCGACGCTCGGCGCGCGGCAGGTGTATTTCGAGGGTGGCTGGTATGAGACCACCATCTACGAGCGCGCCCGCCTTCCGGTCGGCCCCTTTGTCGAGGGCCCGGCCATCATTCAGGAAATGTCCTCGACCACCATCGTGGAGCCCGGCCAGCGGCTGCGCGTGGACGGATCGGGCACCATGATCATCGAGGTCTGACCCATGAGCGACGCACCCAAAAGCGACACTGGCAAACCCGCCCTTTCCGACCCCATCGCCATGGAGGTCTTCACCAACCGGCTGCTCGCGGTCGCCGACGAGATCGGCACCTCGATGATCCGGGCCTCCTTCTCGTCCAACATCAAAGAGCGCAAGGACTGCTCGGTTGCGCTGTTCTCGGCGGATGGCCGGCTCATCGCGCAGGCCAGCCACATCCCGCTGCATCTCGGCTCCCTGATGGGCTCGGTGAACGCCGTTCTGGCGGCCTATCCGATCGAGAAAATGGTCGAGGGTGACGTCTTCATCTGCAACGATCCCTATGTTGCCGGGGGCACGCACACGCCCGACATCTCGGTGATCACCCCGGTGTTCGCGGGTGGGCGGCTGCGCTATTTCACCGCCAACATCGGCCACCACTCGGATGTCGGCGGCACGGTGCCGGGCTCGATCCACGGCGGCGCAACCTCGATCTTCGAAGAGGGCCTGCGCCTGCCGGTGATGAAGCTGTTCCGCGCGGGGGAGCTTGACGAAGACCTGCTGCGGATGATCTCGCTGAACTCGCGGTCTTCCGAGGAACGCTGGCTCGACATCAAGGTGCAGGCGGCAGCGAACGAGCGCGGCGCGCGGCTGATGCGCGAGCTGGCCGACACGCTGGGGGCCGACAAGGTCGACGCGCTGGTCGAAGACCTCTTCGCCTATACCGCGCAGCGCCTGCGCAACCGCATCTCTGAAATGGCCGATGGCACCGCCAGCTTCCACTCCAAGATCGAGAGCGACGGCATCGGCCCGGTCGAAGTGCCGATCCAGGCCAACGTCACCGTCAAGGGCGACCGGTTGATCGTCGATTTCGAAGGCACCGGCCCGCAGGCGCGCGGCGGCCTCAACGTGGTGGCCTCGGCGCTCAACGCGTCGGTCTACTATGTGGTGAAGACTCTGCTCGATCCCTACCTGCTGCCCAACTCGGGCATGTTCGACGGCGTCGAGATCTCGGCTCCCGAGGGCAGCCTGCTCAACCCGCGCCAGCCCGCGGCCACCGGCGCCCGCTCGATCACCTGCAACAAGGTGGTGCGCGCCCTCATCGGGGCCTTCTCGCAGCTACTGCCCGAAGATCGCGGACAGGCGGCGGGGCAGGACATCGTTCCGGTCATGGTCTTTGCCGGCAAGCGCCGGGGCCGCGACGAGGGCTATGTCTATCTTGAATCCATCGGCGGCGGCGCAGGCGCGCGGGCGCTCGGCAACGGCATGGACGGGGTGCACGTGCATGTCACCAACTCCTCGAACCTGCCGATCGAGCCGCTGGAGATCGAGTATGATCTGCTGGTCGATGAATACGCTCTGGTCGAGGACAGCTCGGGCGCAGGCCGCTATCGCGGGGGCATGGGCATCGCGCGGCAAATCTCGGCGCCGAATGGTGGGGTGATCTTCACCGCGCGCTCCGATGGCCACCGCGAGGGCGCTCCGGGGGCCAAGGGCGGCAGCGTCGGGCGCGAGGCGCATCTGGTGAAAAACCCCGGCAGCAACCACGCCGAGGAACTGAGCCCGATGATCGCCGGTCTCAGCCTTGGGACGGGCGAAAGCGTGCGGCTCGAGACGCCCGGCGGCGGCGGCTATGGCACTCCGGCCGAACGGGACCCGGCGGAGCTTGGCCGCGACCTGCGTGACGGGCGGATGAGCCCCGAAAAAGCCGAAGAGCTTTACGGCAAGGAGATGCTCGAAATGGCTCTGGGCCGCGTCTGAGGCAGCCTGCCCCGAGGGACAGTATGGCGCTCTCCGCTGCGGCGGAGGGCGTCTTTTTGTGCCGTGCCAAGCGTCGTCCACACCTCAGCGGGCGCGGGCGTGAGCACAAAAAAGGCCCCCCGCAGGGCGGGGGGCAGTTCAGGGAGGTAACTTTGGTGCGGCGCTTACTTCGCCGCGATGGTGGTGATCTCCACCAGAGTGCCCTTCGACAGCTCGGCGCCGCCGATGTAGGCGCGCACCGGGAAGCTCTCGGGCGACAGCCATTCGGTCCATGCCGCGTTGAAGGCGTCTTTCTGATCGAAGGCAGCGGAATGGATGGTCACCGACAGCAGCTTGTCCTTCGAGCTGCCAGCCTGTGCGAGCAGGTCTTCGAGCTTGCCGAAGATCTCTTCGGCTTGGCCCTTCATGTCCTTGCTTTTGTCGCTGGCCACGAGGCCGCCGATGTAGATGGTATCGCCGTGCTCGACGATGCGGTGGTGGATTTTACCCTGAATGTGACGGGTGATCATGCAAGTCTCCTTGGTTTTGGGTTTGTCTCGGCCGGGGCCGAAAAACGGGTGATATCGAAGGCGGCAAGCTCGGGGGCGCGCCGCCCTGTCTCGATCAGGTCTGCCATCAGCGCGCCGGTTGCCGGGCCAAGCTGGAAGCCGTGCGCTGAAAAGCCAAAAGCGTGAAAGGCACTCTCGCGCCGTGACGACCGCCCGATGATCGGCAGCCGGTCGGGCGTGCGCCCCTCGATGCCCGACCACGCGCGCTGCACCACGGCACCGCGCATGATCGGGAAAATCTCCTGCGCGGTGCGCGCCGTGAGGCGCAACTCGCGAAAGTCGATGTCGGTACGGTTGCGGGCGGGGTCGACGCGACCCAGCCGGGCGCCACCGATCACCACGGTGCCGTTGGCCATCTGCTTGAACGAGAGCTGCCGCCGCGCCACGCCGACGACCGCATCGCAAAAGCCGCGCATGCGCTGGGTGACGATCATCAGCGGCGCGATGGCTTCGACCGGGGCCGTCTCGCCGAGCTGCGCGGCGATCCCTCCGCCCCATGCGCCGCCGCAGTTGAGCAGCTTGGCGCCGGTGTGGCAGCCGGATTGTGTCTCGACGCGCCAGAGGCCGCGGCTGTGGGTGATCGTCTTTGCCGCCGCGCCCTCCCGGATGGTCACGCCAAGCGTACGGGCGCGGCGGGCAAAGGCGGCGGTGGTCTGGGCAGGCATGGCGAACCCGTCATCCGAGATCAGTCCGCCGGTGCAATGCGCGGACACCGCAGGCAGCAACGCGCGCAATTCCGCGCGGTCGACCAGCCGTTCATGCGTATGGCCCGCAGCGCGCATCCGCTGAACCCGGGCGGCGAGAAACTCCATGTCGGCGTCGCCTTCGGCGACTTTGACCTGCGGCACCGGCTGGAAACCGCAGTCGTCGCCGACAATCTCGGGCATCCGGTGCCACATCTGCATCGACAGGTTGGCCAGCGGCACTTCAGCCAGATCGCGCCAGAGGCGTCGCACCCCACCTGCATTCGCGCTCGAGGCATGACGGCCCACGCTGTCCTTCTCCAGAAGGGTCACGCGCAGGCCGCGCTCGGCCGCGAACATGGCGGCGGCGCAGCCGTGCAGCCCGCCGCCAATCACCAGCAGATCGGATGCCGCGCCCGACGTCATTCCGTGTCGGGCTCGAAAGCGGCGAGTTCTGACAGGGACAGCGGTTTCAGGGGGGGGCGGATGCGGAAATAGCCGGTCTCGTCGGGGCTGCGCCCCGAGGCTTCGGCAATAAGCCCGGTCACCGCCAGTCCGCACACGCGCCCCTGACAGGGGCCCATGCCGGTGCGCAGGAAGGATTTCACTTGGTTCGGACCGGGCGCATTGGCCTTCGCCGCGGCGCGAATTTGTCCGGCGGTCACCTCTTCGCAACGGCAGATCAGCGTGTCATCGCGCGGCGCGAACGCCTGCGCGGAGGGGGCATAGAGCGTCTCGAGGAAGGGCCGCACGGCGGCATCCTTCGCCAGTTCCTTCCGCAACCTTGGCAGGTCCGGAGACGCCGGATGCCCGGCTTTCTCGGCGACGCGCAGCGCGGCGATCCGGCCCGCCAGGGCGGCCGAGCGGGCGCCTCGGATGCTCGCGCCATCGCCCGCCACGTAAAGACCGGGCAGCGAGGTTTCGCCATAGCTGTCGGTGACAGGCTGAAAGGCGTGCTGCGCGGTATTCCAGACGTGCTTGCAGCGCATCAGCCGGGTGATTTGTTGGTTTGGGATCACACCGTGGTGCAGCCCGGCAGTTGTGGTCTCGATGCGCTGTTTGCGCCCTCCGGTCGTGAAGCTGACCGCCTCAAGCTGGTCTGTGCCCTCCAGCGAGATGTCCTGCACGTCGGTGTGGATCGGCACGCCCGCGGCGCGCACCTTGCGCAGCAGAGCCATGCCCTTGGTGAGATAGCCCACGCCGCGCAAGGCGCCGGGAAGCTGAGCGAGCGCGCGCAGGTAGTTTGACCTCGGCACTGTCTCGAGTATGGCGCGCGGCGGCTTGCCCGCGGCGACCATCTGCGCGGCGAGCAGCAACTGTAGCGGGCCGCAGCCGATCAGCACCACGTCCTCGGCGATGGTGCCCGCGGTCTTCAGCAGGATCTGCAGCGCGCCGGTGGTGGTGACGCCGGGCAGCGTCCAGCCGGGCAGGGGCATGGGCCGTTCGACGGCACCCGTGGCGACGATCAGCGCATCCGCGCGCAGCACCTGCGAAGCGCCGTTCTGCGAGTAGGACAGCGCGTAGCCCGCCGCGTCCTGCTCCACATGCCAGACGGTGGCGCTCGAAAGATACGTGCTGCCGCTGGCGGCGAACACGTTGGCCAGGGCGCGGCCTGCGGCATAGTCTGGGCCGAGGACTTTCAGCCGGGCGTCGTCCGCACGGGTGATATCGCGATAGATCTGCCCGCCGGGGCGTGGGGCCTCGTCGAGCACGGTGACCGAAAGCCCGGCCTGCCGCGCCGCAACCGCCGCGTCCATGCCGGCCGGGCCGGCACCGATGATGCAAAGGTTCTGACGGGTCATGCAGCCCCCTTCTGGCGGGACACCACCATGCCGTCGCGCACCTCGGTCATGCAGGCCTGCCGGTTGGGCACGCCGTCGACCGTCACCAGACAGTCAAAGCAGGTGCCCATCATGCAAAACGGCGCCCGGGGCGCGCCGCTCACGGGGGTATCGCGGAAGGATCCCACGTTCTCGGCCAGCAGGGCGGCGGCGAGGCTCTCACCAGCGTCAGCGCTGATCGATCGGCCCTCGAAGGTAAATGTGATCGGTGTCCTGACCGGCTCGGTTCGCATGTACATAAGCGGTTACGGGGCTCTTTCGGTGGCAGAAATATCTGTTTCGAGCGCCAGTTTCCTTGCATTCGACGTTATAAATCAAATAACAAATACAGCGACCTTCATCCGGAAATGTTATGCCATGCTGTCTCAACGCGCGCTCGAAGCCTTCAAAACCGTTCTCGAAAGCGGCAGCGTGTCGGGTGCTGCCGAGATCATGAACGTCTCGCAACCCGCGGTGAGCCGGCTGATCCGCGATCTCGAAGAGCGGACCGGGCTGCAACTCTTCACCCGCTTCGGCGGAAAGATCGTTCCGACGCCCGAGGCGCGGGAACTGGCGGTCGAAGTCGAGCGATCCTTTGTCGGCCTCGCGACGATCGAAAAGACCGCCACCGAGATCCGATTGGGCCGCCGCAGCACGGTTACGGTGGCGGCGATGCCCGCGCTGGCGCATTCATTGCTGCCCGATACTCTGGTTGATCTGCTGGTGAAGCGCCCGCAGTTCCGCGTGTCGCTGCAGTCGATGCAGACCCACAACGTGGTGCGGCAAGTCGCCTCGCGGCAGAGCCAGCTGGGCTTTACCTCCCCGACCCGGCACGAGCATGACATTGATCTGATCCGCACGGTTGAGCTGGAATATGTCTGCATCCTGCCGCCGGGCCACCCGCTTGGCGAAAAGGAGCTTTTGCGGCTCGAGGATTTCGCCGGGCAGTCGGTGGTTGGCTACAGCGCCAACACCGCCACGGGGTCCTTCCTGCAGCGCGAGTTCGGCAAGATGGTCGCGGCGCCGGAGGTCATCGTGGAATCGCATCTGTCGACGCTGGTATCGGCGCTGGTGCTGCGCGGGCTGGGTGTCTCGCTGGTCGATCCCTTTACCGCGAAGGCGCATGAGGCGCAGGGCGGCTTGGCGCGGCCCTTCGACACCGACGCACTGTTCCGCTTGGCGATCATCCGGCCACGCGGCATGTCGCTGGGGCCGGACCTTGAGGCGCTGCTCGAGGTTTTTGACGCGCAGGTCGGGCGCTACACCGGTTGAGGCGCGCAGTGACCGTCAGCCGAACCTATCCGGCAGGTAGGCCATACAGGCGCCGGGGTCCGAGGTTTACTGCCCGAGCGCGGCCAACAGGTCTGCACGGCTCTTGCGGCGCGCCGTCGTCCATCCGCGGATCGAGCAGCATCTCGCGAGCGATGCCCATCAGCGTGGCGATCTGTTGGCCGCGGCTTTCGGCGCCGCCGCGCGGCATCATCCCCCGTGCGTCCCAGTGCAGCGCATTGACGCTGCACAGCACATCATTCAGCCGCGCAACGCGGGCTGCGCGGTTGGGGGGTCATGCGGCGGCCTCGCTTGTGCCAGTGCCGCCAGCGTGCAGGTGGCAGGCCACCGAATGCGCCGCCTCTGGTTCGGTCAGGCGCGGGGTCTCGGTCTTGCAGCGGGGTCCGGCAAGCGGACAGCGGGGATGGAAGGCGCAGCCCTTCGGCGGATCAAGCGGCGAGGGGATCTCGCCCTTGATCGGATGGAAGGACGCGCGGCCGGTGCCCAGCGTCGGGACCGAGGCAAAGAGCGCCTTGGTGTAGGGGTGTAGCGGCTGCGCGTAGAGACGTGCCGCGCTGGTCAGTTCCACGACGCGGCCCAGATACATGATCGCCACCCGGTCGCAGACATGGCGGACCACCGAAAGGTCGTGGCTGATGAACAACGCGGTCAGGTCAAGCTCGCGCCGGAGATCGAGAAACAGGTTCAGCACCTGCGCCTGAATAGAGACGTCGAGCGAGGCCACCGCCTCGTCCAGCACCAGAAGCTCGGGTTGCATCGCCAGTGCGCGGGCGATGGCGATACGCTGGCGTTGCCCACCCGAGAACTGATGCGGCAGGCGCCCGGCGTAGGCGCCCTCCAGTCCCACCTGTTCGAGCAATTCGGAAACACGGGCGCGCAGATGCGCAGGCGCGACAATGCCATGCACGCGCGGTCCCTCCGAGATGGTCTCGCCCACCTTCATGCGCGGGTTCAGGCTGGCAAAAGGATCCTGATGGATCATCTGTACGCGGGTGGTCAGCTTTTCAATGTCGCGGTCACCGCCCTTGGCCACGGGCCGCCCGCCTAGGGTGACCGCGCCATCGGTGGGGGCGTAGATGCCCGAGACGATCCGCCCGAGTGTGGACTTACCGCAGCCGGACTCGCCGACAACACCCAGCACCTCGCCACGCGCGACCTCAAGCGAGACGTCGGTAAGCGCGTGCACGGTGCTTTCCGAGGTGCGACCCGACAGCCGTTCGATTCCGCGCCCCAGCAGACCGGGCTTGCGGCTGAACCGCTTCGAGACGTTTTCGATTTTCAGCAACGCGTCGTTCATTGGGCCTCCAGCGGGTGATGGCACAGCACGCGGCGGCCATCGGCCTCGTGCAGCTGCGGGGCGCTGGCACAGGCCTCGGTCGCGAAGGCGCAGCGCGGGCGGAACGAACAGCCCGAGGGAAGGTTGGACAGTTGCGGGGTGGAGCCGGGGATTTGCGGCAGCTTTCGGCCCGGCTCGTGCAGGCTCGGCACGCTTTCGATCAGGCCGCGCGTATAGGGGTGACGGGGCGCTTCGATCACCTGCTCGGCGGTGCCACTTTCGACGATGCGGCCCGCGTACATGACCGCGATGTCGTCGGCGAGCGAAGAGACCACGGCCAGATCATGCGTCACCCAGACGATCGCCGTGCCGGTCTCGTCGGCGAGGCGGCGCACTTCGGCGAGGATCTGCCCTTGGATCGACACATCTAGTGCCGTCGTGGGCTCGTCGGCGATGATCACCGCCGGTTGATGCAGCAATGCCATCGCGATGGCGACGCGTTGACGCATGCCGCCCGAGAGTTGGTGGGGATAGGCCTGCAGCCGCTCGGCGGGGGCGGGGATGCCCACCGTTTCGAGCGCTTGTCGCGCGCGCTCCCATGCCGCGCGTTTGCTCATCTTTGCGTGCACGCGGACGGCCATGGCCATCTGATCGCCAACGCGCAGCACCGGGTTCAGCGTCATCATCGGGTCCTGAAACACCATCGAGACCTTGCTGCCGCGCATCCGGCGCAGCGCGTTGGGCGGCAGGGCGCGCAGGTCCTGCCCCTCGACAAAGACCTCTCCGCCGGTGATCTCGCCCGGCGCGTCAACCAGCCCGAGCACGGAAAAGCCGGTCACGCTCTTGCCCGAGCCGCTTTCGCCGACCAGCCCCATGATGCGGCCCGGCGCGACCGAGAAGCTGACGTCGTTGACGGCGGTGACCGGGCCCTTGCGGGTGTCGAAGCGGGTGGTCAGCCCGCGCACGTCCAGCGCGGCACTCATCGCTGGCCTCGCGGGTCGAGCACGCTGCGCACCTGGTCTCCGACGAGGTTGATGGCAACCACGGTGATCATCAGGAAAATCCCCGGATAGATGGACAGCCAATAGCGGTCCGAATGGATGTACTTGAAGCCGTTCGAGATCAGCGAGCCCAGCGAGGGCTCGGTCAGCGGCAGGCCGACGCCGAGGAAGGATAGTGTCGCCTCCAGCGCAATGGCGCTGGCGACCTGCACCGTGGCCACCACGATCAGCGGCGGCAGCACATTCGGCAGCAGGTGGCGGAACAGCACACGGCAGGTCGGCAGTGGCGTCGAGCGGGCGGCTTCGATATAGTCTTTGCTGCGCTCGACGGTGGCAGCGCCGTGGGTGGTGCGAGCGAAATAGGCGTATTGCGCCACCACCAGCGCGAGGATGATCTGCCCGACGCCCTGTCCCAGCATGGCCACCAGCACCAGCGCCAGCAGGATCGCGGGCATCGACAATTGCAGATCGACGATGCGCATCAGCAGGCTCTCGATCCTGCCGCCAAAATAGGCGGCGGTGAGGCCGACACAAATGCCGACCAGCAGCGCCAACGCGCCCGCCGAGAGGCCGATCACGAAGCTGGTGCGCAGCCCGTAGAAGATCGCCGAGAGCATGTCGCGCCCGGCGTTGTCGGTGCCCAGAAGGTGGCTGTAGCCGCCCGAACCAGTCTCACCCGGGCGCAGGAAAGCGTCCATCCAGTCGAGCGCGGCCATGTCGTAGGGGTCCTGCGGCGACACCAGCGGCGCGCCGAAGGACACGAAAATCAGCGCGATGATTACGCCGAGAGAGGCCACGGCGACCGGCGAACGCCGGTAGTCGGCCCAGAAGTTGCGCAGGCGCTGGGCGCGGGTTTCGGCCCCGGGGCTTGCGGGCAGCGGCAGCGAGGGCTGGGCGAGGGGGGCGGTGTCGGACATCAGGCGTTCCCCTTCAGACGTACGCGCGGATCAAGGCGGGCGTAGACCAGATCGACCACGAGATTGATCAGCACGAAGAGGATCACCACGAGTACGAGGTAGGTGACCATCACCGGACGGTCGAGTTGCAGGATCGAGTCGATGATCAGCTTACCGACGCCGGGCCATGTGAAGACGCTCTCGGTAACCACGGCAAAGGCGAGGGTCGAGCCCAGTTCCAGCCCGAAGACAGTGACGATCGGGATCGAGATGTTGCGCAGCACGTGGCTGAAGACGATCTGCCGGTCGGGCAGGCCCTGCGCGCGGGCGAACTTCACGTAGTCGGTCTGCATGGCCTCGACCATGCCGGCGCGGGTGAGGCGGATCAGCAGTCCCATCTTGAACAGCGACAGGTTCAGCGCGGGCATGACCACATGCGTCCAGCCGTCGGCGGTGGCCAGCGAGGTGGGAATGCCGAAGAGGCTGCCCACGCCACCGCGTCCGCCCGACGGCAGCCAGCCGAGGTTCACCGCGAACGCCATGATCAGCAGCATGCCGATCCAGAAGGTGGGCACGGAAAAGCCCAGCACCGACAGCGCCATGATCGCTCGGGCGGCAAGGCTGCCCGGCTTGTAGCCTGCATAGAGGCCGGCCGGGATGCCGATGAACGTCGCGATACAGACCGAGACGAAGACCAACTCCAGCGTCGCGGGCAGGCGCGAGAAGACAAGGTCGATGACCGGAATGTTGTAGACCATCGAGGTGCCCAGATCGCCTTGGGCGACATTGGCGAGAAAGGTGAAATACTGGCGCCACAGCGGCTGGTCGAGCCCGTATTGGGCGATCAGCTTGGCGCGGATCTCCTGCGTGGCGCCGGGGTCGATCAGCACGTCGATCGGGTTGCCGATGGCATAGACGCCGACGAAGACGATGATCGACATGGCAAACACCACGACCACGGCCTGCGCAAGGCGCCTGACGAGATATCCTAGCATGTGGGCCTCTTGTCGAAGGAGACGCGCGGCTGCCGCAGCCGCCGCGCGGAAGGGGGCATGGGCGCCCCGCCGGGGCGCCCGCCGGCGGTCACTCCGCCGGTGTGATCTCGTAGGCGCGGGTCTCCTGATCGACGCGCGGCGCAAAGCTCAGCGTGCCTTCTTCCGCCGCCCAGACCGTCTGCAGGATAACCGTCGGGATTAGCGCGCGGTCTTCCATCGCGATGTAAGACGCCTGCTCGTAGAGCTTGCGGCGCTCTTCGGGGTCGAGCGTCTGCGCGCCCTTGTCGAAGACCTCGTCGAACTCGGGGTTGGAGTAGCCGGTGCGGTTGAAGTTGCCAAAGCCCTTTTCTTCATCCGGGGTGTGGGCCAGCGCGCCGTAGGTGTAGGCGGCCTCGCCGGTCAGCGTGCCCCAAGCAGACATGGCCATCGTGTATTCCTTGCGGGCGGCGGCGGGGAAGAACACCGTGCCGTTGAGCGCCTGCGCGTTCACCGTCAGGCCAAGACGCGACCACATCTGCGCCAGCGCCTCGCAGACCACGGCATCGCCGGGCACGCGGTTGTTCGTGCAGGTGAAGTCGATCTCGAACCCGTCGGGGTAGCCGGCCTCCTCCAGCAACGCTTTGGCCTGCTCGATGTCATACTCGCGCGCGCCAAGCTCGTCGGTGTAGCCAAAGAAACCTTCGGGCATCAACTGGTTGGCGGGGGTGCCCAGACCTTCGAGCACGACGTTGACCAGCACGTCGCGGTTGATCGCCAGATCGAGCGCCTTGCGCACGCGCACGTCCTGCAGCGGGTTGCCGTCGACCGGCTCGCCGTCGATGGTGATCGGCTGCGGCTCGTCGTCGACCACCGAGGGCTGCACGTTCAGGATGTAGACGGAGTCGGAGATGAAAGTCTCGAGATCGGAGTCGTTCTGCATCGCCAGATAGTCCGAGGCGGGCACGTAGTTGATCAGGTCGACCTCGCCCGAGCGCAGCGCCGCGACGCGGGCCGCATCATCGGGAATTTCCTTGCGCACGACGTTGTCCCAGACCGGCGCGCCGCCCCAGTAGTCGTCGAATTTCTCGAGCACGAGATCGCCCTTGGGTTGCCACGACACGAAGGTGTAGGGGCCGGTGCCGATCGCCTTGGCGCCCGAGTTGAATTCTTCGTTGCCCGCCTCCATGCCGGTTTCCGAGGGCACCACGAAAAGCCGGGTGAAATCGTTCGGCAGCGCCGGTGCGATGCCCTTGGTGTGGATGCGCAGCGTGTGGTCGTCGATCACCTCGGCGCTGTCCACGTATTTGGTGTAGAGCGTCATCGACATCGGGCCGGTGACCTCGGGGATGCGCTCGATCGAGAATTTCACGTCCTCGGCGGTGAAGTCGCTGCCGTCGTGGAATTTCACCCCTTCACGCAGCTTGAAGTCCCACGTGGTGTCATCGACCGCTTCCCACGACACGGCGAGGCCGGGCTTGAGTTGCAGGTTGTCGTCGACGTCGACCAGCGTGTCGTAGATATGGCGCAGCGCTTCGGCCTGACTGCCCAGCGTGGACCAATGCGGGTCGATGGAATCCGGGCCGGCGCGCAGGCCGATCACCAGATCTTCGGCCATCGCCATGGGGGCGGCGGCCAGCAGCGCCAGGGCCGCGACGGCGGACTTTAGGGTCGCTCTCGTCATGTGTTGAATTCCCTGTTGTGTTATTTGATAGAGTAACACTGTCGACGGAATCTGATACGGTCAAGATAATGTTGTGACGGATAGGTGCGGGTTTGACCGGCGGCTTCAATTTTAGGCGGGGCGACATATAGCACTTGGCAGTGTAAGTGTTCTAATGCATTGTCACGGCATGAATGGTAAACAGGCACAGCTCGATCAATCGCTGGAGCGGCTCGCCGAGGCGATCGACCGAAGGTCTTCGGTATCTGTATCGGTCCAATTGCGCGGCGCGCTGGAGTTCGGGATCGCCTCCGGCGAGCTACCCGCCGGGGCGCGTCTGCCCTCGGTTCGGGTGATGGCGGCCCGGCTCGGGATCTCGCCGGTCACTGTCAGTACCGTTTACGCCGCGCTGCAGGACGCCGGGCACATCGAGGGCAGGGTCGGCTCTGGTACCTTCGTGGCGCCTGGCGCCTCGGTGGGCAACGCGGCGCAACTGCGAAAGCTTGACGCGCTGATCGGCGATCTGCTCGCGGTCGGGCGTCAATGCGGTTTCAGCGCTGCGGATATCGCCACGCGGGTGGCCTCGGCCCAGTGCCGTCCGCGGCGCGCGCTGCGCTTGCTGATGCTGGGTAATTTTCACGATGCCACCGAAGCCTATGCCGCCGCGCTGCGTCCGAAGCTGGGCGAGGGCGACAAGTTGCGCGTCGCGGTGCTGTCGGAGGTGCGCAAGAGCGTGCCGCAGGCGGTCGATGTGGTCCTCGCGCCGCGAACATTGCTGAGCGCCGCGCGCGAGCTTTTCCCGCAGGCCGAGGTCTGTGGGCTGACGTTGATCCCCGACGAGGCAACGCGGGTGGCGCTGGCCTCGCTGCCCTCGGACGCCCGCGTGGTCGGCTATTCGTACTTCCCAGAGTTCGTCACCATCATGAAGGCGGGGATCCGGCGCTTTGCGCCGCATGTGTCCGATGTCTCCATGGCGGTGCGCGGCGAGCCGGGGGCCGAGGCGCTGATGGCGCGCGCCAGCGTGCTCGTCTACGCCACCGGCGCCGATTACGTGCGATCCGATCTGGCACCCGGACAGGCCGCGTTCGAGTACCGACATACCCCAGACAACCAGTCCGTGAAGGCCGAGCTCCTCCCAGCGATCGAGGCCGCCCGTCTGCGTCTGGGCGCACAGAAGGAAGAGTGACGTGAAGATTTCCGAAAGCAACTGGTTCGAGATCGAGAAATACCTCGAGACCGATGACCGCTGCGTGCTGCCGCTTGGCAGCACCGAGCAGCACGCCTACCTCAGCCTGTCGGTGGACTCGATCCTGTCGGAGAAGGTGGGCGCCGATGCCGCCGAGCCGCTGGGCGTGCCGGTATTTCCCGCTGTGGCCTACGGGCTGACGCCGTATTTCATGGCCTTTCCGGGCAGCGTCACGCTGAAGCTCTCGACCTATGCGGCGCTGCTGCGCGACATTCTCGACAGCCTATATGCCACGGGCTTTCGCCGCATCCTGATCGTCAACGGCCACGGCGGCAACAGCCCGGTCCAGCCGGTCACGATGGAGTGGATGGAAGCCAACCCCGGCGCCCGCTGCCGGTTCCATGACTGGTGGCGCGCACCCAAGACATGGGCCTGCGTGCAAGAGATCGATCCGGTGGCCAGCCACGCCAGCTGGATGGAGAACTTCCCGTGGACCCGCCTGCCGGGCCGCGATCTGCCAACCGAGCAGAAACCCTTCGTGCCCTTCGACCGGCTTCGCGACCGCAACGCCGCCGGCGTGCGCGCACTGATCGGCGATGGCAACTATGGCGGTGTCTACCAGAAACCCGAGGCCGACACCGACCGGCTCTGGGCCACCGCTGTGGCAGAGACCCGCGCGCTGCTGGAAGGGGACTGGGCATGAGCGATGATCCGATCCTGATCTGGGGCGCGGGCGCCATCGGCGGCATCATCGGCGCCTATCTCGCCCGCACCGGGCATGCGGTGCATATGGTGGATATCGTGCCCGCACACGTCGAGGCGATGCGCACCACCGGCCTGCACATCGAAGGCCCGGTCGAGACCTTCACGCAGGTTCTGCCCGCCAGCACCCCCGAAGACCTGACCGGGCGCTACAGCCGCATCATCCTTGCGGTGAAGGCGCATATCACCGAGGCGGCGCTCGACATGCTGATCCCGCATCTGGCACCGGGCGGCTATGTGGTTTCGGCGCAGAACGGTCTCAACGAGCGGGCCATCGCGGCGCGCATCGGGGCCGAGAACACCGTGGGCTGTTTCGTCAACTACGGCGCCGACTGGCTGGAGCCGGGGCGCATCCTGTTCGGCAATCGCGCCGCCGTGGCGGTGGGCGAGCTTGACGGGCAGATCACCGACCGGGCGCGCGAGGTGCATGCGCTGCTCTCGGTTCTGGAACCCGAGGCGGTGCTGACCGACAATATCTGGGGCTATCTCTGGGGCAAGATGGGCTATGGCGCGCTGCTCTTTTGCACCGCGCTGACCCCCGACAGCATGTCCGATGCCATGGCCCGCCCCGAGCACCGCGAGGTCTACGCGCGGCTTGGCCACGAGGTGATGTCGCTGGCCGCCGCCGAGGGGGTCACGCCGCTTGGCTTCAACGGGTTCGATCCCGATGCCTTCCGCCGCGCCGACCGTGCGGCGATCGACGCCTCGATGGACAAGATGGTGGCCCACAACCGCAAGACCGCCAAGACCCACTCCGGCATCTGGCGCGATCTGGCGGTGCGCAAGCGCCGCACCGAGGTGGATGCGCAGATCGGCATCATGGTCGAGCTGGGCCGGGCGCATGGCGTCGATGTCTCTGCCATCGCCCGCATGGTCGCGTTGATCCACGACATCGAAGAAGGCCGTCGCGCGCAATCGGCCGATCTGGTGACGGAGATGCTGCCGATATGCACCTGACTTTCGAAGGAAAGACCGTCGCCGTCACCGGCGCGGCGCAGGGCATCGGCGCGGCCATCGCACGGCGGTTCGCCGCCTCGGGCGCGACGGTGGCCGCGCTCGATATCGACATGGAGGGCATGGCGCCGCTCGAGGCTGACGGCATCAGTCGCCACGCCGCCGATCTGGGCAGCCGGGACAGTGCCGCCGCCGCCGTCGAGGCGGTGCTGGTGCAGCATGGAAAGATCGACGTTCTGATCACCTCGGCCGGCGGGGTGCGCGGACAGGTCGGCCGTCCGATCGACGAGATCGGCGAAGAGGACTGGCACGCGATCTTCGGCGCCAATGTCGATGCCGCCATGTGGTGCGCGCAGGCGGTGGTGCCGGGCATGCGGGCGCGCGGCAACGGGCGCATCATCACCATCTCGTCAGGCGCCGGGCTGCGCCCCAGCCTCACCGGCATTCAGGCCTACGCCTCGGCCAAACACGCGCTGGTCGGGCTGACCCGGCAACTGGCGCTGGAACTTGGGCCGCAGGGCATCACCGTCAATTCGGTGGCGCCGGGCTTCGTGCTGTCGAACCCCTCGACCGAGAAACAGTGGCAGGCGTTTGGCGAAGAGCGCCAGAACGCCGTGCTGAACGCAATTCACACCCGGCGCCTCGGGCGCCCGGACGATATCGCCAACGCCGTGGCCTTTCTGGCCTCGGACGCGGCGGAATGGATCAGCGGGCAGGTGCTGTCCGTGGACGGAGGTCACGCATGAGCGAGCCGTATGAATGGGAAGAAGCACAATGGCGCGACATGGTCGAACAGGTGCGGGCCGGGCGCAGCCTGCTGCCCGAAAGCTGGCCGGGCGGGGCGCGCTGCGCCGTGGCGTTCAGCTTCGACAGCGACCATGAGACCAACGAACTGCGCGACGGCGGCACCTCGATCGCCCGGCTGGGCTGGGGCGAATACGGTACCCGGCGCGGCATCCCGCGGATCAAGAAGGTACTCGACCGCTTCGACGTGAAGGCCAGCTTCTTCGTCCCTGCAGTGGCGGCGCTGCTGCATCCCGAAGAACAGCGCATGTTGGCGCAGGAGGGCCATGAGATCGGACTGCACGGGTGGATCCACGAGCGCAACACGCTGGTGCCGCCCGAGGCGGAACGCGACCTGATGCTGCGCTCGGCGGACACGCTGGAGAAGATCACCGGCACCCGCCCGGTCGGCATGCGCACACCGTCGTGGGACTATTCCGCCGTCACCCTGAAGATCGCGCGCGAGATGGGGCTGCTCTACGACAGTTCGCTGTTCAACGACGACGACCCGTTCGAGATCCTCGACGCGGGCGAGCCCACCGGCATCGTCGAATTGCCGGTGGAGTGGATCCGCGATGACGCGGTCTATTTCGTGATGAACCGCTTCGGTCCGCAGCGGCCCTATACGCCGCCGACGGATGTACTCGACATTTTCCGCCGCGAGTTCGATGGTGCCTACGCCGAAGGTGGCCTCTTTCTGCTGACCATGCACCCGCATGTGACCGGCTACCGCTCGCGCATCTTCATCCTCGAGCAACTGCTCGAGCATATCACCGCCAAGGGCGATTGCTGGATCGCCCCGCACGCCGAGATCGCCCGCTACTGCGCGGCGCAGGCCGGGCTGAAAGGAACGTCATGAGCACCTATTCGCTCGCCATCCACGGTGGGGCAGGCACCATCCTGCGCGCCCAGATGACCCCCGAGAAGGAAGCGGCCTACACGGCCGGTCTGGCGCGCGCGGTGGCTGCGGGGGAAGACGTGCTGCGGCAGGACGGCACGGCAATGGATGCGGTGACGGCCGCCGTCTGCGCGCTGGAGGATGAGCCACTGTTCAACGCCGGGCGCGGCGCGGTCTTCACCACCGATGGCGCGCAGGAAATGGACGCCTGCGTCATGGACGGGCGCGACCGCAGCGCCGGAGCGGTGGCAGGCCTCTTCGGCCCGCGCAACCCGGTGCGCGTGGCCCGCGCGGTGATGGAGACCACGCCGCATGTGCTGCTGATCGGCCCGATGGCGCTGCAGATCGCCCGCGACGCCGGGCTGCCCTTCGAAGACCGCGCGTATTTCTTCACCCAAGCACGCTGGGACGCGCTGCAGGAGACGCTTGAGATGCGCCGCAACGGCGAGGAAAGCGATGATCCGGCCCGCCGCCACGGCACCGTCGGCGCCGTCGCGCGGGACCGTTCTGGCAATCTCGCCGCCGCCACCTCGACAGGCGGAATGACCGCCAAACTGCCGGGTCGTGTTGGTGACACGCCGATGCCCGGTGCCGGAACCTTTGCCGACAATGCCACCTGTGCGGTATCGGGCACCGGCCACGGCGAGGTGTTCATCCGCTACACTGCCGGCAGCGAGATCGCCGCGCGCATGCGCTTCCTCGGCCAGTCGCTGCAAGAGGCGGCGCAGCACGTGGTGATGACGGATCTGCACGAACACGACGGCTCGGGCGGGGTGATCGCCATCGGGCACGACGGTGCGATCTCGATGCCATTCAATTGCGAGGGCATGTACCGGGGCTGCGTGCGCGAGGGCGAAGCGCCGCAGATCGCGATCTACCGCGACGCCTGAAGACACCCGAGAAGGTCTTTGAGCCGCCGGGCCTCTGGCCCGCGGCTATCCCCGGCTAGGCGCGCGGCTGTGTGGGTCTACCCGCCCGTCGCTGAGAGCACAGGCTTCTCTGGGGGCTCACAATCGCGCCGCCCCCGGGTTTGCAGGCTGTGGGTGCCAGCCGACCAGCGCCCGGAAGCGCAGCGACAAACGAGCAAGCTGCCAGTGCGGCTTGCCGGGATGGTCCGCCTCGCGGGGCAAAACACCGGGCGCCTCACTCCACCGGCGCGCCGAAAACCGCGATCACCAACCCCAGCAGCGCCAGCGCCTCGAACGCCAGCGCCTTGCCGCGGCGCCCGCTGCGCCGCGCTGCCAGCGCCGCGATGCCGCTTTGCAGCGCGTAGTAAAGCGCGAAGGCGCGGCTGGCGAAGGCGATGATCTCGAAGACGTCCAGCGTCCACGTCAGCAGCAGCCCGAGCGCGACCAGCAGCGCATAGGCGCTGCGCACCTTAATCCGCCGTCGCGTCAGCTCCTCGACCAGCCCGCCGGCGCCGCCGGTGTCGGCCACCGCCGCGCTGAACTGCGCCGCCAGCGCAGCGGCGGTCAGCATCAGCGGCAGGATCGGGGCCACCAGTCCCATCAGGCCGATGATCGCGGTCTCGCTCTGATCGCCGGTGCCGGGCGGGAAGACATAGGCGATGAGCCCGATATAGGCCATGTAGATCACCGCCGAGAGCGCCTGCGCCAGCTGCATCGCGCGGATGCGGGTGGGGGCGGTGTACTCGGCCCCCAGATACCGTGTGGTCTCGAACCCCTGCACCGTCACGATCAGCCCGAAACCGAGGCTGAGCGCGCCCCAGCCGGACATCCCGGGCGGGTTCGCCAGCAGCGCGCCAGCGCCGACCTTGTCGGCGAAATACAGCGCCAGCCCGGCCAGCAGCCCGGCGATGATCGCCAGCTTCAGCCCGACGGCGATCTGCTCCATCCGCTCCAGCGCGCCGAACCCGCGGGTCCAGCCCACCGCCAGCACGATCAGCAGCATGGCGCTGGTCAGCAGTTTGGCGTGCAGCGGATCGTTCCAAGGCGTCAGCCGGGTGCCGAAGGCGCCAAAGAGATTGAGGTAGTAGGCGACCGAGATCACATAGGCGAAGGCCAGCGCCCAGGAGGCAAAGGTCTCCAGCCGTTCCTCGGCGGCGCTGCGCGGCCCCTCGGCGCGGCGCGCGATATTGGTCCGCACGGCGGCGCCGAACAGCCACGCCCCGAGGCAGAGCGCCGCCATCACCGCCGGGGCCCAGACGCCATAGGCTGTCTCGAGGATCGGGCCCAGCACCAGAAAGCCGCTGCCGATGATCGACGCCAACGGCGTCACCGTGGCGCGCCACAGCGGCGCCTTTGCGAGCCGCGGCCAGAGCAGCAGCAGCGCCGTGCCGAGCGCCGCGCCAAGGATTGTGATCGTCATCATGGCGCGCAGGCTAATCCCATGTGCGGGCAATGGAAATGCGACACGGCTTGCGGCAATGTCGCACCCGCACTAGGGTCGCGCCGCAGGTCGAGGGGCGGCACGGTCGCCCGCAGCAGGGAGCGCCGCATGGCCCATGAATTTCCGGTGCGTGTCTACTATGAAGACACCGATATGGCGGGGATCGTCTATCACGCCAACTACCTCAAATATATCGAGCGCGCCCGCTCCGACTGGGTGCGCGCACGTGGCATCGACCAGAACGCCCTGCGCGAGGCCGAAGGCATCGTCTTCGTCGTGCGCCGGCTCGAGGCGGACTATCTGTCGCCGGCGCATTTTGACGAAGACCTCGTGGTGCGCACCGAGGTGAAATCCGTCTCCGGGGTGCGTCTGGGGCTCATTCAGGAGGTGCAGCGCGCAGGCAAGCCGCTGTTCCGCGCCGAGGTCACGCTGGTGGCGATCACCGCCGAGGGCCAGCCCGCCCGCCTGCCCGCCGCGATCCGCCAGCAAATGCACTGACCACCACTATTCTTCTCTTTGAAAATACGCCGGGGGTGAATTGGCCGTCAGGCCAAGAGGGGGCAGCGCCCCCTGAAATCCCATGCGCTTTGCCAGCAGGCGGCCCGGCTCCGACCATCAGGGCGCCGGGCCTGCCGATCTCTCCCCATGGACTCCGCGCGCCAGCCTGCCTATCTGCAGCCTAGAGCGAATTGCCACCAAGTTGCCCGAAGGAGGCGCTGCCATGCCGAGCGAGTTGGAAACCCTGCAGGAGCGCGTCGCGCATCTTCTGCGCGCGGTGGATGACCTGTCCGAAACCGTGGTGCGGCAGGACAAGGACATCGCCATGCTGCAGTACCGGGTGCAGATGCTCATGGAGCGCGAGGCGCAGCGTGAAAGCGACGGCGGCGGCGGGGTGATCCTCGGCGACGAGCGTCCGCCGCACTACTGAGGCGCGGGCTTGCTGCGCGTCAGTGCTGTTCGAGGGCGACCACCCGCCCGTCGTGCAAAAGCATGTTCACGTAAGCGGTGCTGCCGAAGCGCGGATAGACGCTGAGGAACGCGGTGTCGCGGGCAAGCCGGGTCATGGCGCGACCGCAGGGCCGACCGCTGGAGACGCGGCAGACCTCGGCCTTGACGGTCTCATAGGCGCCATCGACGGAACTGCGCGGCAGCGTCCGCCCCGCCAGCCCGTAGCGCAGCTGCTCGTGCATCTGCGGTGCGCCAAAAAGCGCCAGCGCGCCGGTGACCTGCCGGGCGCAGCCATCGTCGAAGCCGGTGATGTAAAGCGCCCGCGGCGCGGTCGTGCCGGGGCGACTGTCGTAGAGTACGTAGCCGCGCCGCTTTTCGGGGTATTGCGCGACCGGGGTGCCGAGGCGCCGGTCGGGCACGCCGCAGACGCGGGCGATCTCGCCGTAGGGCAGCGCGGTGCCGAAAGGCACCTGCCGGGCATCGGGACCGTTGCTCGCCTTGGCGGTGCCCGCCTGTCCGTTCAGCCAGCCCAAAAGCCCGCCCTGCGGCGCCGTGTCGGCGCGCCGCGCCGGGGTCTCGGTGCTTTCGAGAAAGCCGCCCTCTTCCGAGAGTTCGGCCTCCGAGGGCAGCGCCGCGCTCTGACCGGCGTTCTCGGCCAGCTCAACCTCGGACAGACGTGGCACGTCGCGCGGCGCGCTGCAGGCCGCCAGCATGGCCAGTACGAGGCCGCAGGCAAGGCGGCGGATCGGCGGTGTCGGGGCAGGGCGGCGCAACAACAGGGCTCCGGGCGAAGGGTGCGGCGCGCGTTTCGCCCGCCGCCTTGAGTGACCTTCGTTTAACCCTTTGCCGGACGGGAATCCACAACCCCTTCGCAGGGCGGGGAAAACCGGCGGCAGCGCGCCGAAACGTGGCGCTTAGAAGTCCTCGACCGCCAGCACCCCGCCCAGCGATTTCACCGCGCCCTTGATCTCTGGGGTCACCGGAAACTCCTGCTGCAGATCCATCTCGACCTCGCCCGGCAGCCCGTGGTCGGCAAGGCAGAGCCGCACCGGGCCGCGCCCGGCCTTCGGCATCTGCTCGGCGGCGCGGCTGAGCACCGAGGCGATCTGGTTGATCGCGCTGGCGCCCTCGATCCAGATCTTCAGGCCCGACGCGCCGGCCCCCGCAACCACCTGCTCCACCGGCCCGACGGACCGCGCCAGCAGCTTGAGCTGGTCGCTTTCCATGGTCGCCTCGACGGTGATCACCACCTTCGAGCCGGTCTCGAGGAACTCGCGGCTCTTCTCCAGCGTCTCCGAGAACAGCGTCACCTCGTAAGCGCCGGTCGGGTCCGAAAGCTGGGCGAAGGCAAAGCGGTTGCCCTTGGCCGACTTGCGCTCCTGCCGTCCCGCAACGACGCCCGCCAGCTTGGCGATGCACGGTCCGCCGCGCGCCTTGTTGGTGGCGTCCTCAAGCGTCATCACGTCGCGCCGCTTCAGCGCGGGCATGTAATCGTCAAGCGGGTGGCCCGAGAGGTAAAAGCCGATTGCCTTGAATTCCTCCGACAGCCGCTCGGCGGGCAACCAGTCCGGCACCGGCGAGAGCCGGGGTTCGGGCAGATCGTCACCGGCCTCGCCAAAGAGCGACACCTGCGCGCTGGCCTTCTGTTCGTGGATCGCGGCGGAATAGGCGACCAGCGCGTCGAGGCTGTCGAACACCCGGCGGCGGTTCTTGTCGAGCAGATCGAAGACACCGGCGCGCGCCATCATCTCCAGCGGGCGCTTGCCGACGCGCTTGAGATCGACCCGGCGGGCAACGTCATAAAGCGTGGTGAACGGCGTGTCGCCGCGCCCTTCGACCACCAGCCGCATGGCATCCAGACCGACGTTCTTGAGCGCGCCAAGCGCGTAGACCAGTTCGCCGTCGACGACGTCGAAGCTCGCCTGCGAGCGGTTGATGCAGGGTGGCACATAGGGCAGTTTCAGCCCGTTCTTCAGCTCGTCGAAATAGACCGCGAGCTTGTCGGTCAGGTGAATATCGCAGTTCATGACGCCGGCCATGAACTCCACCGCGTGGTTCGCCTTGAGCCATGCGGTCTGATAGGACACCACCGCGTAGGCCGCCGCGTGCGATTTGTTGAAGCCGTAGTTGGCGAATTTCTCCAGAAGGTCGAAGACCTCGGTGGCCTTCTTCTTCTCGACGCCATTGGCCGCCGCGCCCTGCTCGAACTTCGGGCGCTCGGCGTCCATCGCCTCCTTGATCTTCTTGCCCATGGCGCGGCGCAGCAGGTCGGCGCCGCCGAGCGAGTAGCCCGCCATTTCCTGCGCGATCTGCATCACCTGTTCCTGATAGACGATGATGCCCTGCGTCTCTTCGAGGATGTGGTCGATCAGCGGGTGCACAGAGGTGATCTCGCGCAGGCCGTTCTTCACCTCGCAATAGACCGGGATGTTCTCCATCGGGCCGGGGCGGTAGAGCGCCACCAGCGCCACGATGTCCTCGATGCAGGTGGGCTTCATGCGCTTGAGCGCATCCATCATGCCCGAGCTTTCCACCTGGAACACCGCCACCGTCTTGGCCGCCGAGTAGAGCTCGTAAGTCTTCTCGTCATCCAGCGGGATGAGGTTCATCTGGTTCTCGCCGCCCTCGGGCGGATCGTAAAGCTCGGTGCCGTCGGCGGCGACATGGATCGGGCGCCCGGACTTCAGGATCAGGTTCACCGCGTTCTGAATGACCGTCAGCGTCTTCAGTCCCAGAAAGTCGAACTTCACCAGACCGGCCTGTTCCACCCATTTCATATTGAACTGGGTCGCCGGCATGTCCGAGCGCGGATCCTGATAGAGCGGCACCAGCGCATCCAGCGGCCGGTCACCGATCACCACGCCCGCGGCGTGGGTCGAGGCGTTGCGCAGCAGCCCTTCGACCTGCTGGCCATAGGTCAGCAGCCGGTCGACGACCTCTTCGTTGCGCGCCTCCTCGCGCAGCCGCGGCTCGTCCTGCAGGGCCTTTTCGATGGAGACGGGCTTCACCCCCTCCACCGGGATCATCTTCGACAGCCGGTCGACTTGGCCGTAAGGCATCTGCAGCACCCGGCCCACGTCGCGCACGGCGGCCTTCGACAGCAGCGCGCCGAAGGTGATGATCTGCCCCACCTTGTCGCGCCCGTATTTCTCCTGCACGTAGCGGATCGTTTCCTCGCGCCGGTCCATGCAGAAGTCGATGTCGAAGTCGGGCATCGACACACGTTCGGGGTTCAGGAAGCGTTCGAACAGCAGCGAGTAGCGCAGCGGGTCAAGGTCGGTGATGGTCAGCGCGTAGGCCACGAGGCTGCCCGCGCCCGAGCCCCGGCCCGGGCCGATGGGAATGTCATGTTCCTTTGACCACTTGATGAAGTCGGCAACGATCAGGAAGTAGCCGGGAAAGCCCATGCCCTCGATGATGCCAAGCTCGAAGTCGAGCCGCTTCTGGTATTCCTCGACCGAGACCGCATGCGGGATCACCGCCAGACGCGCCTGCAGGCCCTCGTTGGCCTGACGGCGCAGTTCCTCGACCTCGTCGTCGGCGAACTTCGGCAGGATCGGATCGCGGCGATAGGCCATGAAGGCGCAGCGCTTGGCGATCTCTACGGTGTTCTCGATCGCCTCGGGCAGATCGGCAAACAGCGTTGCCATCTCTTGCGGGCTCTTGAGGTAGTGCTGCGAGGTCAGCCGGCGGCGCGGCTCCTGCTGGTCGACATACGCGCCTTCCGAGATACAGATCAGCGCGTCATGCGCCTCGTACATCTCGGCCTTGGGGAAGTAGACGTCATTGGTGGCGACCAGCGGGATGCCCATCTCGTAGGCCATCTCCACATGGCCGCGCTCGGCGATGCGCTCCTCGGGCGGCAGGCCGTTCTCGCCGGGATGGCGCTGCAACTCGACGTAAAGCCGGTCGTCGTAGATCTGATGCAGGCGTGTCAGCAGGGTCTGCGCCGCGGCGCGGTGGTTCTCGCGCAGGTGCCGCCCGATAGGTCCATCCGGCCCGCCCGACAGGCAGATCAGCCCGGCGCCATAGGTCTCCAGTTCATCCAACGTGACATGCGCCTCCTGCCCGTCGCCGCGCAGGTAGAGGCAGGAGTTGAGCTTCATCAGGTTCTCGTAGCCCTGCTCGTTCTGCGCCAGCAGCACGATGGGGGCGGGGGCCTTGGGCTTTTCGCCGGGCACCGGCTCGACGTAGCGCAGATCGACCTGACAGCCGATGATCGGCTGCACCCCCGCACCGCTGGCGGTCACCGAAAATTCCAGCGCCGAGAAAAGATTGTTGGTGTCCGTCACCGCCACGGCGGGCATCTCCATAGACTCGCAGAGGCCCGGCAGCTTCTTCAGCCGCACGGCCCCTTCCAGAAGGGAGTATTCGGTATGGACGCGGAGGTGGATGAATCGGGGATCACTCATGCCGGCCAGAGTATTGCGCCCGCGCGCCGCGCGAAAGAGCCGCCGTGCCTCGGTGGATGAATTTGGCGGGCGAATGTTGTCGCGGCGGGCCGCAAGTCCAAAGTGCCGGGGTTTCGCGCGCAACGTCGCAGTTGCGTAAATTTTCTGCCTTCATTCCAAAGAATTGATTTGCGACCGCCGCAGTGTTGGCGCAATCAAATTGCACGCAACTTTTGGTGAGTAACGGGCCGGGTAGAGACGTGATGGCAGGGTATGAGGCGCAGACCGCAGAGGCGTCGCCGCGCTCCGGCGATGCAGCCGCCGTTGCCCCCTCTGTGCCGGGGCCGGGTCGGCGGCGTCAGGCGCTGGCTCTGGCTGCGCGGCTCATGCCGCGCCTGACCGGGCGCTTCCTCGCCGGGCGTTACATGAGTTCCCCGTCGTTTCTGGACCCTGCCAAGACCCGGCGTGATGCACGGTTGTTGCCGCTCGGCGACGACATGGCGGTGCTGCGCTATCCCGCGGCGGGTGCGGTTGAGGGCGCTTCAGCGCGGCGCGTGCTCATCGTGCCGGGGCACGACGGCCACGCGCGGCAGTTCGTGCGCCTCATCGCAAGCCTGCGCCGAGAGGGCGCTCAGGTCGATCTTCTGGTACTGCCCGGCCACCTGCGCGAAGGCCGGACGCGCTGCGGCTTGGTCGAAATCGTGCGGGCGATCCACGCCTGCGGCGACAGCTTCGGGCCCTACGATGCGGTGGCAGCGCATTGCGTGTCGGCCAGCGGGCTCCTCTTTGCCATGCACGAAGGCTTCTCCTGCCCGCGCTTCGCGGTCATCTCGACCCCGGTCGATCTGATGAAGCTGATGCGGCTCGGCACCAGCCAATACGGCATTTCCGGGCGATGCCTCGCGGCCTTCGAGCAGCGGGTCAGCGATCTGTGCGCGCCCTATCGGCCCGAGGTGCCATGGCGCCCCTTGGCCGAGGCCCGCCCCGAGCCCGCGCTGGTGCTGCATGCCCGCCACGATTTTGCCGCCCCGGCCCGCGATGTCCGCCAGCTTGCGCAGGCCTTGCCCGGAGGTCGGCTGGAAATTCTCGAGCAGGGCGACCACAACTCGATCCTTGGCATGACCTCGGCGATCCGCGCCCTGACCGGCTTTTTGACGGCGGCGTGAGGCGCGCTGCCGCCCTCCGCTCTGTGTGTGATCAACAATTGGGCAAGTTGACGCAACTGCCCCGTGATTTCCGGCCAATCGCGCGCCGCTGTGCCTCCGAAACGGGCAGTTTCCCCTTGCCAAGCGCGAAGCGGCCCGCCTAGCCTGTGTGCAAAGCGATAAAATCCGCGCGTTTTCTACGCCGCATCGAGAGCGCGCAGCGGGGATCTGATCATGGTAAGGCGGCGGGTCATCAACATGGAGATCTCCTTTCTTCTGAACGGGGAACAGGTGGTGCTGCGCGACGTGTGTCCGACGCGTACGGCGCTGGACTGGCTGCGCGAAGAGCGCGGCCTGCGCGGCACGAAGGAAGGCTGCAACGAAGGTGATTGCGGCGCCTGTACGGTGATGGTCACCGACGGGGCCGGCAGCCGCGCAGTCAACGCCTGCATCCTGTTCCTTCCGCAGTTGCACGGCAAGGCGCTGCGCACGGTCGAGGGGATCGCCGGGCCCGACGGCACGCCGCACCCGGTGCAGCAGGCGATGGTCGATCATCACGGCTCGCAATGCGGGTTCTGCACGCCGGGCTTCGTGGTGTCGATGGCCACCGCGCATCGCAACGGCGACACCGGCCATGACGACGCGCTCGCCGGCAACCTCTGCCGCTGCACCGGCTACGCGCCGATCATCCGCGCCGCCGAAGCCGCCGAGAGCGCGCCGGTGCCGCCTTGGATGCAGGACGCGCCGCTTCGCCTGACGGAAATATCCTCGGGGGGGCTCGGCGCCGCCGAGCGGGGGGCAGACAGCCCCCCTCCGACGCTGGCCGCGCCCGAGACGCTGGACGACCTCGCGCGCCTCTACGAACAGACCCCCGACGCCACCCTCGTGGCCGGTGCCACCGACGTCGGCCTCTGGGTCACCAAGCAGCTGCGCGAACTGGATCAGGTGATCTTCCTGAACCGCTGCACCGATCTGCAGCAGATCGAGGTCAGCGACGAGAGCATCCGCATCGGCGCCGGGGTGACCATGGATCGCGTGCTGACGCTGATGAAAGAGCACTTCCCCAGCTACGCCGAAATGCTGCGCCGCTATGGATCGGCGCAGGTGCGGGCGGCGGCCACGATCGGCGGCAATATCGCCAATGGCTCGCCGATCGGGGACAATCCGCCGGTGCTCATCGCGCTTGGCGCCACGCTGCATCTTCGCAAGGGCGAGACCCGGCGTGATCTGCCGATCGAGGATTTCTTTCTCGCGTACGGCAAACAGGACCGGGCGCCCGGCGAATTTGTCGAGGCGGTGAGCATTCCGCGGCAAGACGACCGGCTGCGCGTCTACAAGCTGTCGAAACGCTTCGATCAGGATATCTCGGCGGCCTGCGGTGCCTTCGTGATCCGCACCGAGGGCGGCGTGGTCACCGAGGCGCGCATCGCCTTTGGCGGTCTGGCGGGCATCCCCAAGCGCGCCGCCCACGTCGAGGCGGCGCTGATCGGCCAGCCGTGGAGCGATGACGCGGTGGTTGCCGCGTGGGAGGCTTGGACGCAGGACTACCAGCCGATGTCCGACATGCGCGCCAGCGCCGAGTATCGCCTCAACGCCGCGCGCAACATGCTGACGCGCTACCTGCTGTCCGATCTCGGCGCGGCCACCGACGTGCGCGAGGTGACCGCATGAGCGTGACCAAACCCCTGCCGCACGACGCGGCGCCGCTGCATGTCTCGGGCAAGGCGCGCTACATCGACGATATCCCGCTGCCCGCCGATTGCCTGCATCTGGCCTTCGGCCTGTCGACCATCGCCGCCGGCAAGATCACAGATATCGACCTTTCTGCGGTGCGCGCCGCGCCGGGCGTGGTGAAGGTCTGGCAGGCGAAGGACCTGCCGTCCGAATGTGACTGCTCGCCCTCGCTGCACGACGAGCCGCTGCTGTCGGACGGCACCATTCACTATCTGGGACAGCAGATCTTCCTTGTTGCCGCCACCAGCCATCTTGCGGCGCGCAAGGCGGCGCGGCTGGCCAAGATCACCTATGACGAACGTGAGCCCATCCTGACCATCGCGCAGGCGCTGGCGGCAAACAGCCGGTTCGAGCAGGGGCCGATCCTCTGGGAGAAAGGCGACACTGCCGAAGCGCTGGAGGCGGCGCCGATCACCCTCAAGGGCTCGCTCGAGATGGGCGGGCAGGAGCATTTCTACCTCGAAGGGCAGGCGGCGCTGGCGCTGCCGCAGGAGAACGGCGATCTGCTCGTCTCCAGTTCCACCCAGCACCCCACCGAGATTCAGCACAAGGTCGCCCATGCCCTGCACCTGCCGATGCATGCGGTGCGGGTCGAGACGCGGCGGATGGGCGGCGGCTTTGGCGGCAAGGAGAGCCAAGGCAACGCGCTGGCCATCGCCTGCGCTGTGGCGGCGCATGAGACCGGCCGCCCGGCCAAGCTGCGCTATGACCGCGACGACGACATGATGATCACCGGCAAGCGCCATGACTTCCGGATCGACTACACCGTCGGTTTCGACAAAGAAGGGCGTCTGCGGGCGGTGGATTTCACCCAGTACACCCGCTGCGGATGGGCGCAGGACCTGTCGCTGGCCGTGGCCGATCGCGCCATGCTGCATGCCGACAACGCCTATGACATCCCGGCCATGCGGGTCGAGAGCCACCGGCTCAAGACCAATATGCAAAGCGCCACCGCCTATCGCGGTTTTGGCGGACCGCAGGGCATGTTCGGCATTGAACGGGTGATGGACCACGTGGCGCATCACCTGAGGATGGACCCCGCAGAACTGCGCCGCCGCAACTACTACGCCGACCTCGTCCCCGCGGGGACGGCGGCGGAAACTGTCCCCGCGGGGACAGAGCCGCTGGCACATGACGACAGCGACGATCTGGCCTCGCGCGGGGCGCTCCCCGGCACCGACGCGGGGGATGCCCCGCAGCACAAGGCGCGCGTGCCTGAGGCCCCTCAGCTAACCCACTACGGCCAGCCGGTCGAGGATTTCATCCTCGGCGCGCTGACCGAGAAGCTGGAGCAGAGCAGCGACTATGCCGCGCGCCGCGCCGCCATTGCCGAGTGGAACAAGGCCAGCCCGCTGTTGAAGAAGGGCATTGCGATCTCGCCGGTGAAATTCGGCATCTCCTTCACGCTCACCCATCTCAATCAGGCCGGGGCGCTGGTGCATGTCTATCAGGACGGCTCGATCCAGCTGAACCACGGCGGCACCGAGATGGGGCAGGGGCTCTTTCAGAAGGTTGCGCAGGTGGCCGCCGCGCGCTTTGGCGTGCCGCTGGAGATGGTGAAGATCACCGCAACCGACACCGGCAAAGTGCCCAACACCTCGGCCACCGCGGCCTCTTCGGGCTCGGATCTCAACGGCATGGCGGTGAAGGCCGCCTGCGACACCATCCGCGAGCGCATGGCCGCGCATCTGGCCGAACTGCATCAGGACCAGCCCCAGAACGTCCGTTTCGAGGGCGGCAAGGTGCATGTCGGCGGCACCGACCTGACGTTCGAGGAAGCGGCGGTGCTGTGCTATCAGGGCCGCGTGTCGCTGTCGTCGACCGGGTATTACAAGACCCCCAAGGTTGACTGGGACCGTATCCGCGGACAGGGGCGGCCGTTCTTTTACTTCGCCTACGGCGCGGCGGTGACCGAAGTGGTGATCGATACGCTGACCGGCGAGTACCGCATCCTGCGCACCGACATTCTGCACGACTGCGGCGCCTCGCTGAACCCGGCGCTGGACATCGGCCAGATCGAGGGCGGCTATGTGCAGGGCGCTGGCTGGCTGACCACCGAGGAACTGGTCTGGGACGGCAAGGGCGCGCTGCGCACCCACGCCCCCTCGACCTACAAGATCCCCGCCTGTTCGGACCGGCCGGATGTGTTCAACGTCGCGCTCTGGGACGGCCGCAACATCGAGGAAACCATCTACCGCTCCAAAGCGGTGGGCGAGCCGCCCTTCATGCTGGGTATCTCGGCCTTCCTTGCGCTGTCGGACGCCGTGGCGGCGTGTGGCGAGGCCTATCCCGATCTGCGCGCCCCGGCGACGCCCGAAGCGGTGCTGGACGCGGTGCGGAGCGTGCAGAATGGGGTTTGACCTAGAAGCGCTGCGCGCGGCGGTGGCGGCGCATGGCCGCGTCGCCCGCGTGGTGATCGCCGAGGTCGCAGGCTCGGCCCCGCGCGAAGTGGGCTGCGCCATGCTGGTCTGGCAAGAGGATGGCCAGCTGCGGCAAAGCGGCACCATCGGCGGCGGTGCGCTGGAGTTGATGGCGGCAGAGCAGGCGTTGCGCGCGCCCGGCCTCAGTCGCCACCCGCTCGGCCCGAACCTCGGGCAATGCTGCGGCGGCGCGGTGACGCTCTGGACCGAAGTGTTCGATGCGGCCGCGCTGGCGGCGCTCGAAGGCGCGGACATTGTTGCGCGGGGGCCGGGCGCGCGTCCGCTGGCGGTGCAACGGCTGATCGACCGCGCGCGCGGGCAGGGCAAGGCGCCCGTGCCGCAGCTGGTGCAGGGATGGATGGTAGAGCCGTTGGCGCGCCCGGCGCGGCAGCTGTGGATCTGGGGTGCGGGGCACGTGGGCCGCGCCATGGTGGCTGTGATGGCGCCGCTGCCCGATCTGGCGATCACATGGGCCGACACCGCGCTTGCGCGCTTCCCCGCCACGGTGCCCGAGGGCGTGCGCGTTCTGCCCGCCGCCGACCCGGCGCTGGCGGTGCCGCATGCGCCCAAGGACGCCGATCACCTGATCCTGACCTACAGCCACGAGATGGATCTCGCGCTGTGCCACGCGCTGCTGACCCACGGGTTCGGCTTTGCCGGGCTGATCGGGTCCGACACCAAATGGGCGCGCTTTCGCAAGCGGCTGCAGGGGCTTGGGCATGGCGATGCGCAAATCTCACGCATAACTTGTCCAATTGGTCAAAAAATCTACGGACGGCACCCGCAGGCGATTGCCATCGGCGTTGCCGGGCAGCTATTGGGGCAGAAAAAAGGGGAGGGGACGGCGTGCAAGACACACTTCTCAGCATCCGGGGGCTGACCAAGGCCTATCCCGGTGTCGTCGCCAATGACGATGTCTCCTTCGACATCGGCAAGGGCGAGATCCACGCGCTGCTTGGCGAGAATGGCGCGGGCAAGTCGACGCTGGTGAAGATGATCTTCGGGCTGGTGAAACCCGACAGCGGCGAGATGCTGATGGACGGCGCTGCCTACGCGCCCGGCAAACCCTCGGACGCGCGCCGCGCGGGCGTCGCCATGGTGTTCCAGCACTTCTCGCTGTTCGAGGCGCTGGACGTGGCCGAGAATGTCGAGCTTGGCATGGAAAACCCGCCGAAAGCCCGCGATCTGGCGCGGCAAATCCGCGAGGTGTCGGAAACCTACGGGCTGCCGCTCGATCCCTCGCGCACCGTCGGCACGCTGTCGGCGGGCGAGCGCCAGCGCGTCGAGATCATCCGCTGCCTGCTGCAGAACCCACGCCTTCTGATCATGGACGAGCCGACCTCGGTGCTGACGCCGCAGGAGGTGGAGATCCTTTTCGAGACCCTGCGCAAGCTGAAGTCCGAAGGCACGTCGATCCTCTACATCTCGCACAAGCTCGAGGAAATCCGCACGCTCTGCGACGAGGCCACGGTGCTGCGCCTCGGCAAGAACGTCGGCACCTGCACCCCGCGCGAGGTGACCGCCCGGCAGATGGCGGAGCTGATGGTGGGGTCCAGCTTCAGCACCCCCGAGGCACGTGCGGGCGACAAGGGCGCGGTGCTGCTGCGCACCGACAAGCTGTCGCTGCCCGCGCCCGGCGCCTTCGGCACGCCGCTGCGCGAGGTCTCGCTCGAGGTGCGCGCGGGCGAGGTGCTGGGCATCGGCGGCGTCGCCGGGAACGGTCAGGACGAGCTTTTGATGGCGCTGTCGGGAGAGCGGCTGGCACCCGCGGGGGCGATCTTTTTCAAGGGCGAGGACATCAGCCGCAGCGGCCCCATCGGGCGCCGCGATGCGGGGCTGCTGTCGGGCCCCGAAGAGCGCCTCGGCCACGCCGCCGCGCCCAATATGAGCCTGACCGAAAACGCGGTGCTCACCGCCGCGCGGCGCGAGACGCTGGTGCAGCGCGGGCTGATCGACTGGAGCCGCGCGAAGGCCTTTGCCGAGGAGGTGATCGAACGCTTCGACGTGCGCACCCCGGGCGCCGGCACCGCCGCGCGGGCGCTGTCGGGCGGCAACCTGCAGAAATTCGTCGTCGGGCGCGAGATCGCGCAGAATCCCGAGGTCTTTGTGGTCAACCAGCCCACATGGGGCGTGGATGCCGCCGCCGCCGCGGCGATCCGTCAGGCGCTGCTCGATCTGGCCGCCAAGGGCGCGGCGATCATCGTGATCTCCCAAGACCTCGACGAGTTGATGGAGATCTCCGATCGGTTCGCCGCGCTGAACGAAGGACGGCTCTCGCCGGCGCGCGCGGTGACCGACCTCGACATCGAGAAAATCGGCCTGATGATGGGCGGTGCGCATGACATGGAGGTGGCCCATGTGGACGCCTGATCCCCGCCGCAGCACCGGCCGGCCGGTCTCGCAGATGCGTATTTTTGAAGAGAAGAAGCCCGGAGTTTCGCTCTTCCGCACCGAGCCTGCCGCTTCTTCTCTTTCCAAATACGCACGGCGCGCCGATGACATCTGCGCCGCGCCGGTGGGAGACCTTGCATGATCCGCCTCGAAAAACGCCCGCAGCCGTCGCGGCTGTGGACCATCCTCACGCCGCTGCTGGCCGTGGTGCTGACCATGGTGGTCGGCGGCATCATGTTCGCGCTGCTCGGCAAGCCGCCGCTGGAGGCGATCCGCACCATCTTCTGGGATCCGCTGTTCCACCCGCAGTTTGCCGCCTATTCGCGGCCGCAGTTGCTGGTGAAGGCCGGACCGCTGATCCTCATCGCCATCGGCCTGTCGATCGGCTTCAAGGCAGGCATCTGGAACATTGGCGCCGAGGGGCAGTACATCATGGGCGCGGTGACCGGCGCCGCGGTGGGGCTGGCCTTCTACCCGTCCGAGAGCGCGCTGCTGTTCCCGCTCATGGTGCTGGCGGGCGCGCTCGGCGGCTGGGCCTGGGGGATGATCCCGGCGGTGTTGAAGACCAAGTTCGGCACCAATGAAATCCTCGTGTCGCTGATGCTGGTCTATGTGGCCGAGAACATCCTCGCCTCGGCCTCGGCGGGCTGGCTGCGCAGCCCCGAAGGCATGGGCTTTCCCGGCTCGCGCAACTTCAAGCAATGGCCGGCGGTGTTCAATGACGAGCTGATCGCGGGCACCGGCCTGCATTGGGGCGTGGTGAGCGCGTTCATCGCGGTCATCGCCGCCTATGTGCTGATGGCGCGGCATATTCAGGGCTTCAACATCCGGCTGACCGGCGAGGCACCGCGGGCGGCGCGGTTCTCGGGCGTCAGCCCGGCGCGGATCGTGTTTCTCTGCCTTGGCATCTCGGGGGCGCTGGCGGGCATGGCGGGGCTGTTTGAGGTCACCGGTCCGGCAGGGCAGATCACCATCGACTTCAACTCGGGATACGGCTTCACCGCGATCATCGTCGCCTTCCTCGGGCGGCTGCATCCGGTGGGCATCCTGCTGGCGGGGCTGCTCATGGCGCTGACCTATATCGGCGGCGAACTGGCGCAGCTTATGCTCGGGCTGCCGGGGGCGTCGATCCAGCTGTTTCAGGGCATGCTGCTGTTCTTCCTGCTGGCCACAGACGTCTTCACCAATTACCGCATCCGCTTTGCCAAGAGGGAGCTGGCCTGATGGATCCCGTACTTCTTGTGGCCTCGATCATGGTCTCTGCAACGCCGATCCTGCTGGCTGCGATCGGCGAAATGGTGGTGGAAAAGGCCGGGGTGCTGAACCTCGGGGTCGAGGGCATGATGATCACCGGCGCGGTGATCGGCTTTGCCGCGGCGGTGAGCACCGGCTCGCCGGTGCTGGGCTTTGCCGCGGCGGCGCTCGGCGCGGCGGTGCTCTCGCTCAGCTTCGGCTTTCTCACCCAGTACCTGCTGTCGAACCAAGTGGCGACGGGCCTCGGCCTGACGCTGGTCGGGCTGGGGCTCTCGGCCCTCGTCGGCGCCGGGTTCGAGGGGGTGCGGGCGCCCGGGCCGGGCAAGCTGTGGATCCCGGGACTGGCCGAGATCCCGCTGCTTGGACCGATGTTCTTCCGCCACGATTTCATGGTGTACGTGAGCCTTTTGCTGGTGGCGGGGGTCTGGGCCTTCCTCAAGTACACCCGTGCCGGGTTGATCCTGCGGGCGGTAGGCGAGGACCACGAGAGCGCCCATGCGCTTGGCTACAAGGTGGTGCGCGTGCGCATGGCGGCGATCTTTTTTGGCGGGGCCTGCGCGGGTCTTGGCGGCGCCTACGTCAGCCTCGTGCGCGTCCCGCAGTGGACCGAGGGCATGACCGCGGGCGCGGGCTGGATCGCGCTGGCGATCGTGGTCTTTGCCAGCTGGCGGCCGCTTGGGGTGCTGATTGGCGCCTATCTCTTTGGCGGCGTCACCGTGCTGCAGCTGAACCTGCAGGCGGCGGGCACGAATGTGCCGGTCGAGCTGCTGTCGATGTCGCCGTATCTGATCACCATCCTCGTGCTGGTGGTGATCTCGGCCCGCGGGGTGCATGGCGCGCCCGGCTCGCTGGGCCGCTCTTTCCACGCATCTGCCTGAGCGGGGCGGGGACCAATTCCGGGACAGCCGGACAGTGTTGAACACGATATGATCACAGGGAGACTGATCACAATGAAACGCAGAACGCTTCTTGCCTCCGCCGCGATGGGCCTCGCGCTCGCCGGTGCCCCGGCCTTCGCCCAGGACGTGCCGAAGATCGGCTTTGTCTACGTCGGCCCGGTGAACGACGGCGGCTGGTCGCAGCACCACCACGAATCCGCAATGAAGATGAAAGAGCACTTCGGCGATCAGATCGAGCTGATCGAGCAGGAAAGCGTGCCCGAGGGGGCCGACGCCGAGCGCGTGCTGACCCAGATGGCGCTGTCGGGCGCGGATCTGATCTTCACCACCTCCTTTGGGTACATGGACCCGACGATCAACGTCGCCGAGAAGTTCCCGGACGTGAAGTTCGAACACGCCACTGGCTACAAGACCGCCGACAACGTCTCGGCCTATTCGGCGCGCTTTTACGAAGGCCGCGCGGTGACCGGCTATCTGGCCGGGGCGATGACCGAGAGCAACAAGATCGGCTACATCGGTTCGTTCCCGATCCCGGAAGTGATCCGCGGCATCAACTCGTCGTTCCTGCATGCCAAGAAGGCCAACCCCGACGTCGAGATGTCGGTGGTCTGGCTGTCGACCTGGTTCGACCCGGCGAAAGAAGCGGACGCCACGCAGGCGCTTCTCGATCAGGGCGTCGACGTGGTGCTGGCACACACCGACTCAACCGCGCCGCTGTCGGTGCTGGAGAAGGCCGGCGGCTACGGCTTCGGTCAGGCGGCGGACATGTATGACTACGCGCCCGAGCCGCGTCTGTCGTCGATCATCGACGATTGGGCGCCCTATTACATCGACCGCGTGCAGGCGATCGTCGACGGCACCTGGGAGAGCCACAACGTCTGGCAGGGCATCGGTGACGGCATGGTCGGCATCGGCGAGATCACCGGCCCGGTGCCGGAGGACGTGAAAGCGACCGCCGAGCAGATGAAGGCCGACATCGCGGCGGGTGACTACCACCCGTTCACCGGCCCGATCAACAAGCAGGACGGGTCGGTCTGGCTTGCAGAGGGCGAAGTGGCCGACGACGGCGTGCTGGCCGGCATGGACTTCTACGTCGAAGGCCTGACGGGCGAGATCCCGAACTGATCGCTTACGAGCGCGCAGGCATGACGCCGCCGGGGCTCCTCCCCGGCGGCGTTTTCGTTTGAATGGCGTGGGTGGCGTGTTTCATTGTTCCACAAATACGCTTGGCTCGGGGCGTTGGGCAGCCTCCGGCGGGCGTATTTGGGAAGAGAAGAAGGGGCCGGGATGACGGTGCAGGAGGGCGGACCGCGCGTGGCGCTGGTGCTTGGCGCGGCGGTCTGGGCCGGCGGGCGTCCGTCGCCGACGCTGGAGCGGCGGGCGCGGCATGCGGCGGCGCTTTGGCGGCGCGGCGAAGTGTCGGTGATCCTCGGCTCGGGCGGTGTCGGACGGCATGCCCCCTCGGAGGCGGAGGTGATCGCCCGCATCTGCCGTGCCGAAGGTGTGCCCGAGGCGGCGTTGCTGCGCGAGGAGCGCGCCACCAGCACCGAGGAGAACCTGCGCTTCTCGCTGCCCCTGCTGCGCGCGCTGGGGGCCGGGGAGGTGGTGATCGTCACCGACGGCTTCCACGCGCCGCGCGCCAAGCTGGCGGCGCGGCGGCTGGGGGTGATGCAGGAGGGGTGGGCGCTGCGCAGCGCCGGGCCGAAGGTGCCGCTGTCGGGGCGGCGCGTGCGTGCCGGTCTGCGCGAGGTGCCGGCCTACCTGTGGTACGCGCTGCGGCTGCGGCGATGAGGCGTCAGAGAATCCCGATTTCGGCCAGCGCACCGGCCAGTTCCGGCGGCAGCTCGTCATCGTCGGCGCGGGTCTCGGTCAGGTCGGGCGGCGCGTCGTCGGGCGAGAGGTAGCGCCAGCCCTGAAACGGGCGGCGCGGCGCGGCGGCAACGCGATGAATCTCTGGGTCGAGCACCAAGGCGCAATGCCGGGTGCCGTCGCTGCCGGTCACCTCATCGAGCCGCAGGATGCGCTGCCGGCACTGGATCATCCGCTTGAAAACCCAGTAGATCGAGCCGCCGCTCAGCAGTTCGGCCTCGCGCTTGGGCCACATGCGCGTGACGTGGCAGGGCAGGCCGTCGGCGGTTTGCGCGGCGCGGCCCGATTGCCACGCCGCCAGCGTTTTGACGCTTTCGGTGCCGACGCTGAGCTTGATGAGATGGATGTGCTGAGCCACGGTGTGTTCCACAGAGTCGTGAAAAAGTTGGATATATATTGTAGTCTTTGCGCGGCGGGCTTCAAGCAGTGGTAGGACTGCGGCGCAAAAACGTGTAGTCTTTGACTTCAAGCGTTCTTGCATCGGCCGGGCGCTGCGGATAGTGCCTCCGGCCTGCCACCTGCTGCGCGACTCTGCCGCCGCGCCACCACATCCGACGAGCCAAAAAGGAAGTCTGCTGCCATGACTCGCTTTGCCGCCCCCATCGCCGAACAGATCTGGGACATGAAATACCGCTTCAAGGAAGCGGACGGGACCCCGATTGACCAGAGCATCGAGGACAGCTGGCGCCGCATCGCCCGCGCGCTTGCCTCGGTCGAGACGGACGCGGACGCGTGGGAAGAGAAGTTCTATGGCGCGCTCGAGGATTTCCAGTACCTGCCCGCCGGCCGGATCACCGCCGGTGCAGGCACCGCGCGTCAGGTGACGCTGTTCAACTGCTTTGTCATGGGCACCATTCCCGACAGCATGTCGGGCATCTTCGACATGCTCAAAGAAGCCGCGCTGACCATGCAGCAGGGTGGGGGGATCGGCTATGACTTCTCGACCATCCGCCCCAAGGGCGCGCATGTGGCCGGCGTCGCCGCCGACGCCTCTGGTCCGCTGTCGTTCATGGATGTCTGGGACGCCATGTGCCGCACCATCATGTCCGCCGGCAGCCGCCGCGGCGCGATGATGGCGACCATGCGCTGCGATCACCCGGATGTGGAGCAGTTCATCTCGGCCAAGGCCGACAGCGCGCGGCTGCGCATGTTCAACCTCTCGGTTCTAGTGACGGACGATTTCATGGAAGCGGTGAAAGCCGATGGCCCGTGGGACCTGCAGTTCGACGGCAAGGTCTACCACACGGTCAAGGCGCGCGATCTGTGGAACAAGATCATGAAGGCGACCTACGATTATGCCGAGCCGGGCGTGATCTTCATCGACCGCATCAACAAGTCCAACAACCTCAGCTACGTCGAGCAGATCGCGGCAACCAACCCTTGCGGCGAGCAGCCGCTGCCGCCCTATGGCGCTTGCCTGCTGGGGTCGATCAACCTCGCGCGTCTGGTCGACACGCCCTTCGAGAGCGGTGCCGAGATCCCCGAGGCGAAGCTCGACGAGCTGGTCGCGCTGGCGATCCGCATGATGGACAATGTGGTTGACGCCTCGAACTTCCCGCTGCCGCAGCAGGCCGAGGAAGCGCAGAACAAGCGCCGCATCGGCCTTGGCGTCACCGGCCTAGCCGACGCGCTGCTGATGATGGGCCTGCGCTATGGATCGGAAGAGGCCGCCGCGCAGACCGAGAAGTGGCTGGGGCGCATCGCGCGCGCCTCCTATCTCGCCTCGGTCGAACTGGCCAAGGAGAAGGGCGCTTTCCCGCTGTTCGACGCCGAGAAATACCTTGCCTCGGGCAATATGATGCAGATGGACGACGACGTGCGCGAGGCGATCCGCACGCACGGCATCCGCAACGCGCTGCTGACCTCGATCGCGCCCACCGGCACGATCTCGCTTTACGCGGGCAACGTCTCTTCGGGCATCGAGCCGGTGTTCGCCTATGCTTACACCCGCAAGGTGCTGCAGAAAGACGGCACCCGCACCGAGGAAGAGGTGGTCGACTACGCCGTGCAGATGTGGCGCGACAAGTTCGGCGACGCGGAGTTGCCCGACTATTTCGTCAACGCCCAGACGCTGGCTCCGCTGGAGCACGTGCGCATGCAGGCGGCGGCGCAGAAGTGGATCGACAGCTCGATCTCCAAGACGATCAACTGCCCCGAGGACATCTCCTTCGAGGGCTTCAAGGACGTCTACATGGAGGCCTATGAGACCGGCTGCAAAGGCTGCACCACCTACCGTCCGAACGACGTGACCGGCTCGGTGCTGTCGGTGTCGGAAAGCGCCGACAAGACCCCGGCGGAAAGCCCCTCGGTGGCCACCGAGACCGACGAGAGCAGCGCCGAGGTGGTCTATATGTCCGAGCCGCTGGACCGGCCGCAATCGCTCGAAGGGCACACCTACAAGCTCAAGTGGCCCGATAGCGAGCACGCCATTTACCTCACGATCAACGACATTATCGTCGGCGGCCACCGCCGTCCGTTCGAGGTGTTCATCAACTCCAAGAACATGGAGCATTACGCTTGGACCGTGGCGCTGACGCGGATGATCTCGGCGGTGTTCCGGCGCGGCGGCGACGTGTCCTTCGTGGTCGAGGAACTCAAGGCGGTGTTCGATCCCCGCGGCGGGGCGTGGGTGCAGGGCAAGTACATTCCCTCCATCCTTGCGGCGATCGGCGGGGTGATCGAGAAGCACCTCATCGCCACCGGTTTCCTCGAAGGTGAAGGAGCGGGGCTGAAGGCGGACCCGACGGCGAAGGTCGTGGGGCTGGACGCTCCGCGAGGCAAAGCCTGCCCGTCCTGCGGCCAGTTCTCGATGATGATGGTCGAAGGCTGCATGACCTGCTCGAGTTGCGGACACTCTAAATGTGGGTGAGGGGCTGAGGGGCTTTAGCCAGTGTGGCGCATCACGCGACATGACCTAACCGTCTCACAAGGTCATTATGACTGAGAAAGTAGACAAACGGCCTCGGGTGTACCCGAGGCCGTTTGCGTGTCTGGTTGTGGCGGTGTCTTGCGAGGGCGGCATGCCGAGTAGGGCAGCCGAACTTCATTGCGCGTGGTGTGATCGTATGAGGGAAGGCAGGCGTAGTAAGTGGATGCGATTCCGTGAACATCCGATCTCACTTCGCTAGGAGATTTGGGACCATAGTTGCCATCGACCTCTTGCACCAAGCGCTTCGGCTGCAGCCCGCTTAACAGACATTCGCCGCGCGGACTGGTCGAGGTCGCGATGCAGACTGTCGGGGTAATGAGATCGAACGACGAACACAGCAGGTGCCATTCGCATTGAGCTAGGCTCAGGACTCGTTCTCCTTCAAAGCCAGAAGATTACGGTCGCAGCGAGTGCGATTGCTGAGAAGAAGGCTTGTGGGCAGCGGTCGT